>QIDK01000137.1 GCA_003228405.1 Gammaproteobacteria bacterium | reverse complement strand
AAGGCCTGGAAAAATAAAAAAGTCACCCTGCTGGGCATGTCCGGGGTGGGTAAAACCTATTTATCAAGCATGTTACGTGATAGCCAGTGGTTCCATTTTTCAGGTGATTACCGCATTGGTACCCGCTATCTGGATGAGCCGATTCTGGATATGATTAAGCAGCAGGCAATGCAGGTGCCCTTTTTAAGTGAACTGCTGCGAAATGACTGGATCTATATTCGCAATAATATCAAGGTGAATGATCTGGGGCCGGTACTGAGTTTTGTTGGTAAACTGGGCAACCCGGAGCTGGGTGGTGTGGAGCTAGATGATTTTGTGAAGCATCAGGCGCTTTATCGCGAGGGTGAAGTGGCAACCATGTTTGATGTGCCTGATTTTATTGAAAACATTTATGGCTATCAGCATTTTATAAATGATGTAGGCGGTAGCCTGTGTGAGCTGGATGAGCCGGGGGTCATTGAAACCCTGGCAGAGCATACGCTGATGCTTTATATTCAGGTAACCAATAAGCAGGAAGAAGAAAAACTAATTGCCAGAGCACAAAGTGCACCTAAACCACTCTATTATCGAGCCGAGTTTTTGCAGGAGCAGCTGGCCGTTTACCTGAAACAAAATAATCTTCAATATGCAGCACAAATGGATCCGGATGAGTTTACCTGCTGGGTGTTTCCCCGATTATTCCATTCGCGTATTCCACGCTATGAAAAAATTGCAAAGCAGGGTTATACAGTAACATCAGAAGAAGTGGCTAAAGTTAAAAATGAAGATGATTTTTTGCAGCTACTGGAGATGGCTATTGGCAGAGAATCAGGCTAATCTATTTGCGAGCCATGCTGATTTATATGGGCTCGAGATTGAACCAGTATTAAAACTAAAAATTCTTTCATAAAACATGAGCCCCAACACTAAATGCCATTAGTCGCCCACAACCAGTTGCCTTCATTTAACCGCTTACGTGGCGAAGGTGTTAAAGTGCTTGATCCAGATGCAGCAGTGCATCAGGATATTCGAGAGCTGCATATCGGTCTGTTGAATATGATGCCCGATGCGGCGCTGGCAGCAACCGAACGACAGTTTTTCAGACTGGTTGGTGAAAGCAATCCCATCGCTCAGTTTTATGTGCACCCGTTTACCTTAAGTGAATTGTCACGCAGCAAAAAAACCCAGACACATATTGATCAATACTATGATAGCTTTGAACAGATAAAACAGCAGGGGCTGGATGCCTTAATTATTACCGGTGCCAATGTTATTGGCTCTGATTTATCAAACCAGGATTTCTGGAAACCATTAATTGAAGTGGCTGACTGGGCATATGAAAATGTGACTTCAACTCTGTGCTCATGTCTTGCAACACATGCGGTGCTCGAATTTCGTTATGCACAAAAACGCCAGCCACGGGAGATAAAAAAATGGGGCGTTTTCCCGCACAGTGTTACGAATAAGGCGCACCCGCTGGTCACTGATATTAATACCCGTTTTGATGTGCCCTATTCACGCTGGAATGATGTTTCTTATGAGCAGTTTACAGCGGCTGGCCTGCACATACTCGCATTGGGCGATAATGACTGTGTGCACCTGGCTACCTCTGACGATGGTTTTAGAACTATCTTTTTTCAGGGGCATCCCGAATATGACACTATTTCATTATTAAAAGAATTTAAGCGTGAAGTGCTATTGTATATTGAAGGGCAGCGAAAGGATTATCCACCCTTTCCAGACGCTTATTTTGGATTAAAATCCGCCGCAATATTACGTGAGTTTAAACACTATTTACTGGCCGCCTTAAAACAGAATGCCGATGTGCCTGAGTTTCCCGAAGATCTGCTAGTGGATGATTTGAATAACACCTGGCACGATACCGCGGGTGCAGTTATTAGTAACTGGGTAGGGTTAGTCTACCAGCTGACTCACTCAGATCGTAAAAAGCCGTTTATGGATGGGGTGGATATTAAAAATCCACTGGGCCTGGCTTAAAGCCATAAATCGAAGCTGTAGCCCAGAATAATTTGACTTGATCAAAGGTTCCCTGGCAGAGCTTGCCTGGTTTTACTGGCTTAGTGAATAGCTACGCTGGGGTTTGAAATACCATTGTGAATTTCATCAGCGGTCGCATCACGTACTTCCAGCACCTTAACTTTAAAGGTTGCCGTTTTACCTGCCAGTGGGTGATTTCCATCAACAGTCAGTTTGTCGCCTTCAATTTTTGCAACCACAAATGTTTTGGTTTCGCCTTCTTCATTGGCCATTTCAACCTCGGCACCGATCTTTCTGAATTGAGGTGGCACATTTTCAAGGTCATCGGTAAACGTCAGATCTGGGTCATATTCCCCAAAACCTTCAGCGGGTGGAATTTCAACTTCAATACTCTGGCCGACTACACAGCCTTCCATAGCACGCTCAACCCGCTCAATCAGCCCCATACTGCTGGCCCCATGAACATAATTAACCGGTAAATCAACCTGTTCTACCACATTACCCGCATCATCTGAGATAGTGTAAGTGAACTGGACGGCTTTATTTCTACAAATTTTCTGTGATGGCATAATCTTAATAGCTGTTTAATAAAATACGGTGCCATTATACATTAATAGTGCTATCCCCATAATTAGCAGCCTTAATGCAGTTATAGTCATTATATATAAGCAAACGCTGATTCGTTATATCGCCCCAAAAGGCAATATTAGTGTATAATTATTGACCAGTTAAATACCGAGTAACTCTCCTATGGAAGCGTCATCCTGTAGTAAAGCCGAACCCTTCGCATTACAGGTGCTGGGTGATTCCATGCAGCCTGAATTTATGGATGGCGTAGTGATCGTGGTCGACCCGGAAGGCGTGATACGCGATGGCTGTTATGTAGTCGCATTAGATGTAAAGGATGAATACACATTTCGTCAGTACAGGGAGCATGAAGAAAAACATTATCTGGTGCCATTAAATGACCTGTATGACACAGAAGAATTTAAGGGGCCCACGCATATAAAAGGCGTGGTTATTCAGCAGGCGGGTAAGCGGCGTAAAGACCGGAAGTTTTACTGAAAGCACAGTGCCCGGCATTCTCAATATCGGCAGATTCAGTTAACCAGGGCTGGAAGCGGTCGTTTGAAGGCACTATATTTTTGGTTTTTTAGCTCGCTCAGCAGACATGCAAAGCTTTATCAGAGTTCTTTTCCATTCCGGGCAAAAATCTGCTATAAATTCATATAACTATTTAACTATTCGGCTAAAATCTGAAATCATATAAAGGCCAGGCTGAATAACAATATAATACAACACTGTCACCCCGTTAAGTGTATTGCCAGTTTTTATGTATTTTTATTTGTAAAAGGCATAAAAACTACAGATGTCTTATAATCATTAAATATAATTTAAACGGTCATTCCGGCACTAGCATTACTTCAGGCTCAGGCTCTACCGCCATTGCCAGTAAGTTAAGCTCTAAGTTATTGAAAATATAAGAGTTATCTTTGCGTTAAACCCCCCTCTTTGGAAAAGAGGGGTTGGGGGAGATTTAAAACCATTCAAGTTAATACGCTGTATTTATAGAGTTAAAAAATTTGAACCCTTTTAAATCCCCCTCATTCCCCTTTTTCCAGGGGGGAGGTTTACAGGCTATAGCCGATCATTCCTCTTTTTTCAGGGTGAAGGTTTACAGGCTTTAGCCGAAGATGTTACTGGGCTGACGCACTTATAATGCCAATGGGGCAGTAGTGATAATACAACGAATAATAATGTCACTTTTAGATTTTACTAAATCTCAGGGCATATAGAATAACAGGCTCATCATTGAATCAACATCGCAGACTTTACTTATCCCTTTTCATTCTGATCAGTTTTCTACTGGCATTACTGTCATCTCAAAACAGCACCGTCCGCTGGCTTGATGCTCAGATGTTTCGTTTTGCCAGCTATTTACTACCGGCTCAGCCACAGTCGAATGCGTTCCGTGTGATTCAACTGGATGAATCCCGCCTGCAGAAACCACAGGGAATTCAGGAATTCCGTGTTTTATTGCGTAAATTACGTAAGTCAAAGGCAGCAGAAATTGCCTGGTTAAGTGATGACTTCCCACAGATGGATTATGTTGTAGCCGCTAGAAAGAAGAAAAAATCTGCTTCACGAAATAATAACTCGAAATGGAAGCCCGCCGAGGGAGAGCGCAATAAACTGGCGTGGATGCTGGAAAATCACCAGATTTTTCTGACCCAGTATTCAACTATACCAGGCCAGCAAAATCATATTGCCTATAGTGAATCATTAATCTATCAGGACGGATGGCGAAAATATATCCCATCTCTGTTTTTGCCCCAGCTAAAAATATTTCGCCTTACAAAAACTCAGCTGCCTTACAGGGTATACCCCTTCGATTATCAGGCAATGGATGAGCATGCCTTAATATGGTATCAGCAGGATAAAACCTCTACATTACCCGATTTGAGCCTGGCATTATTCAGTCAATATAAGAATAGTCGAAACCTTAAATGGAATGAAGCAGGTAGAATTGATCTCGACAGGCTGCAAATCAATACCGGTTTATCCGGCAGAGTATTTAATTATTTTTCTGATATAAGTGGTCGGCATGCACAGCTAAATAGCCTGACCTTTGAGGAGGCTCTAAAAAAGTCAAAATCGTATTTTAAAAATAAAATGGTTCTCATCGGGCAGGACACGCATCAGCTACAGGTGCTGGCCGATTCTCTGAGTAGTATTGATGCCGCAGCCATTTACTATACCCCCTCATATAGCTGGTGGTTACTGCCCGTGTTAATGATTGGTATTGTAATTTATCTGTTGTGGCTATTACCTCTGTTATCAAAACAGAGTGGTCTTTTTCTGGGTGCATTTTTTATATTAGCAATTATTTCAGCGCAGCCCGTATTATTAATACTCAAAGGTGTCTGGTGGCCAACGATTAATCTATTGTTGCTTATGGTGGTGGGGCATTTAACCGTTTATTTTTATCTCTCCAGTCTCAATGTTATAAATGATCTTTTTCAAAAACAAAATGATGCATGGTTTCAGTTAGGCCATTACCAGTATGAAAAAGGTGATTATGAAACTGCAATTACCAGTTTATTAAAGTGTCGTGCAAATGAAGAAGTGCTAACTGATCTGTATGAGATAGGTTTAAGTTTTGAACGCAAACGTCAGTATGACAGGGCATTGCAAATTTATTCTGAAATTAATATTCGGCAGAAAAATTATAAAGACATAGAAAAACGTCTTAACTCAATTAGTGGTTTTTCTGAAACACGTACAGAACCGTTCTCACCCTCGCAGGCACAGAAAACCCTGGTTATGCCAGCGATGGAATTGCCAGAATTTGGCCGCTATAAAATTGAAAAGGAACTGGGCAGGGGAGCAATGGGCGTTGTTTATCTGGGCAGTGATCCTAAAATTAACCGTCAGGTGGCAATTAAAACCCTGGACTATACCCAGTTTTCAAAGAATGAAATAAAAACGGTCAAGTCTCGTTTTTTCCGTGAAGCAGAAGCGGCGGGCCGCTTAAGTCATAATAATATTGTCACGGTTTATGATGTGGGCGAAGAAGAAGGCTTTGCTTTTATCGCCATGGATTATGTTAGCGGTGTGCCCCTGTCTGAATATACACAGGCGAGCAAATTATTACCGGTGCAGGAGGTTTATCGCATTATGCAGATTGTCTCAGAAGCACTCGACTATGCCCATCGTCAGAATATCGTTCATCGAGATATCAAACCGGGCAATATTATGTATAACCCCAAAGATCATCAGTTAAAAATTACAGATTTCGGCATTGCACGGATTACAGATTCTGTAAAAACCCGCACCGGAAGTTTTATGGGCAGCCCATCCTATATGGCACCAGAGCAGATGACCGGCTCACGTGTAGGCGGGCAGGCTGATCTGTATGCACTGGGAGTTAGCTTTTATCAGCTGCTCTGTGGCAAATTACCCTTCGATGCAGACAGCCTGGGCAACCTTGCCTATAAAATTACCAATGAAAAACATAAACCTATAAGAGACGTGCGCACAGGCCTGCCCTCAAGTGCAACCCGTATAATCAATAAAGCGCTGCAGAAAAAAACAGATAAACGCTATGCAACGGGAGCAGAAATGGCCGCTGCTTTAAAAAAGGGAATGCCAAATACATCGAGAGTATGAGTTGTAAACATAAGCCAGAATGTTTAACCACAAGCCGCTTATTAAAAAACCAGCAACGACTTCGTTATATTAAGCATGAAAATATATGTCTGAAAATCTAACATCTATAAATTATGCTGGTGGTACAGATACCGGTAAGGTACGGCAGCAGAATGAAGACAGTATTCTGCTATGTAACTTTGAGCATAGTGATGTCATTCTTTTACTGGTAGCAGATGGCGTAGGCGGCTATGACGGCGGAGAAGTTGCCAGTAAACTGGCGGTAGAATCCATTAAGGATTATGTGGCTAAAGCAGTGCTACAGGCCTGTAGCGGTGGCGGTTATGGTGCAGACTGGCTGCACATGACATTGCAGCACGGCATAGCCGAGGCAAACCAGCTTATTCTTCAACAACAGTCGCAACAGCCACATTTACGTAAAATGGCAACAACTATTGTTGCACTGCTAATTCACCAGAATGAAATGGCAATGAGTCATCTGGGTGATTCACGTTGTTATCGATTTAACAATCTAACACTATCGCAGATTACAGAAGACCATACGGTGCTCCAGAAAATGTTGAATGAAGGAAAAATAAACCATCAACTATTTGAAGTGCTGCCCATGCACAATGTAATAAGTAAGGCACTGGGTTTAACGGATCAACCTGAAATTTATGTTAACAGGTTTGAATTTGCAGAAGATACAACTTATCTGCTTTGTTCTGATGGCTTAACTAACTGTATTTCAGATGATCAAATCAGGCAGGTACTTGTTGAAAATATCCAGCTGGATAATTGCGTAGATGAATTAATTACACAGGCAAATGATAATGGTGGTGCCGATAATATTTCTGTCGTGCTCGTGAATAACAGGCAGCAGAAAAATGGATAAACTGCAGAAAAATATAGAGCGTGTAGTTGCAGTTAAAGTGCTTAAGGATATTCATAAAATTGTTGAAAATGAAGAGGCAAAAGAAAAGAAAGAAAAACGCTGGGCACTAGTTATTGGTATTACAGGTGTGCTGGTGTTTGTGCTGGCCGGTTTAATTTATTATCTTTGCTTCCCCGTCAACTTTTTAAAATATTAACTGTGGGCCTGACATAGAAAGCTATGAACATACTAATGAATCAGGTGAAAAGAATAGCTGTTCTAATATCACAGAACATAACAATAATCGTTTTTCCTGTAGGCGTTAGCTTTAGCTGACGATGCACCTGGCAAAGCGAAGCGAGCCGATAAGCTTAACGGCTCGCTTCGCATCGCAGTCATTATCGTCAGCTAAAGCTAACTCCTACAGGTGCTATTTTTCTATCGCTTATTAACCGCATCCTTTAGTCCTGATTTAGTAATAAATCCATAAACAGAATATATGATGAGCCTGTTTTTATGACTGAATAAACTGGCTTATTTTTTTATACTCAAAGCCGGCCGATAAACAGGCAAAATAATCGCTAAACATATCAGGTAAAACAATATCCGCCATCTTGTAAAAATTATTATCGGCTGATTTTAAGTTAGCTATAAATTTTGCAGGTTCAGGTGGAATACTAATTTCAAACTGGGTTGGTGAAAGATGCAGACCCTGTCCGGTTACTTTCATATGAGCTTCCTTGCGAGTCCAGATTTTAAAAAATGAATCTTTTTGTGTGTTTTCGGGTAATTTAAAAAAATTATGCTGTTCGTTTTCGGTGAAAAAACGCTTGCTTAATCCGTGCCAGTCATTTTTTCTGTTTGCATATTCAATATCAACTCCAACAGGGTGCTGCTTACAGATAGCCAGTATGGCGAGGTTATTTGAGTGGCTTAGATTAAACTGAATATTCTGTGCGTTCTGCTGTGCAGAGATATAAGGCTTTCCATGGTCAGCATATGAAAACTCAATTTCATCAGCCGGGGTGTCAATATAATAAGCCAGCACCGTATGCAAAAAACTATGTGATGCAATAAATGCTTTACGATGTTTGTAAAATTTAAAACGTTCGCTGCGTTCTTTTTCTGCAGCGGTTAATAATGGATACAGGTGTTTAATTCTGGCCTGATGAACATTTAGGTAATTTAGCCAGATATGTATTTCATTATCAGCCAGGTCTTTATCCGACTCCTGGCTATACCACTTATTCAAGAGATATTATCCTTTTTGTGAATCATTAGATAAAGCGCTGGAATAAGCAGCAGGGAAACCAGCAATGAAAAGGACAGGCCAAAAACAATGATAGTGGCTAATGGCTGTAACATCTCTGAGCCTTCATTAAAGCCTGCGGCTAAAGGCAGCATGCCAAATACGCTGGTAAGGGTGGTCATTAAGATGGGTCTTAAGCGTAAACTGGCAGCCTGTAATACCGCCTGCACTTTATGCAGACCCTGCTGACGGCATATTTCGATTTGTTCAACCAGTACAATGGCATTGTTTACAACTATACCTGCCAGCATAATAATGCCTAATTTAGCAGGCATACTGAGCTGGTTATCGAGTGAGAGTTCAACAGCAATATACACACCAATCAGGGTGAATGGTACACCCAGTATAATAATAAATGGGTTGGTAAGTGATTCGTACTGCACGCTCATAACCACAAATACAAGAAATATAGCCAGAGCCAGGAGTATATAGCCCGTGGATTCACTTTCTCGCAGGGTATCAAGTGTGCCGCCGTCATAGACTATATAGCCATCAGGAATATGTAGCGTATCAATGCGTTCAAATATTTTGTTCATCAAGCTCGAGTAATCAGTATCTGTATTTAGTGAGGCAGTAATTTCATTAATACGTAGCTGGTTATCTCGTTTGATAATGCTGGGAGAGGGCAAAATACTAATGCTGGCTACATCGAGCAGGCGAATGCTCCTGTCGTTCTGTAAAGAAATAATGATATTTTTAACATCCTGTATCTGTTTTATTTTATCTCGTTCCAGCCGAAGTCGGATGTTGTATTCTCTATCACCTTCAAGAAATTTTGTGGCAACCTGCCCGTTGAGTGATAGTTGTAATGCCCTGCCGATATCCTCGGTGGTTACACCAAAATCGGCGGCGCGCTCTCTGTTTATTTTAATAACCAGTTCATTACCCCGGTCTTCATAACTATGGCTTAAATTATTGAGCTCCGGAATATCCTTAATCAGGCTGATAATATTTTCTGCAATTTCAGTTAGCATCGATAAATCCGGGCCCTGTATGCGCAGGCTAAAATCATCATCTCCATGGTTTGTTCTTATGCCACGCACCCCTTTGATCCACATATACACCTTAAATCCGGCTAACTGCATCTGTTTTATTTCGTTCCTGGTTTTTTTGATCCAGTCTTTGCTGCTGATGCCGTTACGTTCTGATAATGTTTTAAGCTGTATTGAAAGAGTGCCGCGATTGCTTTGTTGAAATTCTGAACGGCCAAAAACAAATCCGCCGGAGGTAACAAAGGACGTTTTAACTTCGGGCATCTGTAGAACTCTGGCCTCTATTTGGCGTAGAGTATTGTCGAATTCCTCCAGTCGAGTGCCTGGTTCAGCTTTGATCATAATGGAGACTTTTCCCTCATCCATATCCGGGAAAAAAATATTTTTAGCAGTCGATAGCTGATAAACACTAAAACTTAGTGCGCCTGTAAAAATTAATAATATTAGCTTTGAATGTGGCAGACTTTTACTTAGTAAATGACTGTAATTTTTCTGGAGTAGACTAAAAAAAGACTGTGCAGATGCCTGCCGGGGCGATTTTGTTTTTGCCCCTAACGCAGGCACAAGTGTCAGGGCGACCAGCAGAGAAGCAACAATTGCGGCACTTAAGGTAATAACTAATTCACTAAATAGCAGACCTATTAAGCCACCGATAAAAAGAAAGGGAATGACTGCAGCCAGATTGGTCGTGGTTGATGCAGTAATGGCGCTTGCAACTTCAGTGGCTGCATTACTTGCGGCTATTTTTGCCGACTCACCCTGTGACTGGTGGCGGGATATATTTTCAAGCATAACAATGGTGTTGTCGATTAGCAAACCAATGCCCAGAGCCAGACCACCTAACGACATTATATTTAAACTAATGCCGCCCAGACTCATAATTAAAAACGTAATAAAAATGGCAAGCGGAATGGCGCTGGAAATAATCAGGGTGCGGCGAAAATCACGTAAAAACAGATACACCACCAGCATGGCCAGCAAAGCGCCACTAATGGCAGCATAACTGGCATTGTTTAATGCATGTTGCACATAGATTGATTGATCATCTACGGTTTCAACACGTATATCTTCAGGTAATAAATTTTGTGTTTTAAACCATTCTATTTTCTGATGTATACGAGATGCCACATCAATGGTATTGGCCTCGGGTTGTTTTTGAACCGATATTTTTACACCTTGCACCTGGTTTAAGCGAATCCGCAGCACTTCATCCTGATGGGTGTCGATAATTTTTGCGACATCTCTGAGTAATAATTTCTGATCTATATTCTGTTGATTTGCTGTACTCAGAGGCAAAGAGGCAATGGTTTCAACTGAATCAAATCGACCTTTAGTGCGGGTGCTTAATTTTTGCGTATCCATATAAAGAATACCGCTGGATACATCCTGATTTTCCTGTTGCAGCAGGGTTTTAATATCACTGACTTTAAGACCTGCAGCGGCCAGTCTTTCCTGATCAATAATCACCTGAATTTCACGAACCAGGCCACCGCCGACTTCAGTTGAAGCAACGCCTTCAATATTTAAAAACCATTTTGAAAATTCATAATCTACCCAGCTACGAAGTTCAGTCGAATCGCGGCTAGCTGAGCTAACCACCAGTTCCATTACAGGAATCTGTGATGGATCGCGTTTATAAATAATGGGCGATTCAGTGGTTGCAGGTAAAAAACGCTTGGCTCTGTCAAGGCGAATACTCGCATCCTGCATGGCTTTATCTATATCTGTGCCATAGGGAAAACTTAAATCAATGGCACTGCGCCCTTCCGATGTGTTTGACTGAATTCGGGTGACACCTTCGGTAATGGCTAACTGTTCTTCAAGCTGGCGAGTAAATTGATCTTCCATTACCTGTGCCGGCATGCCGGGCTCTAAAATGCGCACTCGCACATCTGGATATATAATATCCGGTAATAAATTGACATTTAATCGGTCAAATGAAAACAGGCCCACAACCAGCACCGTAAGGGATAGCATAATCACCGCTATCGGGCGTTGAATAGACCAGTTGGCCAGGCCGCCTGTGCGTTTTAAATTACTCATTGAGTTAACAGGGGTGCTACAGGTGCAACAACTTTAACGTTCATTTTATCTTTCAGGCCTAAAAAGCCTTTACTGATAATTTGTTGTTGATCGGTTAAGCCATCAAGCACTTCAATTAGTTTGTCCTGCTGTATGCCGGTAGTAATATTAACCCGCTGTGCCAGATTTTCAGTTAACAAAAATACATAGCTACCCTGCTTATCATGGCGCACCGTGATATAGGGAATCATTAAACGGGATTTATTTTGAGTGGAAATAGTCACCCGACTAAACTGGCCGGCACGAGCACCTTCAGGTGTAGGCGTAAGAATGATTTCAATCGTACCCCGACGGGTGTCTTTATCGATGCTTGGATAAATGCGCTGGATCTTGCCAGTAAATCGCTGATTACCTAATGCATCAATGCTAATTTCAACCTGATTGCCGGTTTCAATCACCGGCAGTAATAATTCGCTTAAATAAATTTCAGCTTTAAGGCTGGAGGTATCTATTATGGTGAGCAATTGAGTGTGCAATGGAAGAACATCACCCGGCTCTACCAGACGTTCTGCCACCGTTCCTGCAATAGGTGACTTTATCAGGGTGTGTTGAAACTCGGTTTGTTTTAGCTTTAAATCAGAGGCTGCAATGTCCATAAGGGTTTGTGCCTGTGCAATTTCACTTTCTGATGCAAGTTTACGTGGAGCCAGGTCTTTTAAACGCTGGTAATCAACTTTAGCCTGTCTTAGTGTAGCCTGGGCTTTCTGTGCCTCTGCTTTCAGTATATTGTCATCGATGCGCGCCAGGGTTTGTCCCTGTTCAACCATATCTCCCGGGTAAACCGGTAGTTCAACTAACAGGCCCTGAGCCTGGTTAATAATTCGCACTTCACGAATAGCCTGTAATGTGCCGGGAAGTGTCTGTTTAACTGAAATAGTCTGATAGCTGGCAGTGACTGTTTCAACCAGATGTTCTGCTGGCTTGCGGCTACGATTAGTCGGGCCTGAGTTATCACAGGCAGTTATGACTGCAGGTAACAATAGAATTGTGATAGAGATAAGCTTACGAGAATTCAAAGACATATATTTAATGTGGGCATAGAGCCATGTTTATTTGTATTAATTGTATATAATATTGATGATTTAATCAGCCTTTAAAGGTTTTATTCTAAAATATGCATGTAATCCATCGCCCCACTGAAGCACCCCATACTGAGCGTAAAGACCTGCTCAACCTGAAACGCATGCTACCTTTTCTATGGAGTTACAGGGGGCGAGTGCTGCTTGCCCTGGCTTCATTAATGCTCGCCAAAGTGGCCACAGTGAGCATTCCACTGATATTAAAAGAGATTGTTGATGCGCTGGATGTTTCAACAGGCAGTGGTTCAGCCTTGCCTGAACAGCTTCCAATTGAATTTCCACTAATATTATTGATGGGCTATGGCGCATTGCGATTAATAAATGTGTTATTCAATGAGTTGCGCGATGCCGTGTTTGCCAGAGTCCGTTTTCGTGCAATGCGAGATATTTCAACAAAAGTGGTGAAACATTTATTCAAGCTGTCACTCAATTTTCATTTAGAGCGTAAAACCGGTGGAATTTCCCGAGATCTTGAACGGGGAGCACGTAGCCTGTCATCCATATTAAATTACCTGACGTTTAATATTATACCTACATTGACTGAGTTTGTTTTAGTCGCAATTATTCTGTTTGGCCAGTACGAAATTGAGTTTGCACTGGTCACATTTGGCACCGTGGTTATTTATCTTATTTACACCATGGCCTTAACCGAATGGCGCATGCATTTTAGACATGAGATGAATGCCTATGATTCAGAAGCAAACTCACGTGCTGTAGATGGCTTAATAAACTATGAAACGGTTAAATATTTTAATAATGAAGATTACGAAGTGAATCGTTACAATGCCACGCTGGAAAAATGGGAAGAATGTGCAGTTAAAAGCAATAATTCAATGGCCATATTAAATTTTGGGCAGGGTGGAATTATAGCTATAGGTGTAACCCTGGTGATGATTTCTGCTGCAAAAGGAGTGGCAGCGGGTAATATGAGCCTGGGTGATCTGGTGCTGGTAAACACCCTGATGCTGCAGTTATTTATTCCGCTGGGTTTTCTCGGCATTATTTATCGATCGATGAAACATTCATTAGCAGATATGGATTTGATGTTTAAGTTACTCGACAACAAACCACAAATTATAGATGCACCCGATGCAAAAAACCTGAACATAAAACAGGCAAACATTCAATTTAAGCATATTAATTTTTCATATAATAAACAGAGGCAAATTTTACATGATGTCAGCTTTGAAATCCCCAGTGGGCATAAAGTCGCCGTCGTCGGGCCATCCGGTGCGGGCAAGTCAACCCTGGCCAGATTATTGTTTCGCTTTTATGATATCGATCAGGGTGAAATTTTAATTGATGAGCAGAATATTCAGCAGCTTAATCAGGCCAGTTTACGCCAGCATATAGGCATAGTGCCACAGGACACCGTGCTGTTTAATGAAAGTATTTTCCATAATATTCAATATGCAAAGCCCGGTGCAACTGAAGGTGAAGTCAGGCATGCGGCTAAACTTGCTAACATAGACCGATTTATTGAATCTTTGCCCGAAGCTTATGACACCATTGTGGGTGAGCGTGGTTTAAAACTGTCAGGTGGAGAAAAACAACGCGTCGCTATTGCCAGGGTGATTCTTAAAAACCCTAAAATATTAATATTCGATGAGGCCACTTCATCTCTTGATTCTCATTCAGAACAGGTAATACTCAAATCTTTAAAAGCCGTTGCAATTGAACATACCACACTGGTCATTGCACATCGTTTATCAACCATTATTGATGCAAACTCAATTATAGTTTTGCAGGAAGGAAAAATAGTAGAGCAGGGTACGCATCAGCAGTTACTCGATAATAATGGCCTGTATGCAGGCTTATGGAAAACTCAGCTGAATGAATAAGCAGGGCAGTGGTCGCGATTAAACGGCTTGGGATAATAAAATATTTAACCACTTCTGCTTAAGGTTTTCGCTATACCATGCAGACACATCCGGTGCTTCAGCTTGTTTATTTAAACACGTATAAAGTTTTTCAGCCAGGGCATTACTGTCACCTGGTGCATAGCGATATGCATCGGCATACTGTTCTCTATAGCATAAATCATCAGGTACTAAAGGTGATGCCCCTGCGCTCACCGCTTCCAGTATAGATAAACCCTGAAATTCATGAATGGCTGTGCTTACTACAATTGCAGCCTGTGAAAGGTATTTTTCATAATCGGCTTTAGATACTTTCTGATTAATAATAATTTTATCAGCCAGCTTCTGTTCTATCATCAGCAGGGAGGCTGGTTTTTTTACGGGCCTGTCTCCCAGCAGGGCTAGTTGAAAATTTCCGCTAAGCTGGTTTAATTTAAGAAGTGCATCTGTAAATACCTGGGGTGCCTTGTCATATTCCCAGCGATGATTCCATAAAATTAATATTTTATTTTTTATCTGTTTTGTTTTAATGGGTTTAATGGCTACAGGCAATACATCGCTTTTATTTTCTAATAATTCAATAATGTTATCGGGTATTTCATCAGGGAGTTTTTTAAATAGCAGGTCAATACCATTAAAAAATGAATCTCGGTTATAACTCGAATTAAACAACACCTTATTAGCGGCTAATGCGCCGTAGAGTTGTACCATTTGCGGGTCAATAGATTCATGTTGTTGCCTGCTGGCAGGATACGCGAATTGATTCTCATGAAAATAATAAACACAACGGACATTCGCCAGCTGTGGATGCAGGCCCTTTAGTGTCGCCAGATCGACCATTGACGTGGCTAAAATTAAATCAGGTATTTTGTCAGGTAACTTATTTAACCAGGATAAGGGGTTACCGCGAATGCGCCAGCGAAAGTGCCGGCCGGGTAATTCGAGCCTGTGCCAGTGAAATTCTGTGAAAGTATCAACCAGGTAGTCTGCCCAGGCAGCATGACTGTCTGATCGGTAAGCGGAAAGTAACCAGATAGCTGGTTTTTTATTATTCATTAATTTAGCTCATGTCCTGCACAAAAAACCATATCGAATTTATTATACGGGGTTTATTAGCCTGTTTCACTGCTATATCCGTTAACTTTAAGTGCTCGTCATTTCCGATAAAATCTTCTGGAAAGATTTTAAACATGCTTGCACGGCCTATAAGGCGAAGGGCAGGAGCCTGTAGAAATGATGAATATATTGTTTCACAGCTGTCCCATTAACTTAAAAAACATCGTTATTACTACGGGCTCCTGCCCTTCGCCCTTCGGGCCAGGCATAGCCTGTTCAAAACCGCTCCTTGCGGTTTTATCCCGAATGCCTGTGTCGG
>QIDK01000018.1 GCA_003228405.1 Gammaproteobacteria bacterium | reverse complement strand
ATATTTGTGGGGATAGCTCAGGCTCTGACACGATAATTTTTCAGCTGTTTATTATTCTGAATTTATCCTGGATATGAGCCATAATCAGCCTGTAAAATAAATTAAAAACGACTAAATACAGCCTGTGAAACACTTAATAAACACCATTAAATATTATATGTATCTTACTGTTTTATATAACTTTAAATCCTATAAAAATAATTTATGTCCATAATTAACGAATATAACAGACAATTAAAAAAAAATGGCTTCCAGGCTGACCCTGCACAACAGCAGGCGGTCGAGCAACTGGATAAATTACAGCAGCAACTGATAACCCAGCAGCTACAGAAGCAGACACTCAGCTATAAAATAAGATCTCTTTTTAAGCCGAGTAAAACCACTTTGCCTGGCTGCTATATCTGGGGAGATGTAGGCCGTGGCAAAACCTGGTTAATGGATATGTTCTTTGATAGCTTCGACAGTCACTCATTGATTAGCAGGCATAAAATCAGGCTTCACTTCCATCATTTTATGCAGGCTATTCATGACCAGCTAAGCATGATCGGGGAGCATAGAAAACCGCTCAAACACATCGCCCAGGCATTTGCCCGACATTACCAGCTGCTCTGTCTTGATGAATTTCATGTCTCTGATATCACCGATGCCATGCTGTTATATGGCCTGCTCGAAACGCTGTTTGATGAGGGAGTGGTACTGGTCGTCACCTCAAATCAGGCACCACAGCACCTTTATAAAAACGGCTTACAGCGTGATCGCTTTTTACCCGCTATTGAACTGATAAAAACCCACAGCCGGGTTATAAAACTGGATGGACCGGTTGATCACCGGTTACGCCTGCTGGAAAAAGCAGACACCTGGCATCTGCTGGCTGAGAATAGCCAGAGCAGGCTCGAAATGCGTTTTCAGGAGCTTATCACCTCCCCTGCCCGACGCCATTATAAAATACATATCAACTACCGTATTATAGAAACCGTGCTCTGTACCCATGACATTATATGGCTGGATTTTCAGGTGATATGCGGCCACCAGCGGGGTTCTGCAGACTATATAGAAATAGCCCGCCAGTTTCATACGGTATTTATCAGTAAAATCCCAAAAATGGATGACAACCACAATGATAAAGCCAAACGCTTTATTAATATGATCGATGAATTCTATGACCGCAATGTCAATTTGCTGAGCAGCGCCGAAACTCTGCCAGAAGCACTATACTCAGGTAAACGGCTTGCATTTCAGTTTAAACGCACGCTGAGCCGCCTACAGGAAATGCGTAGCCATGATTATATGCAGCGACCCCATAAAATAAGTTAGAATACTGCACTTACTCAGTTTGCAGGCCTATGCTGAACGAACTGGAAGCATTTGACTCAGGCTAACTGAAAGCTACTGCCACGCCGGCTCAAAAGCATAGCTGGGTGGCAGAAATATTGTGAGCAAAGCGCTCATTTTAAAATCTTACGGGTCAGAAATTTTTTATAACACTTTGTTTTGACCAACAACCTAAAAATAAAAACCTGATTATGCGTGTTTTATTCTCTTTTTTATTGTTTTTTATCATTAGCTTTACTAGTTGCGCCAGTCAGCAACAGTCAAATGATAGCCTTATATTTGATGACTTTCCCCTTAAAGAAGACTTACATCTGCCCGACTGGTTTAGCCTCAGTTTTCTAGATTTGAACGATAGCCTGAAGGAAGCCTTAAAAGATGGCAAAAAAGGTATTATTCTTTATTTTGGCCGCAAAGACTGCCCCTACTGTAAATCCTTACTCGAAGTTAACTGGGGTGACCCGGCGATAATAAAATTTACTCAAAAACATTTTAATGTAATAGCCATTAATGTTCGTGGCGATCGTGTGGTCACCGATTTTGATGGCAAAACATGGAGTGAAAAAGACTATGCAGCCCTTCGACGCACCAATTTTACCCCTTCCCTGCTCTTCTATAATGGCAGAGCTCAACTCGTTTTAAAATTACCCGGTTATCGCCCGAAGTATCAGTTTCGGGCAGCACTGGAATATGTTGCTGATGCCCATTATCAACATGAGTCATTTCGAAAATATTTAAGCCGGGCAGAATCTGCACTGGGCTTCGGCTCTGAAGAGCTCAATGAAAATGATATTTTTATTGAGCCGCCCTATAATCTTGATCGCAGTAAACCTTTATACGCAAACCAGAAGCCTAAACCCCTGGTCGTTTTTTTTGAACACCCCCGTTGTCATGCCTGTGATGTTTTACACGGAGACACTCTAAACTCTCCTGAAGTCAACTTACAGCTCCACCAGCTGGATGTTGTGCAGCTCAATACATTTAAAGACACTCCGGTTATTACACCTGACGGAAAGCACACGACTGCGAAAAAATGGGCCAGCGACCTGAATTTAACCTTTGCACCGAGCCTGATATTTTTTGATGAAACCGGAAAAGAAATATTACGTGTAGAATCAGTCATTCGATTTTATCGCTTAAATAATGTTTTACGCTATGTCATTGGTAAAGAGTATCTTAAGTACCCAACATTCCAGAACTGGTTACATGATACGTCTACGCAATTAAAAAAATAAGCCTGCCGCAATGGATCAGAAAAAAGTAAATCTGGCAATTGAATCAATTTGCAATACCGGCTGCACATCGGTTAGTGCAATAATTCATACACTTGAATCCGGCAATATCGTAAATGGTGTAGAATCGTTTTCTGCCGCTGAAATTAATCTACTGAAGAATGAGCTTAAATCTATAATGGTGGTATATGATAATGAAAATTAAATATTGCGCTTTGCCTGGTGCGAATATTTCAGTAGCAGACAGACCCGCTTATACACGGCGAAGACACCACGAAACCCCGGAAATATCCTGAAAAGCACTCTCTATGATTTTACATCCAACCCCAGAATTACTCACTAACCTCTACTGGATCACTCTGTTTGCCGTCTTCGTCTCCTCTGCCTCTGCAGTGCTCAAAGCCGGATTTAAACAGTATGATCTGTTCGGTGTGATTATCATTGCCATTGCCACCGGGCTGGGTGGAGGCTCCCTTCGAGATATGCTGTTAGACAGAGACATATTCTGGATTGCAGATCAGATATTCTTTATCGTATCACTCGGCAGTGCCATCTTGGTGTTTCTTGCTGCCAGGCTGGTGCACATATCACACAGGCTATTTTTAATCCCCGATGCAGCCGGGCTGGCTACTTTTGCCATCGCGGGAACGCTGGTCTCACTGATGGCGGACACACCCTGGCTGGTCGCCAGTTTTATGGGGGTGATGACCGGTATTATGGGAGGAATCTTCCGCGATATATTATGCAACGAGCCACCCCTGGTATTTCACAGCCCACTATATGCGACCGTATCCTGGCTGGGTTCTCTGCTATTTATTGGTCTGCTGCAATGGAATATGGATATTACCCTGGCCGCCATCATTGCGGGGCTGGGTATTTTCATTTCCCGCCTGCTGGCACTCTATTTCAATATAAAATTACCCAGATTCCAGTTTAAATCCTGATATATTCTTCAGCTGTGTCTGCCTGCTCTAAAGCATACCGCCATGAAGCCGAGTTGCTGAGAGTTAATCAGGGATTCCCTGGTTATGTTTTTTGGGATATTCAAACGCCAGTAGATCTCCACTTCCCGCTTTTATTTCTTTCCAGTCTGAAACATCAAACTGAACAATCGCTACACTACAGGTTGGCATATGCTGCACACTGCCGCCTGAATAATATCTGACAACATCCGTCATTGCCGGGTTATGACCGACTATCATCACGGTTGAATAGTCTGCAGAAACCTGTTTTACCACATCAGCAATATCAGTATGCGAAGCCAGATAAAGTGAGTGCTGCCGGCTAATCTCTTTATCCGGTGTAAAACAGTTTTTATATTCTGTTGCGGTGGCTAATGCACGCGCTGCATCACTGCTGATTATCTGATGTATCAGATAGCCGCATTGCTGCAGATACAAAGCCATTACAGATACATCTACATCGCCCCTGTCATTTAATGGTCGATCAAAGTCATCCACTCCTGGCTGATCCCAGCTGGATTTTGCATGGCGTGCAAAAAGTATTGTTTTCATAGTTCAGGCTTTCCTCTTTCTGATCATGACCTGAAGCTCAGGTATTAGATAGAGTTTCTCAGCTACCGTTCGTCTAAATTAAAAAACGCTAATATAACAGTTAACCATAATATTATCTAATAGCAATTTTATAAAATTGAAATATCGATATAATGAATTTTTCCCAAAATTCATTAACTTAGCTCAACTGACCATGCAATAGTTATATTTAATGGAATAAAATATAACTATAAATATCAGGTAAATTAATAAAGATGATTCCTTCTATAAATATTTTCAATTGTCCAACCAGGAAAGCTCGCCTTATAAATAAAGTGTAGAAATTATTTCAGGAGGTTCAGAACAAGATAATCCCCAAACCACCCGACTTACCTGACTATAATTTGTTTGATTTGTATAGTGGTAATCCGGGCATAGTCAACACATTAAGGAGTTAATCTATGTCTAAAACATGGGTAGTGGTTGCCGAAAGCAGCCGAGCAAAAATATTCGAAGTCGAAATAAATAAATCAAGAAAATTTCTTAAGGAACTTAGAGGCTTTACTCACTCCATCAGCCGTAATCATAAACAACAGCTTTCTGGTAGTCAGCAAAAAGAAAGCAGACATTCTCAGTTAACCAGTTTACACGACACCCATAAAAACCATGAACGCACTGAGTTTGCACGAACCATTGGTGAACATTTAAATTCTGCTAGAAATAGAGGTCTGTTTAATAAACTGATATTAATGTCCCCTCCCAGATTTTTAGGTGCTTTAAGAAAAAACCTGGGCAATGAAACCAGTAAATATGTGGTATCGGAAATAGACAAGAATCTGGTACGACATAATATTATGGAAATTCAGGCACATATGCCGATTCGCTATTAGAGGTGTTTACATAAATCATTCGTCAAAAGCGCCTCTGCTGAAAATACTCCTGAGAAATTTTCAGGGGAAATGCTTTTGATGAATGAGACCTAAACATGAATTATAAACCTGTTTAAAATAGTTGTTCATCTGTTAGATTACTTTTCTTAATATCCACAGAAATATTTTTTTAAGCTAAAGCCAGTGGGTCTAGCTGAACCTGTATCAAACCAGAAATCGAAATTACCTCAGCCGCCATCACCTAACTGCTGTACAGGTATTCGTTCTTATATTTTTAGGCCAGCTTATCATCCGCAACATGGTAATTCGGATCTTCGAGTCGATTCACTTCAACCAGATCACCTGCCTTATCCAGCAGTTGTTTACATTCTTCTGATAAGTGACGTAAATGTAGTTTTTTACCAGCTTTAATATAACGATCGGCTAAAGAATCTATCGCCTCGATTGCCGAATGATCTGTTACCCGCGAATTTTGAAATTCAATAATTACATCCCCCGGATCACTTTCCGGTGAAAACAGTTCACGAAAGTTTTTGACTGAGCCAAAAAATAGCGGGCCATTTAACTCATACACTTTCGAACCTTTATCATCAATATAACTTGTTACGTTGATATGTTTGGCATGTTCCCAGGCAAACACCAGTGCAGAAACAATCACGCCTACAATAACGGCCATTGCCAGATCAGTTGCCACGGTAACCCCTGAAACCAGCACCAGTACAAATGCATCATGGCGGGGTATTTTATTAAAGATGCGGATACTGGACCATTCGAAAGTACCGATAACCACAATAAACATAACACCCACTAATGCCGCCATCGGAATTTGCTCTATCAGGCTGGATGCAAATAAAATAAAGCCCAGTAAAAATAATGCAGCTGAAATACCCGATAAGCGCTTATGTCCGCCAGAATTTACATTAATCATACTCTGGCCAATCATGGCACAGCCACCCATACCACCAAACATACCCGTTACTGTATTAGCTATGCCCTGGCCTACACATTCACGGTTACCACGGCCCCGGGTATTGGTTAATTCGTCAATTAATGTCAGGGTGAGTAAAGATTCTATTAAACCAATTGCTGCAAGAACAACTGCATATGGAAAAATAATTTTCAGCGTTTCAAGAGTAAAGGGAACTTCAGGAATATGAAAATGGGGTAATCCGCCTTTTATAGAGGCCAGGTCACCGACGGTATTGGTATCAATATTTAAGCCAATTACGAGTAACGAGACAACGACAATAGCGACAAGAGATGAGGGAATGGCGGTAGTTAGTTTTGGCAGAAAGTGAATGATTGCCATGGTAAGTGTGATTAAAGCGGCAAACATAAACAATGGCTGACCTGATATCCATTGCGTTGCGCCATCCACATCCACCTGAAAATTTTGCAGCTGGGCAAGAAAAATAACAATCGCCAGCCCGTTGACAAAACCCAGCATAACCGGGTGCGGCACGATACGAATAAACTTGCCTAATCTTAAGGTGCCCATTAAAATTTGTATCAGGCCGGTTAATACCACTGTAGCAAATAAATATTCAATGCCATTTTCTGCAACCAGTGCCACCATAACGACTGCCATGGCACCGGTTGCCCCAGAGATCATACCGGGTCGACCACCAAAGATGCTCGCTAATAAACCCACCATAAAAGCAGCATATAAGCCCACTAAAGGTTCAACTCCTGCAACAAATGCAAATGCAACGGCCTCAGGCACCAGTGCCAGTGCTACGGTTAAACCGGACAGGATTTCATTTTGAACACAGACACGATTATCACATCCCAGACGGAACATAGGCTTAAACTCTTCAGCTTGCTTTAAAGGGCGCGGATTATAGCAGAAGCGGGTATCTGTTGATACGCTTCAGTCAGACTGGGATTTAATGAAAAAAGCCGAACCCCACTAATGTGAGAATTCGGCTTCTGTACTACATTGGCTATGCTCCCCTGTATATAGCAGCAGAGAAAGCCATCAAATCAGATTATGCTTTATGCATTCGCAGCTAAACGATTTTTGATTGCATTGATTACAGCTTCGCTTGAAGTCGCATCAACCGTCACCAGGTTACCTTCTTTTTCATAGAAACCAACTAAAGGCGCTGTTTGCTCATTAAATACGTCTAAACGGTTGCTAATCGCTTCTTCGGTTTCATCATCACGCTGTACCACCGGGCCACCACATTTGTCACACTTGCCTTCTTCTTTAGGCGGGTTAGATTTTACATTGTAAATTTCACCACAGTCTGTACAGGTACGACGAGTGGTTAAACGATCAAGAATAACATCACGTGCTACATCGATGTTTACAACCATGTCCAGTTCTTCACCCATATCAGCAAGCAGTACTTTCAGTGCTTCAGCCTGGGGAATAGTCCGTGGGAAACCATCTAACAGGTAACCCGCCTTGCAATCATCTTCTTTTAAACGTTCGCCCATAATACCCATGATTAAATCATCAGATACCAGATCACCGGCTTTCATTGCCGCCTGTGCTTTTTTACCCAGTTCAGTGCCTGCAGCAACGGCTGCACGTAAGATATCACCGGTTGAAATTTGAACAGAACCGTCCATTTTAGTGAGTAATTTAGCGACAGTGCCCTTACCAGCGCCTGGAGCGCCTAATAGAATTAATTTCATGTGTATTCCTCATTGAGAGTGGATTGTTTGATCTGGCCTGCCGATGCTGCCAGCTAAGATATTTCTGCTGCGCATAATACACCAGATTGGGGGGTATTTTGGAGAAGAATCCTTTATCACAGCATAAATTTAATTGAGGGATATCTGAACATCAGCACTATAGATATGGTTTTCTACATTTACTTAAGGGAGGCTGGGATATGCTCTGACATTGAAATTGCCAGCTTAATTTTTTGCTGATGACTCGATTTGCGAATTTCATATTCCCTCACCCCTGCCTCCGAACGGGATTCACACAATTCAAAATACACCATTTTTACTGGACGTCTGGCACGGGTATATCTGGCAGCTTTTTTATTATCCGTATTATGCTCCTGCAGACGGCGTTTTGGGTCGGTGGTGACACCGGTGTAATAGCTATCATCCGCACACTTTAATAAATAAACGTACCAGCTCATACTTGCCCACTCAGCCTCTGCTGACAAACTCCTGGTTTTCCGTATTAATTTTAATTTTTTCACCTGGCGTCAGATACTCAGGCACCTGAACCACAAGCCCGGTAGACAGAGTTGCTGGCTTGGTTCTGGCCGATGAAGACGCAGCTTTCATAGACGGTGCCGTTTCCTCAATGCTCAGCACCACTGTAGCGGGTAATTCTATCCCCATAATTTGCTCTTCAACCACCAGGGCATTTATCCCTTCCAGGCCTTCCATAATAAACAACAGCTCATCCTGGAGATCTTCATCGGCCAATCGGTGCTGTTCATAGGTCTCATTATCCATAAACACCCAGCCATCGCCCTCACGATAAAGCGGCTGCACAGCTCGGCGGCTAACATCAATCACCTCTATATTTTCATCACCCAGAAAACCATGCTCGAACTTTTTCCCGGTAACCAGCACCTGACCTTTCATTTTATACAGAGTATTGCCACTGCGGGAAGATGCGGTTTGCACAAACACCCCCTTAATCACAATGTTCTGATTGTTATAGTGTATAAATGCTCCCCGTTTAATTTCATTTGCTTTCATTCGCGTCTCATTACTGGATATTTCGCAAAAGCATAGCGGAAATATCCTGCTATCGATATAGCTGGCAGATATTTTTATGCTGGACTTATATTTTTTAGATGGAACATGATTTTAAAACCAGGGAATTTCTACTGAAACTTACAAATAAACCGAATAAATTTCCAATGACATTTTAAATACCCTGCATACTTAAAGGCAGCTTGCATCATCTGGATTTACATTCTCGGGAAAGGCCCACGACATGAAATGAATCGCAAATCATAAATTTACATTCAGAGCAGATCTAAATATCTTTTGAAAATCGGCTTATAACATTGTGATTTTTTTTAAATTTTTGGATTCAACAAAATTCAATGTTTATAAATTCGTGCAGGCTTCAATCGTAGATAAGATAAAAAAGAATGTCGAGACAGTAAAACTATCAGGCTGAATAAAATCAGCATTAAGGGATTTAATGCACCAGTAGCACCCGGCTGACTGTTAGTCGATGGCTGGTTTTCGCCCGTTCCGGCCTTAATTGAAATAATATTGGGTGCCAGATTCTGATCACTCGGGCCGCCATCAGTAAGCAGAATCATAACACGGCTTCGGTCTGCGCTAAATTCGACTTCTTCACTGATTTCACTCCAGCCATTAATGGCATCGAAATTAATATCATTAAAATCTTTTGCTTTTGTGGTATTCACCCAGCCATTGCTGATCATATACTGATAAAAATCATAAGCCTCTGTAACCGGTTCTGGAAAATACAGGGTAACAAGAACCGAGCCGGGTTTACTCAGGCTGATTTCCAGATTTATCAGGCCATAAGGAAAACTCACCGGTCGATTTGTATTATCACTCACATTACTAGCATCTTCTACTAACAGCTCGCTGATAGTCGCGGTCATTGCTGGATCCAGACTTTCAACCATTATTGCCATGGGCTGATTATTAACGCTGGTAAAGCTTATTGCATTATCCGGAAAACGACCGATGCCATTATCGGTAATGATAACCTGCATGCCTGATGTAGCAGATAAACCACCCGCATCAGTAGCAATTAGCTCAAAGTCGAGCGTCAGGCCACTATTTTCAGGCGTGATAGACGGGCTAAGAATATTAAGATGAGCTTCATTGGCGATGAGTGGCAATGCTATATCTACCGTTTGTATAATGCAGTTGCTGGCACAATTGATCTGCCGCCATTGCACACTGGACAAATTATTATTAGCATCGCTCACACTGCCATGCAAATCGATAATGCTGCCTTCTGTAACTGTTTGATTTACAGCGGCACTGACTTGCGGGGGTAGATTATTTAATATGAGGGTCACGCTAACTGATTTCTGAATTAAACCGGCATCACCGGTGACGTTCAACTGAATATCAATACTGTTACCCAGATCATCTGGTGTAGTAAATGAAAAACTGGCAGCATTGCCGGGGCCAGGGTTAATAATGGCCGGGCCTGCGGCCTGGCTCCAGCTATAGGCGGTAATCGGCCCTTCTGCATCATTGGAGAAGTTGCCATAGAGTGTGACCTGAGCATTATTATTTATAGCGCTGATAACAACGCCTGAAGCATCAGTGATTATAGCTGTAGGGGGTGTATCAACATCATTGATCGTTACGGTCGTGGTTTCGGTAGATGCCACACCTAGATCATCGGTGACTGTGAGCTGAAATATCAGGCTATCCCCGGCACTGTCTACGGCAGGTGCGGTGAACGATGGGTTAACACTATTGGCATTGTTTAATACAACCGAATTGATACCCGCTATCTGCTCCCATAAATAGCTGGCAATGTAACCATCATCAGTGGAACCTGAAGCATCCAGGTTCACCGGTGTATTCTCATTTACACTCTGGTTATTACCCGTCTCGGCATCCGGTGGCTGATTGCTCACCAGCACACCCTGCACAAATATACTGGCGCTATCGGTATCGCTCAGGCCATCATTGTCAGTGACTGTCAGCCTGAATATCAGTTCTTCAGTGGCATTATCGCCCACATTGGGTGCGGTGAAGCTGGCTGTACTGGTAGCAGGATTGCTCAGTGCCACAGGTGCACCGGATAACTGCTGCCACAGATAACTGACAATACTGCCATCTGCATCAATAGATGAGCTGCCATTCAGCACCACAGGGTTTAATTCGGTTAATGTCTGATTATCGCCCGCTACAGAGCTGGGAGCCTGCTGTACCTGAATATTAAAGGTAGTACAGGCGACAAAGCCATCTGTAGAGCCAAACATTTTCGCCGGCACTTCGCTGCCATCACCGTTAACCGGTAGTCCGCAGGCATAAAACATGCGGTTACCCACCGTAGCCGGTGCCAGCCAGTTAAAAGTCCATTGCACCTCATAACTGGAGCCTGTATCGCTTATTGCCTTACGATTGCTATGCACCAGCTCACTGTTAATGATACTGGTTTCGTTATCAACTGATAACAAAGTACCCTGACTAGCCCGTAAATCAAAACCGGCATAGCTGATATCCTGAAAATAGGGTATTTCCAGTTTAAGCGTATAACTATTGGTCGAACCAGCCAGAACTGTGTTGCTACCGGTAATACTGAGTGTATTTGATGGCGCATTCAGGGGCTGCTCATGGCAGGCATGGCAGGAGCTGGCCCCGCTGGCATTCTGTGAATAACCGGGGATGCCCGTTTGGCTGGCAACCGACAGGGTTGGCACTAACAAAACACTACTTGCAAAAAAACAGATAATACTTTTTAAATACTCAGGCATACATAAGCTCAGTTATTAATTTACCGGGTTAGCTTGTCATTTATCAATCGTGCTACGCCACTCCCAGGGCCATGTATCACGCGAAATTTATATACTTTAATTAAAGCCAATAATCAGGCTTTTTACTATGATTCATAAGGGTGAATAATAAGCATTATCTGACTAATGGCCATTATTTTCCCGTAAAATAGCGAAATTCAGCCATAATGCGTATGCCCTCCATAGGGATATCACCTGGCAACGCCGCACCACCTGAAATACTGTCATTGCCTATGCTCGGCTCGGTTAAATCCTGATTCAGCAAATTACGCACCCGCAGGGCAAAATCCCAGTCATTATAGTGATTCTGGTATTTCAATGTCATATCCACGCGAGTAGTAGATGCCAGCGGAGCGCGGGGGTCGCCTGATGCCCTGGGGCGAGAGCCGATTATGTGTATCTCGGGGGTCAGTACCCAGTAGTTATCAATCTTCCAGATGACACGGCCATAAAGCTGTTTACTGGGCGCATAGGGGGCTTCAATATCAAGTTCAGGCAATTTATTGTATTGCCAGGAAAAATTACCCATAAAACTGAGTGAGTGAGCCAGCTGCCAGTTAACGTCTGCTTCGACACCGTAGCCTTCCTGAGTGCCACTGTTTTCATAGCTAAAACTATTGGCAATGGTGGTATCTTCAACAGCAAAAATTAAATTCTGTGCACGCTGCGCAAACAGGCTCAAATTTGTTTGCACTTTGCCATTCGGTCGATAATTCACCGCCAGTTCCAGCGTGTCGATAGTTTCGGGTTGCAGATCACTATTACCATTAAATCCCAGCTGATTTTGTAAATTCAGTTCTTTATATGAGGGTGCTCGAAATGCCCTCCCATAGAGCAACCTGGTGCTCAGGTTATAGCGGGTTTGCCAGACCAGCGCCAGGCGCGGGTTGGTGGTAGCCCCAAAGTCAGAATAATCATCATAGCGAACACCTGCGGTCAGGGTCCAGTCCGGGCTAAAACTCCACTCATCCTGCACTGAAAAATAAATGATCTGACGATCACCATCGGGCAGGGAGCGATTGCCGCTATCTGTAATATTTTCTACCCGGGTCAGTGCCGTCGTCTGACCTGAATCGAGCACACCCGGGCCAAAATTACGCGCTTCATTGGCTGAAAATTTCTGCAGTTGATAACCTGTAGCTAAACGCAGGCTATGATCGGCCCAGCCATAAAAAAAACTGCTTATATTCAGCTGGGTTTGCTGCTCACGAGTATTGTCTGAATTAAGCATTCCGCCAGGAAAATTAACATTACGTATACCGCTGGTAAATAAATTGCCATCATCACCCACAGGCGCAATACTGCCCTCAGGTAACAGATATTGTTCACGATCGACCGTGTAATCCAGAAATGACAGTTGCATCTTAAGTGACCAGTTATCTGCAATTTTCGCGTTATTATATTCCAGTGCCGACAAACTGGCCCTGCTATCCAGCTGGCCATCAGGGTCAAGCACATCCAGCCCCGGCATACCATGCTCGTTTGCCTGGTTATTATTCAGCCACAGCCACTGATTAATATTCCAGTGTGCATAGGAAAAATTTAATTCCATATCAAGTGTATTAAAATCAGTTTGCATGGTCGCCGGGGCCAGTGAGGCATCGCTTGCACTTAACTCATCCAGAAAAGTTTGCATATCACGTTTAACGACCCTGCCCTTATCACCCTTAGCTGACTGATACTGCAAAGACAAATGGCTTTTCCACTGACCCAGTTGAAAATTATTCTGTAGCCAGGCGCTCTGGCTGGAAAAAGAACCGGTCTGAACACCATATTCCTGAGCTTGCTGATATTTTCGAGTTATTATATTTATAACACCAACAAAGGCATCAGCTCCATAAACAGCCGAACCGGGGCCACGTATAATTTCAACCTGTTCAATATTATTTAATGCCAGTCGCAAGGCCGAAAATCGGGAGCCATTCTGCAATGTATTAAGCGTTATTCCATTCACCATAAACAATATACCTGCATCTGGATTTCTGGAAAAACCGCGCATGTTAAATACCGCATCGCCCGAAAAATAATTTTCAGACACATGCAGTCCCGGCACCATTTCAAGTAATTCATTCAGATTATTTGCAGATGAATTTTCAATATCCTGCCGCGTAAGCACAGTAGCAATAGCAGGTGCTTTATAAAGCAGTTGTTCCTTACCAGTAGCTATAGATACCATACGATCATTACCATATACCAGCTGCATAGTTTCATCTTCGTCTGCCATTTCTGCATAACTGAATTGTGGCCACATACAACAGATTGAAGCAATGAAAATAGTTTTTATAGCTTTCATAAATATGCTAGTTTTTTTCTGCCTGGCTTAATATTTCATTCAGCGGAACAGGTTTTCCTATTATATAACCCTGCGCATGATCTATACCCATAGCAGCAACCTCTTTTAAGCTTGCATTATCTTCTATATGCTCTGCTATCGTTTCAATGCCCAGAATATGGGCGATTTCATTAATTGATCTGGCCATAACATGGTTTACTGAGTTGCTGGAAATATCTTTAAAAAAGTCACCATGAATTTTCAGGTAATCAATCTTCATATTTTTAATATGCGAAAAAGAAGATGAATTACTGACAAAATCATCAAGCGAAACTCGACTCCCCAGTGCGTGTATCTTCTGTATAAAATCATTTGCTTTTCTGGCATTACTAAGGGTTGTGGTTTCTGTTAATTCAAAACAGATAAGCTGTGGCTTTATTCTGCTAAGTTTAAATTCATTTTCTATAAATGAAAAAAAATGTTCATCATTGATCGAACTGGCATTAATATTGATAGCAACTGTATCGATAGAATCAAGAACATGTGCATTGGCGCTTAATTTTTGTAACGTTTGTGAGATAACCCAACAATCAATGCGGGTCATCAGGTCATAACGCTCAGCCGATGAAATAAATTTATCCGGGGCAATGTTTTTTCCATTTTTATCTGTCATTCGCAACAATATTTCATACTGATATGTTGTCTTATCCCTGTTTTTAAGCGATTTTATAAGCTGGCAATATAATTGAAATTTATTATTCTGTAGATGGCTTATTATCTGACTGGCAATCTGGGTTTCACCACTCAGGTTTTGCAGGTTTTCATCGCCTGGCTGAATAACATACACCTGACCACGGCCTTTTTCTTTTGCAATATAACAGGCACTATCGGCTCTGGAAACAACGTCATGTAAATTCACTGTATTTTCATCCAGCTGGGTGATACCGATGCTGACACCAATCGAATACGTTCTACCATCACAGTTAAAACGATAATTTTCAACCTGCCTGCAAATAGCTTCACCAATTGTCTGCGCTTTTTCAATCGAGCAACTTCTTAATATTAATGCAAATTCATCACCGCCTACCCGGGCCAGTGTATCGGAATCTTTTCTGATATGCTGGGTGAAAATTTCACTCACATTCTGCAATAACTCATCGCCGGAATTATGGCCACAGCTATCATTGACAATTTTGAACTTGTCTAAATCCATATAACAGAGTATATGGTGAGCATCCAGCGTTTTACATTCTTCAATGACCAGACTTAACGCCTGCTCAAAACCCGTTCGGTTGATTAATCCTGTTAGATGATCATGTATAGCCTGCCGCTCAAGATGAATATTCTGTTTGCGCAATGCCTCATCCCTTTCCGCCAACGCTCTGCTCATACGGTTATATGCTTCGGCAATGTGATTCACCTCCTGTGGACCATTACTGCAGATCTGAGATACACCCTCGCCACGCTCTGTTTTGCGCATCGTATCTGAAATGGCATAAAGAGGTTGAGTCAGTCGTTTGATTATTTGATGCAGGGCAAATAACAGCAGTAAACTTATAATGGAAGCGATCGCTGAGATAGTAAATAAAATACCTTTACCGATGGTTTTAAGCTTGGCTTTACTGCTAGTCACAATGACATAACCAATTAACTTTTCTTTTTTTGTTAATGGCGAGTTAAATAACTGTTCATTCAAAGACTGATTATCATCTTTAATTAAAACCGGGATTAAAAACTGCCAGTTATTATC
>QIDK01000027.1 GCA_003228405.1 Gammaproteobacteria bacterium | reverse complement strand
TCAGCTAAAGCTACCGCCTGCAAAAATAGCGTACATTCGCGTTTATTTGCGGTAAAAATGCCTTTATCTTTTTGATTTTAATACTTATTTTGTGGGGATAGCTCAGGCTCCGCCCCCTGTTTTGATACCACCAGGAGCTGTGCGGAGTCGTTCATCGCACTGCCCATCAGATCGGAATCACCACATGGGACAGGCGTAAAAAGCACGTCTGTCCCTGATGGAGATGTGCCAAAACAGGGTAATTCGGACTACAAATTATAATATCCGGGCTAATCTACTGAATAATCAGGCTTTTAGGCACAAAAGCTTTTGCCGCGCCCGTAAACCATGATAAAATCCCGCTTCTTTTTCGAGGCAAATCCAGTCAGGAGTTTTGACAATGTCAATGACCGCTACAGCTAAGGCTGAAGTCGTATCTAAATATGCCCGTGGTGAAGGCGATACAGGCTCACCAGAAGTACAGGTTGCCCTGTTAACTTCTCGCATTACACAATTAACCGAGCATTTTAAAGGCCATAAGCAGGATCACCATTCTCGCCGTGGACTTTTACGTATGGTAAACCAGCGTCGTAAACTGCTGGACTACCTGAAATCTAAAAATACAGATCGTTATAAAGATCTGATTTCAAATCTTGGTTTGCGCCGTTAAGCGTACACCTCCAATAAAAAATCAGATAGGGTATAACCTGTGACTGTAATTAAAAAATCGTTTCAATTTGGGGATCATAACGTAACTATCGAAACCGGTGAGATTGCTCGCCAGGCTTCAGGTGCGGTTATGGTAGATATGGATGGTACCGTAGTACAGGTAACCGCCGTAGCTGTTAAGGGTGGAGAGCCGCGGGGCTTTTTTCCGCTAACTGTGAACTATCAGGAGCGTACCTATGCTGCGGGTAAAATTCCAGGAAGCTTCTTCAAACGCGAAGGTCGTCCATCAGAAAAAGAAACTCTGACTAGTCGCCTCATCGACAGACCTATTCGTCCTTTATTCCCCAAAGGTTATATCTCTGAAGTTCAGGTTATCTGTACAGTCATGTCACTTAACCCTGAAATTGATCCAGATATTGCCGCGCTAATTGGTACTTCAGCTGCACTGTCTATTTCCGGTGCCCCATTTGCTGGCCCGGTAGGAGCATGTCGCGTTGGCTATAAAGATGGTGAATACATCTTAAACCCAACTTACAGTCAGTTAAAAGAGTCTTCTCTTGATCTGGTGGTTGCAGGTACTGACGAAGCCGTGCTAATGGTTGAATCAGAAGCCGATCAGCTGTCAGAAGAAGTCATGCTGAATGCGGTTATGTTTGGCCATGAGCAGTTCCAGGTTGTTATCAGCACCATTAAAGAGCTGGCTGCCGAAGTGGGCACACCCGCAATGGAGTGGACACCACCCGAAGTTAACGAAGATTTAATCAAGCAGGTTACGGATGCAGTAACTGCAGATTTAACCTCAGCGTATCAAATTTCTGAAAAACTGGAGCGTTACGCTGCGGTTGATAAAGTGCGCGATGCCGCCGTTGAAAAACTGGTATCTGATGATGGTTTCACCAAAGATGAAGTGAAAGGCGCATTCGCTAAAGTTGAGAAGGGCATAGTCCGTGGCCGCATCATTGCAGGCGAGCCGCGCATTGACGGCCGTAAACTGGATGATGTTCGTGCCATTAGTGTGCGCACCGGTGTTCTACCAAGAACTCACGGTTCAGCCTTATTTACACGGGGTGAAACTCAGGCAATTGTGGTTACAACCCTGGGTACCTCACGGGATGCACAGAAAATTGATGCTTTAGAAGGCCTAAAGACAGACAGCTTTATGCTGCATTACAACTTCCCTCCCTTCTCAGTAGGTGAAGCGGGTCGTGTAGGCACACCGGGTCGTCGTGAAATAGGCCATGGTCGTTTGGCAAAACGGGGTGTTTTAGCCTGTATGCCGACCACTGATGATTTCCCGTATACAATTCGTGTGGTATCTGAAATTACAGAATCCAACGGTTCAAGCTCAATGGCTTCTGTTTGTGGCACCTCATTAGCACTAATGGACGCGGGTGTTCCCGTGAAGACGCCCATTGCTGGTATTGCCATGGGCCTGGTGAAAGAAGGTGAAAACTACGCGGTATTAAGTGATATTTTAGGTGATGAAGATCACCTGGGCGATATGGACTTTAAAGTCGCCGGTACTGCAAACGGTGTTAACGCACTGCAAATGGATATCAAAATCACCGGCATCACCAAAGAAATTATGGAAAAAGCATTAGAGCAGGCGAAAGCAGGCCGCATGTTTATTCTGGGTGAAATGAACAAGGTTATTTCAGAGCCCAACTCTGAAATGTCGCATTACGCACCTCGTTATTTAACCATGAAGATCAACCCAGAGAAAATTCGCGATGTCATCGGTAAGGGCGGCGCGGTCATTAAATCAATTACTGAAGAAACCGGCGTTACTATCGATATAGATGATGACGGCAATGTGAAAATTGCATCCAGTGATTTTGATAATGCAGAAGCGGCGAAGATGCGCATAGAGCAGATCACCGCTGAGGCTGAAGTAGGTAAAATTTACGAAGGCACCGTTATCAAGATTATGGATTTTGGTGCATTTGTGCGAATTCTGCCAAATAAAGAAGGTCTGGTTCATATCTCTCAAATCTGCGAAGAGCGGGTTGAGAAGGTTAGTGACAAGCTTTCTGAAGGTGAAAACATTCAGGTTAAAGTGCTCGAAATTGATCGTCAGGGTCGAATTCGCTTGAGCATGAAGGCGGTCAGCGAGACGACTGAAGCTTAGTTTGCTTTTTTCGTTTTGTTTAAAAAAAGGGGCTTTTTAGCCCCTTTTTTTGGGTCTTTTATTTATATTTTGTTTTTCTATTCCAATTTAACTGTTTTGGCAAGCTCTTAGCTTTATGGGAATGTGAATTCTGTGGATTCGCCTGTTGGCGACTCACTTTTTGCCTACAGCCCATAATAATTAAAATATGGAAAAGCAAGCAAAAAGAGCCACCCCAGCACAAGCTGAGTATGAGAGTCTGATTCTTTTTAATCAATATCAGGGTTCTTCTCCGGTCTTGTGTATAAAACATCAGAATAACAAACTCTGTCGTTCCCGAATGCTTTTGTCGGGAACCCAGCGGCTTTGGGGTTCTTAGAGTCACTGGATCCCCGACACAAGCATTCGGGGATGACGTAAACCATTTTTTATTTGCAAAACAAATGACAACGATTACTCACTTATTTCAAGCACAGATAAGTGAAAGTAAATCAACGAGTTAGATAAAGCAATCAATAGGTTTATATACACAAGACCGGAGAAGAACCAATATCAGTAAACATAATCTGCCGCAGAATAATGAATGCTTTTTTCCTTCTGGAGCCAATGCCAGTAAGTTAAGCATCATGTTATTTGGAAGTGGTGCTTTAGCCCCACTCATAACAGGGCTAAAGCCCTGTCTCCAAAGATATTTAATCATAAAAATGCCTTAACTTACTGGCATTGCCTCTGGAGCTTGCCGAAAAGTGTATTCCTCAAGGGGTAAAATTACAGGGATGTACCCTGTACATTAACTGGGGGAGTTCTGATAAGCCTGGAGGGCGAATCTGAACGACCCGGGAAAAGAGCTATAAACAAGCAGTAACCAATTACACTAGAAGCTCTCATTACAATTTTCGGGAATTCTCATCGCATTTTGATGAGAACAAGCGAGTAAGGGCGGCTCTTTTTTGCAGCTGCAGGTAAAAAAATGGGTCGCCATCAGGCGAATCCACAGAGATCAAGCTGCCATAAAACCTAAGGCTGGCAAAAACTCTATTAAAAATGACTAATTTACACAAGAATTATGAGAAAAACTATCAAATAAATGCTATAAATACTTGATTCAAATATATAAATTCATAATGTATACTTAATAATGTCGCCCTAAATGTGAGTTACTCGGCGGAATTTACAACCGGACTATGCTCCAATCAACCCTGAACAAGAGACAGGAAAGCGTTATGCGCAAATTAATACCAACTTTTTTGGCAATATTGCTGCTGATTTCATTCCCCCTGTCAGCCGCTGATGTAACAAAAGAGCAAATAAAAGGTCTGGATGAACAGGTTCAGGACATTAAGACAGATGTTATCGACCTGACTGCCGAGCTGCTGCAACTCGAAGAAAAACTACTTTTCCCATCCAATAGCCAGTTTGCAATATTTGTATCGCTGGCCGACCCTGAAGACCTGCGATTAGATTCAGTGCAGATCAAGCTGGAAAATAAAGTACTGGCCTATCATCTGTATACCTTTCGAGAACTTGAAGCAATGCAAAAAGGCGGAGTGCAAAAAATTTATACCGGTAATATAAAAACCGGCGATCATAAACTGATCATCAGTTATTCAGCAAAAGCGGCCAGTGGTGGTGAAATGAAACGCAGCGCCAGCTACACATTGAAAAAAGGAGTTGGCCCAAGCTTTGTCGAAATAAAAATTGGTGGCCCGGATGCAGGTGACCAGGGGCTAGAGTTTAAAGACTGGTAAGCAATGGCTCGCACTCTCAGTATTTTATTATTTTTATGGCTTACATTTAATGTAAGTGCTGAAAACACCATAGATAAAGCGCCACCGCTTAAAGATATTTTTTATGGTGAGTCATTATTTTATGCTTTTCAGGGAAAGCATTTTGATGCTATCAGTAAACTGGATGCGGAGCTGGGGCAATTTTATGCACTCGATAATCCCTCATTAGATCCTTTCAATCAACAGATCAATCACGCAGAATTTTCAGTAGGTAGTTTTGAGCTGGCTTATCGCATGCATCAACGTGCAGGGCGAGCCATTAAAGCTATTCTTGAATCCAGCTTAAGTCAGCAAATTCGAAATGAAGCGGCTTATCGTTTAGCTAAAATTTACTATCAGAAAAACCAGCCGATAAATGCACTGGATATCCTCGAAAAAATTCAGGGTGAAATGGCAGATGATCTGAAAATAGATGAAGCCTATTTGCGTGCTCAGGTTTATATCTCAACTGGGAAATTTTCAGATGCGATTGAATTATTAAATTCGATTAAAGATCAGGATAAATATGAGGGGTTTATTCTGTATAACCTGAGTATGGCCTATCTGCTTAATGGTGAAGAGATGAAGGCCATTATTTCGCTAGATGAGGCAGGCAAAATAAGCAGTAGTGATCGTGGTGTACTGGCAATAAAGGATAAAGCGAATTTAACTCTGGCTAACAGAATGCTGGAGAATGGCTCACCTAAAATAGCAAAGCAATACTTCAGCCGTATACGTTTGCATGGTCCCTTTGCCAATCGTGCTTTATTAGGAGCAGGCTGGGCAAATGCATCAATGAAAAATTTCAGAAAAGCACTGGTGCCCTGGAAAATGTTACAGGAGCGTGAAGTAACAAATGAAACGGTGCAGGAATCAATGCTTGCCGTTGCCTACGCATATGGGCAGTTAAACTATTATGGGCAGGCAGCGTTGAACTATGCCAGAGCTATGGACAGCTTTGGCAATGAAATTGACCACCTGCAAACATCCATTAAAATTGTGCGCGAGGGAAAATTTTTAAGAGCGGTACTTGATAAGAAAGGCGAGAGTGATAAAAACTGGTTGCATAATTTAAGAAATTTACCAGAGACACCTGAAACCCGCTACATTCTGTCGTTAATGGCATCTAATGATTTTCAGCAGTCTTTGCAAAACTACCGTGATCTTGCAGAGCTTAGAATTCGTCTATCCTACTGGTTAGCAACGCTTGATGTATATGTTGAGCTCATCGCAATCCGCCGCCAATACTATGAGCCATTACTACCTGTAGTTGAGAAAAAATTCAAAAAACTTGATGCAAGAATTCGTTTGCGCATGTCACAACGTGATCGTCTGGATCAACGTTTAAAGTCTCTGGTTATATCGCGTCGTCCCGATTATCTGGCCACAGGAGAAGAGCGAGGCATTAAAGATAAGCTGGGGAAAATAGAATTATATCTGTCCTCTAATCCTCAATATTATACTGATGAAGTGCGAACACGGATAGCGCGCTTAAAAGGCGTGCTGCACTGGCAGGTAAGTGAAGCTTATCATCAGCGGCTTACTCGCGCTTATAAGCAGATGCAACAACTGGATGTTTATATTAAAAAATTAGATGAAACCTATCGGTCATTTGTGCGAACGCGTCAGGCAGCTACCCAAAGTTACGAAGGTTATGATATTCCGATTCGTCAGCTTAAAACCCGAATACAGGCAAACCAGGTAAAAGTTAACGGCTTAATGGCAAGACAGGGCAGGTTAATTGAAGCGATGGCGGTAAACGAGCTTGAACGGCGTCGAAATTTGCTGGAAGAATATCAGATAAAAGCACGCTTCGCTCTGGCTGAAAGCTATGACCGGGCGACTAAAAAACAACAGCAGGCAGAAGAACAGGAAATACGGCAGAAAGTCCAGCAGGAAAAAGCGTTACAACAATCAGATAAAGAACAGTCAGATCAGAAAGCGAACGAGGCTGTTCAATGATGTATCTGCTAAAACACTTCGTCTATTTAGCCTTAGCAGTGACACTGCTAAGCTGTGCAACTAGCAGTGATAAACAGACACTGGGTAGTCTGGATGATGTGGAGCTGGATATACAGGAAGCAGAAATTTCAGGCAGCCTGGATAAAGCTATGCAAAGTTATCAGAAATTTCTGCAGGAAACACCTGAAAGTGCATTTACCCCGGAAGCCATTCGACGTCTGGCCGATTTAAAAGTTGAAAAAGAATATGGCTCTTTTAGTGACAAGCTCGAAGCGCCCACCAATATTGCTGATTCAGCAGCTGTTAAAGATACGGCTATAGCAGGTGCAACAACTGCACTGCCTGTTGCTAAAAAAGATGAAAACAAAGATGCAGAAGTTAAAGACAGAGATATTCAGAGAAAAGATAAGTCAATTGCCAGTGTAGGTGAATCACAGAAAGAGTTTGAAAAGCGTGCAACAGAAAAAGCGGACATAAAGGGTTCGTCTGCTAAAGTTGCCGTAGCCGCAGATGCAAAGGCGGCAGAAGATCTGCAATCTGCCGGTGCCCAGGAAGCAATTGAATTATATAAAGGGCTGTTGGCTAAATACCCTCAATATGAGCGTAATGATCAGGTGCTTTATCAGCTGTCTCGAGCTTATGAAGAAGTTGGTGAAATCGAAAATGCAATGCTGGTATTAAACCGACTGGTTAAAGAATATCCCGATTCAAGACATATAGATGAAGCTCAGTTCAGACGTGCCGAATACTTTTTTACACGTAAAAAATATTTAGATTCAGAAGAAGCTTATCAGGCGGTCATTAATTTTGGCATAAGTTCTGCGTTTTATGATCTGGCCCTGTATAAACAGGGTTGGGCTTTCTTTAAACAGGATATGTATGAAGAAGCATTGAATGATTTTATTGTGTTGCTTGATTACAAAATTTCAATTGGTTATGACTTTGAGCAGATCAAAGAAAAATTAGAACGCAAACGTATAGATGATACTTATCGTGTTATTAGTTTAAGTTTTTCCTATTTGGGTGGGCCTGAAGAAGTTGTAAAGTACTTTGAAAAACATGGCCCGCGTGAATATGAGGCCAGTATTTATAGTCATCTGGGTGAATACTATTTAACTAAACGTCGCTATGCAGATGCGGCAGGCTCTTATAATGCATATGTAGAACGAAACCCACTGAATAAAGTGTCACCCCATTTTCATATTCGGGTTATTGAAATTTACCTGAAAGGTGGTTTTCCTAAGCTGGTGGTTGAATCGAAAAAGAATTTCGCTATGACCTATGGTTTAAGATCAAATTACTGGTCTTTCTTTGATGTCAATGCATATCCAGATGTTATTGCCTTTTTGAAAACTAACTTAATTGATCTTGCTAATCACTATCATGCTCTGTATCAGAATAAACGCTTAAGGAAATTTAAAAAAGAGAACTTTGCAGAAGCCACTCGCTGGTATCGAGAATTTCTGGATTCATTTCCTGAAGACTCACAGTCGCCTGGTATTAATTTTCAGTTAGCAGAATTATTTCTTGAAAATAGAGACTTCATGGGTGCGGCTTTAGAGTATGAGCGTACAGCGTATAATTATGAAAAACATGATAAGTCTTCCGCCGCCGGTTATGCAGCTGTATTTTCCTATCGCGAGTATTTAAAGAAAGTTGACCAGTCTAAACGAAATATAATTAAACATGAAATAATACGCAGTTCATTAAAGTTTGCTGAAACCTTTCCGCTGCATAAAAAGGCACCTCAGGTACTGGTTGCGGCCACAGATGACCTGTATGCCATCAGAGATTACCCGATGGCAATAAAAATTGGTCGTCGAGTCATTGAAAAATATCCAAATATTGAACCAAAATATATTCGTTCATCCTGGCTGGTGGTGGCGCATGCTTCATTCGACCTGACTTTATACAGTGATGCGGAAATTGCCTACACACAGGTGCTGGCATTAACCGCTAAAAAGCATAAAGATAGAAAAGAGTTAATTGAAAATCTTGCAGCCTCTGTTTATAAGCAGGGAGAGCAGGCAAGCAAATTACAGGATCATCGCACGGCAGCGAATCATTTTCTACGAGTTTCTACAGTCGCACCTACATCTAAAATAAGGCCTACTGCTGAGTATGATGCGGCAGCGGCATTAATTAGTTTAAAAGACTGGGCTAAAGCGGCTGAGGTGCTGGAGGATTTCAGAAAACGATACCCGAAAAACAAATTGCAGGATGATGTCACTAAAAAGCTGGCTATTGTTTATAAAGAAGATGGAAAATTACTGCTGGCTGCAGCAGAGTTTGAGCGCATTGAAAAGGAAAGCAAAGATGAAGGCTTACGCCGTGAAGCTTTGCAGCAGGCCGCTGAACTTTATGAAAAAGCAGAAGCAACGGATAAAGCACTGTCAATATATACTCGTTATGTGAAATATTTCCCAAAACCGCTTGAATATGCGCTCGAAATGAGAAATAAAATTGCAAATATATATAAGCTAAAGAACAAGAATAAACTTTATATTAAACAGTTACAGTTAATTGTAGCGATTGATCTGAAAGCAGGTAAAGAACGTACTGATCGAACTCGTTTCCTCGCGGCAAGTGCATCACTTATACTTGTGCAGCCGGTTATTAAACGGTTTAAAGTTGTGGAACTGGTTAAACCCTTTAAAAAGAACCTGAATAAAAAGAAAAAACGCATGAAGAAGGCAATAGGCGCCTTAACTGCACTGGTTGATTATGAGGTAGGTGTTGTTACTGCAGCTGCAACCTATGAAATAGCTGAAATATATTTTCATTTTAGTCGTGCATTAATGCATTCAGAAAGGCCTGCTAAGCTGACTGAATTACAGCTTGAACAATATGAGCTGGTGCTTGAAGAGCAGGTATATCCATTTGAGGAAAAGTCGATTAATGTACATGAAAAAAATATGGAATTACTTGATTTGGGCATCTATAACGAATGGATAGATAAAAGTATAGCCAGGTTAGCGGTGTTAATGCCGGCCCGCTATAACAAACCGGAAGAAATAGTTCAGTTTGTAGAAACTATTGTTCCCGTGAAGCAGAAAAAGAAAGCATCAGATCAACCAGCAAAGGAAGAAATTGAAAAACAAACTGAAAAGCAGCAACAGAATAGTAATAAAGATCAGGCATCAAATCAGAGCCGCGTAAAAGCTACAAAGCTACGCCTGTATTTTATGTCAATCTGAGTGCAGCCGAAAATTCTATAGACACATATTATTCTGTCTATTCATTAAACCGGTCTGTTTGCTCTGTTGAGGATGACAGGCTGATTGCCGATGCCATTTGCACTATGTTTATTAGAACGTTTTTATTGGAAAATGTGCCTCCCAAATTGATAGAGGCGGTTTAGATGAAACTGCTTAACTTATTGGGTTACATTAAAAGTGTTGTATTAATGATTATAATAATGTCATTAATTTCATGTGTTATGCAGCCTGCAAATTTTGATAAACAGGCAACTGCCAGGAAGATTGAAATTACTGATATTGATTCTGATATTGAAGACGATTTTAATGCCGCACTGTCACATCTTAAGTCTGCAGAATATGATGAGGCAATTAGCCTGTTAAATAAGGTGATTTCCGAAGAAAAAAGAGTGCCCGCTCCATTCGTAAATCTGGGTATGGCATATGAGAAAAAAGGTGATCTTAAGCAGGCTGAAAAATATTTGCTTGAAGCGGTGAATATTGAGCTGACTCATCCGGTGGCAAATAATCAACTGGGCTTACTCTACCGAAAACAGGGTCGCTTTGATGATGCCAGAAAAGCCTATAGTAATGCATTAACAGAACATCCTGATTATTTACCCGTGATAAAAAATCTGGGTATTCTATGCGAAATATATATTCGTGACCTGGTCTGCGCTCTACTGCATTATGAACATTATCTGAGTTTGCAGCCAGACAATAAAACCATGAAAATCTGGGTTGTTGACCTTGGTCGTCGAGTTAAATAGGTGATATATTATGCGTTTTTTTAAAATAATTAACCTGATCATTATAACTGTTATGTTTGTGCCCGGTGTTTATGCTGAAGATAAGCCTAAGCAGGCAGTTAAAAAAGATAGTGATGTAAAAGAACTATCGGGTATTTCAATTATTGGTAATAAAGAAGCACCAAAATCTCTTTATATAGTGCCCTGGAAAAACTCCGAGGTGGGAGTGAGATCCAGTTTAACATCTGGCTTACTAGATGCCTCTATGCGGCCTGTTGATAAAGAAGTATTTATGCGTGAGCTTGATTTTTATGAATTAAGTCACTCAAAATAAATGAGTCATATCGCGATCTAAATAACACTCCTGTAAAAAAAAGTGCAGGAGTAATTTTTAAATAGAGATTTAGTGCTAAACTCTATAAAAATTTTGGCATGTTTTCTGTTGAGCATGCAAACACTACGAGGAAAATATAATGGAAATCATCGAAACTATGGTGAGATTCTTCCAGACCGGTGGTGCATTTATGTACCCAATCTTGCTTGTATTTGCAGTTGGTTTAGCCATTGCAGTAGAACGATATATTAAATTAGTTGTTGTACGCGGAGCTAATCGAAAGGTTTGGGATGAGGTGCACCCCATGCTTGAAGAAGGTGATTTTGATAATGCGAGGGAGCTCATAGCTGATGATACATCAACCATTGCTCGATTATTGAATATGGGGCTTGCACGTCAGGGTTCAGTTCGCCGACGTGATGATATAGAAATTGCGATGGAAGAAAGCATGATGGAAATAATTCCTCAGCTTGAAAAACGAACGCCTTATGTGGCTCTGTTTTCAAATATATCAACTCTGCTTGGCCTGCTGGGTACGATTATGGGCCTGATTGAAGCTTTTACTGCGGTTGCTAATGCTAACCCGGCTGAAAAAGCAGATCTATTATCTGCCAGTATTTCGGTGGCAATGAACACCACTGCATTTGGTCTTATGGCGGGTATCCCACTGCTAATTTTTCATGCGCTATTAACCGCGAAAACAGGTGAAATAGTTGATAGCCTGGAAATGGTGTCGGTTAAAACCCTGAATATTATTTCTGAATTTGCCAAACGTCAAGCTGCTCTGGCTGCAAAATAATGGCCAGAAAAAGGCGTTATCGTCGCACTGACAAAGAAGTGCCGGAAATGGATATCACCACCTTTCTTAATTTGATGGTGGTACTGGTTCCATTTTTACTCATCACTGCTGTATTTTCCCGGGTGACTGTTCTGGAGCTTAATTTACCAACTGCCAGTGGTTCGAGTGCGCCTACAAAAATAAAACTTAATATAGAAGTTATTGTGCGTGAGCAGGGTCTGGAAATAGGCAATGGTCGACGCGTTGTGGCGCGCTTTCCAAAAGTTGAAGGTGAATATGATTTCGCCAGTCTTTCAAAGCATTTACTGGAAATAAAAAGAAACTATCCCGAAAAAACTAATGCTACCGTGTTAATGGAACCGGATATTGAATATGAATTGCTAATACATGTAATGGATGCAATACGTGTTGCGGAACTTGCCCAGGGTGAAGACGGAATTTTTGAAAAGGTAGCATTGTTCCCGGATATTTCAATTGGGGATGCGCCATGAAGAAAAATTCACGACGTATCAACCGCATGGCACGTTCCAAGAAGAAACCACCCGGTTTAAATCTGGTGTCACTGATGGATGTGTTTACCATTCTGGTTTTCTTTTTACTGGTAAATTCATCTTCAACCGAAGTGCTGGAACCCCCTAAAAGTATTACTTTGCCAGATTCAGTGGTTGAGAAAAAGCCACGAGAAACTGCAGTCGTGCTGGTGACACCTGAGATGGTGTTCGTCATGGGTGAGCCGGTGATAAGCATGCAGGAAGCACTGAGTGTAAAGGCCCCCGTAATAGAAACTATTCAGGCAAAATTATTAGAACAGCGTAAAAATGTAATTGGTATCAGTACTAAATCCGTTGCCGAGAGCAAGGAAGTGACCATATTAGCCCATAAAACTATCCCATTTAAGTTATTGAAAAAAATAATGTCCAGTGCCACCGCTGCAGGTTATGGAAAAATTTCGCTGGCGGTTATCCAGAAAGCTTCACAAACAGACATATAAGGATTTAAGTTGGCCGATTTAGAAGTTTCCGAGCAGAAAGCAGAAATCAATCAGAGGATTGATGGCGCACAGCACCGGATTGCAGATCTGGAGGATCAACTGCGTCTGGTGGATATTGAGCTTGAAGAACTGTTCCAGAATCGCCAGCAATATATTTTACTCAGTGAGATTAGTGATCGTCTTGATAAGTTAAACAAGTTGGGTGGCGCCAGTCTTTTCTGGGGTAAAGACTGCCATGAAAATGAGTCTAAGGCGCATTTTAATCGTGTGCATAATCTGGTTATTAACTACGATGAAAAAGTTAAGGAAGTACAGAAACGGCGTGAGTTAATTAAAGATGACATTCAAAGTGTCATAGCACAAGTCAATATTCTCACCGAAGAAATTCTGGTAGTACAGGAGCGGGCAGAAGAGCGTAAGCACGAATTTGTAATTGAACGTGAAATGACGGTACATCCTTATCGTCCCATGATTATGCCCTGGACAACCCAGGGTGAAGATGAAAAACGTTTTAGACGAATTTTATTAATTACACTACTGATAACCATCGTTCTGGGTTATTTAATGCCGCTCTGGGATCTGCCTGTGCTAACCCGGGATGAGTTATCTGAAGTACCTGAACGCCTGGCTAAACTGGTTATTAAAAAAGAGCCACCACCGCCACCACCCAAAGTAGAGCCCAGGCTGGAGAAAAAAGACAAAAAGGACAAGAAGCCCAGAAAAGATGTGCCCAAGCCTAAGACAGAAAAGGCTAAAAAAGCGCGTAAAGTGGCAGAAACAGCAGGTTTGCTCGCCTTTAAAGAAAACTTTGCTGAGTTAATGGATAGCTCAATTGATCAGAAATTAGGTTCACAGGCGCGTCTTAGCAATAAGGGACAGAAGGCACGCAAGGTGTCTCGCTCACTGGTTATGGCACAGGCGGGAAGTGCATCCGGTGGTATTAGCACATCAACCCTCAGTCGCAACACCGGGGGCACGGGTAAGAGTATGGGTGGGGTTGAATTCTCCCGCGTAGAAAGTGCAATTGGCAGTGATTTTTTCGGCGAAGAAAGGCCGCTTAGTGATGGCCCCGGCCCCTCTAGAACGGATGAAGAAATTCAGATTGTATTCGATCGCTATAAAGCCGCACTTTATCGTATTTATAACCGGGAATTGCGTAAAAACCCGACGCTACAGGGTAAACTGGTGCTTAAGTTAACGATTGAACCGGATGGCAAGGTATCGGCCTGTAGTCTGGAATCCAGTGATATAGAAGCACCCGCTTTAGAGAAGAAAATTGTTGAACGGGTGAAGAGGTTTAATTTCGGGCCTAAAGAAGATGTGCCAGCGATTACGATACTTTATCCTATCGACTTCCTGCCTGCCAATTGAGTCATGAGTGTCTCAAAAAAGGCAAAAGTGGATTTAACCAGTTTCATTTGTTAGTCGGTTAGTTGCACTGTTATGAACCATCTCCATTGGGGATAGACCCTGAGCTATCCCCACGAATATTTTTTAAAAGCAAAAAGCAGTTTGTCCGCAAATGAACGCAAAACACGCAAATAAAAGCAAAAGCATTAATGAAGGTGTAGTGCGCCGCAGGCAGCACAAACAAAAAATTTGCGTTCATTCGCGTTCATTTGCGGATAAAATGCCTTATCTTTTTGATTTTTATCTATATTTTGTGGGGATAGACCGCCGTTTTTTGGCGCTCTGTCCCCTTATTGAGACTATCGAGAGTAAATCGGAGTCGTTTAAGCTACTCTTCCAATCTCTGTGGTATCAAAACAGGGGACAGAGCGGAAAAGCACCGGTCTGTCCCACTGTTTTGATACCACTAAAAGCTGTACGGAGTCATTCATGGCCCTGCCCATCAGACCGGAATCACCACATGGGACAGGCGTAAAAAGCACGTCTGTCCCCGATGGAGATGGTCCATAACAGGGTCGTTAGTCTCAGAGCAAAGTAGCTGAACGATATTCTATTACAGGGTATTAACAGCCACTCAAATCTAAATAAATATCACAGCTTTAAACTCCCTTATAGTTAAAATGACTCAAAGCGCTTAAATAAAACTGGTTTCCATTGGTTTTATATACTAATATCTACATAAAACAATAACTTATATCGGTTTCTTAAAGCAAATGTTAATATATGTTTTGAGTGGCTTTTCACAGAAGCAGAGGGCATGGGCATGTACAATCAAAAGGACTTAACTAATTGATAAAAGAAGAAAAACTGGATTTTATGATTAGGCAAGTGAAATAGATGCAGACAACAGGTTTTAAGCAGGTATTTAAATCTGTGCTGGTTACCCTGATAACCGGTGCAGTTTTTTTATTGCCTGTAAAAAATGTTTTTGCGGATGCCAGTCTGACTACCAGCACATCTTCTTTTATCAGTGCAGATTCTGCACGCACAAATACCTATATGGATTCAGCCGGTGTATGGAATGGTACTGCTGAAGTCACTAACACCAGTGGAGACACCTTTCGCTTAACGGTGATAAACAGTGCATCGGGAAATAATGCCACGGAAATACAGAATAATACGGCTTATGGCGTTGCTATAAACAGCCAGGTCAATACTGGTTTCAGATTACCCACATCACCCTTTGCCGTAGTAGTAAACGAATTATCGGGTGGTGCCGGTTGTGTCGTTATTACCGCCGCTGCCACCCAGCCGGGTGGGATAGGTACCACCATTAACTTTAATGCTGTTGCCGCGGGTGTTGCTCCCGATATTCTACCCGGCTGTCAGTATCGGTTTGATCTGGGCCTGACCACATCAACCGTAGCACCCTATGTAAGCGACGGGAATTATGATGTCGATCATACCGTCAGTTATAGCAATTTCGATAATACACCAGCCAGTCCCAGTGAAACACAAACGACAACGGTAGAAGTTCGCACAGGTGATGTTGCGATTGTTAAAACCAATACTTCAGCAGGCCCGGTGGGAGATGGTGCGCCTGCTAATTTTACGGTATCGGTGATTGCGGCCAGTCAGGGCGGTATTTTTGATGTGGTCATTACAGATGTTCTGGGGGCAGATTTTGATCCCCTCACCCTGAGCATGGTATCAGCATCCGGCGGTGCTTTTTTCCCACCTGATGAGTATAGAATTCCCTATATACCGCCCAATGGCACGCCGATTAATATTGATGTTCAGGCTACTGTGCAGGTAGATCCTGCTGCATTATCCTGCCCTGTTTTATCGAATATCGTTAATGTTATTGAACGCACACAGAATACAGACACAAGCACGGATGCTGCAGCATTCGATTTGCAGGAGCCCCTGTTAAACTTCACTGCCCCGGATATTACTGTTCCATTAAATGGTGGGCCGGTAACTGTTTCAGTGGCTATTACTAACAGTGGCTCGGGGGCAGCCAAAAATATCAGTTTAAGTGTACCAGGTACCGGAACAGATCTGGATAGCTTCGGCGTAACCGTTACATCGGTAAACTGGAGCTTTGATTCACCCACTGACTTATTTACCTATACAGGAACGATTGCAGCAGGCATTACAGAAACACTGACATTTACCGTGGCTACTGCCGTTTGCCCGCCACCCCCCGGAGGGCAATTAAGCTGGAGCCTGAGCTATGCCAATGCATGTGGTACGGTATTTAGCCCGGCCCAGCAAAGCTCAAATCTTACTGTCAGCAATGTGCCCGATGCCACTATCACCAAAACCGCTTCTACCGGTGCTCTAAATGTGGGACAGACCGCCAGTTATACATTGAACCTGGACGGTACTAACCTGTCTGCCCTGCCCCCCAATGATGGAGACAACTCTAATAATAATGATTTCTCAGTAGCCGATACCTTTCCGTTGGGTATATCTAATATTGCTATTCCACTGATTCCTGCGGGTACAGAAGTTGAAGTACAGGGTGTAGGTATTTTCACCGGCAGTGTGCCAGCCGGGCAAATTCCTGATAACGGTACAATTTTCTGGCGCGGCGATGTTATCGATTTACAGGCAACACCTAATATGCTGGTTGATTTTACCGGTGGTGCAGCCGGAGTCTGCCCGACCGGGCAGACTGTGAACAATGCGGTTAATTTTAGTACCACCTGTGGCATAACCGATAATGACAATGTGGGTTTTATATTAAATGAAAATCCCGCGGGTGGTGCGGTACTCAATATTTCTGTAGCCGGTGGACCATTTGAAGCCGGGGCACCGGACACCAATAATATTAACCGGGATGAAAACCGCGAAGGTGAACACATTCCGTTTAGTGTTTCTTACTCATTCCCTCCCGCATATGAGGCGGGGGCAATCAGCTGGACTAACCTGCAGTTTAATGCAGAGCTCAGAACCGCAGCAGCCACGGGTTCTCCTCTGATATTAATCAATAATCGTTTGAGTGTTTTACTCACCGTCACCACCGGCGCCGGTGCCACAGCATGTACCCAGCAGCCGTTGACACCGACAGTACATTTTACTGGTGGTGATGGAGTCGCACCTCTGGTTATAAATGATTTTGCTTTTGTGCCCGCATTATGTGTCATACCGGCAACCGTTGATGATGTAATTCTGCTGCTTGAATATGCGGCCACTTCACCAGAAGGTGTGTTATCGGGTGCAGACCCCTACAATGATGACCCGGTAAATGATGAGAATGTCGGCACCTATCTCGAAAATACCTCGCTGGATATTGTCGGCGCAACCCCGGGTTGTACGGGTACTACTACCTTTACCCAGGCGGTGGCGGTCACCATCGATCGTGCCGATCTGGATCTCACTGGAAATATCAATAATGGAAATGACATTGAAGTGTGTTCAGTGGTGCCGGTTACCGTTAATCTAAATGAGCTGGTTGCAGATACCACCGCTGATAATCTGTTATTTAATTTAGGCTTAAGTAATTTGCAGATTGTTGATGCAGGTAATGTAGCATCAACCAATGTAGATGCAGATATTGCGCGCAGTGGCGGATTTGCCGATGCGGGTTTTACACTGACGACGCCGCCGGCCGATAATCAGGGGCCGGTAAATTATCAGTTGTTACCTAATACAACAGATTTAAGCGCTTCGGGTATCCTCTCATTTAATGCTCGTGTACTGGATGTCGGCACTGCCTTTAATGCGAGTGTATCCTTCGACAGTAAACATACCTCACCAGATAATGGGGGGGATGCAGATCGTGACTATTCCTTTGCATATAATGTGGCACCGACAAATTTCCTCAGTGCTAATCTTGATCTGGAGTTCTTTCCATCAAGCATTATCTTACGTGATCAGACCAATTATTCATTCAGGGCACATATTGTAAATACCGGTGATGGCAATGCTGTGGGTGGTGTATTTCAAATTACCCTGCCTGCAGAAATGAATTATGTGAGTTCAGCCTCTTTACCCGCCGGGGTCGTTGGTGTGCCTGCCGGGCAAACCATAAGCTGGGATTTAAGTACATCGGCACTGGGTGATCTGGGCACCGGCGAAGCCATTGATATCGATATCAATGTAGTTATCACTCAGCAAAGTTGTTTTCAGGGGGGGGTACCCGATCAGATTTCATCACTAACAAACTGGGGCTGTGGAAATCCCAATCTTGAGACTTTACCCAATACGCCACCCATTTCATTGCCCACAGCACAGTTAACCCTGAGCCATGATCTGAATCACAGTTTCTGTGAGCTATGTGAAGTGGGCGAAGTGCATTTACTGGTACGCAATACCGGCGGTTTATTGCTAACGGATGTTGATGTTATTGAAGATTTACTCCTGTCTAATTTACAACTGGTGCCGGGTTCCGTTAGCTGTATATCCGATGAGGGCACCTGCAATGTTGCGCTTCAGCCTGCTCAGTCAGGCACCACCATTACTTTTACACCCACTGAAATACCCATGCTGAGTAATCTGTATAGCGCATTCAGTACAGCGCCGAATACACCGCAGCAGATTGAAATTATTTTTCAGGTGCAACGTCCGGCAGGGCAACTGGAAAGTATTGTTATTGCCGACCTCAGTGTCGCTGCAGATGCACAGTATGGTCTGTTCTGTGATCAGCTCTCTGCTACACCGGTGCGCATTAGTGCGCCTCAGGACAGGGTCGTGCTACCTCTGCGCCAGCCTGCGCCCACCATAAACAAGCAGGCGCGCAATGTTACCGCCAATCAAAATACCTGGACAGATACGGTGCGCGGCGGTACCTCGGATCAGGTGATCTGGCGTGTCGATATACAGAATCTGGGCAATGCAGATTTACAGGATTTAAAGCTGGATGATTTGATTAGCGTATTACCGACAACCATTAACTTTGATTTTCATTCACTCTGCCCGAATGAAACCGATGCGGACAGTTCGGCCGCCTCGGGTAATGCACAGGGTGGTTGTCAGGGTATGACCGATCCGCAACAAATTTTACCGCCTCTGGATGATATTAATTTCCCGCCGCCGGTCGCCCCGCTGGATATTTTACAAAACAGCAACCGCTATATCTATCTGGTGGGGATTATATTAAACCAGTGTGAAAATATGCTGAACACCACCAGCATGGATTGGGGTTGTGCGATAGAGCCGCCAGTCGGTGGCATTATCTCTTTACCAGGCGGGCCGATTCAGCCGGTGACAACGGCAAACTTAAGCGCCAGAGTAGACCCGAATGGCATTGTTATTGCGCAGTCTATTACCGGTGTAGATCCGGCAAATGGAAACATCAGGGAGGGGGGCACCCCGGTCGGTAGTAAAGGCATGGTGCAGTTAACCATTACCAATAATTCCGGGGGTACTATTCGAGATATTAAGTTCACCGATTTATTGCCGCCCAATTACGAATACGACAATACCCGGGCGGTTTCATTTGCCTTCACCCCGGCATTTGTCGACTATCCGGGGCGGGTCGATACCATTACCGAAGATGGGGCCAGTACCCCGGCCGTTCCGGTGTTTAATTTAAGCACAACATCTAATCCGGCCGCATTGCCAATACATAACAATGTGATGCGACATGGAGACCGCCTGATTATTCAATATGGCATTGTGCGCAGCAGTGTTTTTGATGTAGAAGCTCATCCAGAGGTAAGAGAAGAAACCGCCGCCGCACAGAACCCGCCCACTGATGGTTTTGATGTAATTTATGTATCACCGGAAAATAATCAAATTACCTTTGCATTTGATGATACCTGTGATGTCAATGCACCGTTTCCCGATGAGGTCAGAAATCAGAATGTGACCATTAACCCGGAAGATCTGGATGTGGATATTAACTCCACTGACCCTGAACTGTTTTATGTATTAGGCAACCCGTTTGCATTTTTAGATTTAACCGTGGAGCTGGATAATAATGGTGGCAGACCGGCAACAGATTATCAGTTAATCGTCACCATTGGTGCAGGTTTAAATGTAACTAGTGTCCCCATGGGTTGTACAGCAAATGGCACCCATGGTTCACCCACTGTTCCAATAAAAGCCATACTTGACCCACCGGCGGTATTGTCAACCGCATCTATTTATCTGTGCTCAATCATTGGCCCGAAAGCAGCGGGTGGGGCATCGGATGACTTCACTTTCCGGATTCAAAAAGGCACAGGTGCCGATTTAACGTTCCGTGCAGATGCTATAGGTGAGGTGTCATTATTTAATGGCACACTTACCGGCAATAATTATTCATTCGACAGCATTCTTGCACGCATTATCGGTTTTGATCTGAAAAAATCAGTGCAAAGTTGCACCGAGCAAGCCGTGTTTCCGGCAGCTACACAAACCGCCAGTGTACAGATTGCAGAAGACTGTATTTACAATATAGATGTCGCCTGGTTCGGTTTTGCAACACCCGGCTTCGGGCAGATAGAAATCGGTCAGTTTGATATTACCGATACGATTCCGGCAGGTCAGGGTTTTATTTTAACGAATACCTCATCCGGTGGTGGCGGAGAGGGTGATCTTACAGTAGAAACACTGATTACAACACCGCCAGCGGTTACCGCACCGAATGCAGTAACCCAGGTTAACTGGCGCTATAACTACGATAATACAGCGGGCCAGATTGATACCCCGATTACCGATGATGTGACACTGAGTTTCGAGTTAACCACCCGTGTGCTTAATAATGCCAGTAATAACCGTAATGAGCTAAAAACAGATACTGCCCTTGCAACCTTTGAAGTTGACTTTGATGGTGCGGGTGGCCCGATGGCACCCCGCGTGTTTGATGCATCATCCGGTAACTATCCGCCACTGGCTGACAGACGGGTTGGGGTTACCGTGACTGAACCTAATTTAGTGATCAGTAAACGTGTCTGTAATAAAACACTGGAGGTTGATAGCCTATGTAACCCGGGCAATCCGACTAACCCGAATGATTATGGTGACTTCACCATAAACGTTAATGGTGATGCGGATGATGTCTATGTTTATATGATCCGCCTGTATAACGATAACTCGGTAGCATCAGTTGCCGCGGCATTTGATATTACGGCGCTGGATGTGCTGGATGTAATGTCTGTTGCTACACCCCTTGATTTGAGTAGTGACCTTAAAGACAATAATCGAGATGGCGTCGTAGATGATGTGGCTGAAACCGGTATAGGCATTTTTGCAGCCCCCAATTTAACCCTTAGCTATACGAATATCCCGCTGTTAACCCAGATTGATCCGGGGCAGGCGCTTGATCTGTTCTATCAGGTTGATGTTGATGATGCGGTTGTACCGGGGCAGACGATAGCCAATACGGTCAATGCAAATTACGATAGTTTGCTGGGGGCCTCAGGCAGTCAGAATATTCCACAACGACCTAATGATGATGTTGCCGGTGCCAGAACCTATACCGCCGGACCGGCCACTGCCAATATTGTGATAGCCAATGTCGTTGCACCGGTGGGTTCAAAAGCCTTTATCAATAAAGCCAATATTATTGATATGCCATTTACTGGAGCGGCACCGTATCTGATGTCAGATGTTGCCATTGGTGAAGAAGTTGAAGTGGAATTACGGGTGCTATTACCTATAACCACATTGAAAAACTTCAGAATTCAGGATGTATTACCTGCTGGCTTAAGCTGTATAGAAGCAGGTGATCTGCTGTTACCGAACGTGACAGAAGTGGCAGGCGGTGAATTATATTTTGTTCCCGGTGGCCGTTATACGGTGCAGGGATGTGATGCGGTAACCAATGTACCCGTATGGGCATCGCTGGTTGACCAGGTGCTGGTCGCGCCAGGCGCTCCTTTTGATCGTACCTTTGATTTACGGGTGACGATGATTGCTCGGCTGGATAATGTTATACCTGTGGCCGCAGGTGGAATTATTACCAATGGGGGCACCGCGACCAATGTTAATGTGTCATTCCTTGATGAGTTTAATAATTCTGTCACGCTGCAGTTAGGTGCCGCAACGGTTAATGTTAAAGAGCCGAATATTCAGTTAACCGTGCGCACCGGCACACCCAATGCAGCACCACCACCTTATGTGAATGCTATTACCGCAGCGGACTCTGCAGATATTTATACGGTTGAAGTGGTTATTGATAATACCAGTGCATCACCGGCGAATCTTTCGCCTGCCTATAATTTACAGTTGATAGCTGATTTAACGGCTGTTCCCGGTGCGACTTATGTGCCCGGCTCATTAGCCGGGCTGGATGCGGCAAACTTTACAATAGACACCATTGCATCCGGACCGACTCAGCTGGTGCTGGATTACAATAACCCTAAACTGGACCCGGCAGGCAGTTTAACCTTCACATTTAATGTGCAGTTGCCAGATGATTTACAGCCACACGATATTTTACAGACAGCGGTCACTGCAAATTTTTCCTCACTGGCGAGTAATAGCGTTGCACTCAATGCCAGCGGCATAATAGGTGTCGATGGTAATGCAGATGGCATGCGTTTATATAGTGTTGCACAAACCGATACCACCGCCAGCGTACCCGGCTTACTGACAAGCAAAATAGAAGCCGCCCTGAGTGATCCGATACCCACCATTGGCGCACGCAAGCGCTTCCAGATACAAATTAATTTTCCTGAAGGCGTAACCCGAAGCAATGCAACTACCCAGCTACAGGTAATTGATAATCTGGCGGCAGCAGGTAGTACTACCAGTTACCTTCTGGAAAACAATGCAGCCTTTGCCATTGTCTACGAGTTCTCGGGTATTCAGTCTATCAACGGCATTACAGACTCCGCACAATTTGCGAATCAGATTACCGCACCCGTAGATGGTGCAGCCAATATTGTGGCCTGGACATTTAATGGTGATGTGGTCACTGACACCGAAGATGATCTGGATGCAGTGGCGGATGTAATTAACCCGTATATCCGCATTACATACTATGCCCGTATTGATGATAACCCGGCAACCGTGGCCGGTGCTGTGCTACAGAACAGTGCCCTGACCAGCTACTATGATCGGGCGGATGGATCCAGGCTTACCCCGCCTCAGGCAGTCGGGCCATTTACCGTGGTAGAGCCGGATCTGCGCATGCAGAAAACAGCCAATGCTCCTCCCATTGATTATATTGCGCCGGAAACCTATACCCTGGATATTCGTAATGATGGTGGATCAACAGCATGGAATGCGAGCATTTTAGATGTGTTTATTGAACCTGCCATGGGCGGGGTGTGTGACACACCACCGGCCAATATTCAGGCCATTATTACGGATGCGGGTGGCGGCTTACAGAGAACCCTGCTTGCCAATACCGATTTTACGGCAATTTTTGCGGCTGATCCTGTTTGCACATTAACACTGAATATGCTGACACCAGCTGCCAGCATTGAAGCAACCTGGCATCTGGTGATTAACTATGATGTGACGCTTGATCTTGATAATGCCAATGGTACAACGCTGGATAATATAGCCGGTGCCACACTTTATTACAGTCTTGATCAACAGCCGCCAGATAGCAGCGCAAGAACCTATAGCAATACCTTGTCACCCACCTATGACCTGGCCAATGCGACGACGCCATTTGAAGATTATGAAGACGCCTACCGAATAATGGTCGGCGCACCTCAGCTGACCATTATTCAGTCAGTCGTTGATCTGGCCACAGTGCCGGGAGTGCTGGCAGCACCCATACTGAATCCATCTGCCCAGCCCGGCGATACGGTACGTTATCAGATATATATGGTTAATGATGGTGTGATCGCCGTCAACGGATTTAATTTAATCGAAGATATGGATCTTTTAAATCCGGCTGGAGGTTATTACGCAGCGGGCACATTAGCGGTGCTATACGCCGCAAATGGTACCGATTTCAGTAATGCTGCAGGGGGCACTAAAGCCACCGGGCTGGTTGATATCCGCAACCTGAATATCGCTGCAATAAACGCGGGCAATACCGACGAGCTCATTATTCATTATGACATAACCCTGGCACCGGTTATTACCAGTGGTACCGTGGTTTTAAATCAGGCGCAGGCGAATATTCCCTATTTCTCTACGCCGGTACTGAGTGATGACCCGGATGCAGCCTTCCCGGGTGATTCAGATCCAACCGTATTAACGGTTAATTCGACTCCCAGTTTCAGGTTTGAAAAAACATCACAGGATATAACCGGTGATGCCGGTATTTTACAGGCCGGTGATATTTTGCGTTATACCATTACCGCGCAAAATATAGGTGAAGAAAATTCAATCAATACAACCCTGCGTGATCAGATACCTGCGAATACCCGTTATGTTGCAAGCAGCACAACCTTAAATGGAGTTGCTGTTGCAGACCCTGCAAATGGTGTTTCACCCCTGCAGGATGGGCTCTTAATTAATGCCCCTGAAAACATAAGCGCGGGCTTTATGCGCGCTGATAATACACCGCCAGCCACTGCAACTAATATTGCCACGGTTACCTTTGATGTGCAGTTAGATACAAATGTAGTGAATAGCACGGTTATTTCAAATCAGGCATTTGTGGGCGGCGCAGGCGCGGGCAGCGCACCTTATGCAGAGCAGGCATCAGATGATCCGAACACCGAAATAATCGGCGACCCGACACGCAATGTGGTCGGTAATGTCGCGGTGCTTGACGTGCAGAAAGTGGTTGAATTATATACAGATGTTGGCCTGGATGAACAGGTTGATATTGGCGATACACTGCGTTACACCATCACTATAAACAACTCGGGCACAGTCGATGCCACCGATGTAGTGCTTACCGATACGGTGCCGCAATACACCAGTTATTTCGCCAGCAGTACCACCATGAACGGTGAACCTGTGCCCGATGGTGCAGGTGGAACTCTGCCAGTCATTACTGGCCTGCCAGTGAGTTCTGACGATTTAACACCGCCTCTGCCAGCACCGAATCAGGGCACAGTCAGCCCGATGCAGTCGGCAATTATTGTATTTGATGTCACCGTTAACTCGTTAACGGTCGATGGAACCCTGATAACTAATCAGGGGCTGGTCACCAGCGCAGATTTCCCCGATGAGCCAACGGATGCAGATGGCAATGATATCAATGGTGATCAGCCAACAGAAATTATTGTAGGTGGCACACAAAGGCTGACGATTAGCAAAGATGTATTTGTGGTGGGCGGTGGCACAGCACAACCGGCAGCCACACTTGAATACTTTATTAATATAGAGAATACCGGCTACAGTGCAATCGATTTATCGGAAATCACACAGGTAA
>QIDK01000213.1 GCA_003228405.1 Gammaproteobacteria bacterium | reverse complement strand
GCTCATAACCCGAAGCTCTCTCTCGGAGCTAAAAATTTATGAACCTGACTTGAATTTGGTAGCGGGGGCAGGATTTGAACCTACGACCTTCGGGTTATGAGCCCGACGAGCTGCCAGACTGCTCCACCCCGCATCAACTTGGAGCGAATAGTACAGATATCAAGGACTTATTGCAAGTAGTGAAAGAAAATTTATTTCTGAGACTTATGAATAAGGGCATCCGTTATCCAAAAGCACACAGCAACACACTACACCTGGCTCGGCATTCGCCGTCTGCAGCTAACTGTTACCATTTGAAAAAAATTCTTAAAAAATTCTGACATGACCCAATATTGAGCGGGTAATGCTCTGCGAGCACAAACTATGCAAATGCCGCAATGCAAATTGACATTAATGCCGCAGGGTAAATCCCCAGCATTAATACAGACAAACCATTTGCACTTAAGGCAATTTGCATATCCCGGTTGCAACTGATTTCTGATTTATCTTCCGCATCATCAAAGTACATTAGTTTAATAACACGTAAGTAATAGAAGATACCGACAATTGAAAAGACCACTGCAACCAGTGCCAACCACAGCATGTCTATATTTATAACGGCTTTAAGCACTGCCAGTTTCGCCCAGAACCCCACTGTGGGTGGCACACCCGCCATTGAAAAAATAATAATCAACATCATAAATGCAAACCATGGGCTGCGCTGATTTAAGCCTTTAAGATCATTCAGATTGTCCGCTTCAAAACCTTTTCGAGCTAATAAAATTATTACGCCAAAACCACCTAGAGACATTAATACATAAGTTAGCGTGTAGAACATAGCCGCCGCATAACCTTCCTGGTTACCGGCCAGTAAACCCAGCAGAATAAAACCTACATGGGCAATAGTTGAATAGGCTAATAAGCGCTTCAAGTTGGTTTGTGCAATGGCAACAACATTACCAATGATCATTGATAGAACCGCCAGAATTACCAGCATGCTCTGCCAGTCTGCCTGCAAACCTCCCAGACTTTCTGCCAGCAACCGAATAAACATCGCAAAACCGGCAACTTTTGGTGCAGTTGCAATATAGCTTGTCACCGTGGTTGGTGAGCCATGGTAAACATCGGGTATCCACATATGGAATGGCACCGCGCCCAGTTTAAAGGCCAGGCCAATGACCATAAATACCAGACCAAAAATTAGCACAATATTATTACTCTGCATGCCCTCTATTGCGATGGCAACTTCTACAATATTTAATGAGCCTGTCATGCCATAAACCATCGACATGCCATATAACAACATGCCGGATGCAATGGCTCCCAGCACAAAATATTTCATGGCAGATTCTGCGGCATTGGGGTTTTCTCTATCAAATGCGACCATCGCATATAGAGACAGCGAAAGCAATTCCAGACCAAGATACATAGACAGATAATGATTTGCAGAAATCATTACCATCATGCCCAGCAAGCCAAATAGACCGAGCACATAAAATTCGCCTTTAAATATATTGCGTTCCTGTAAATAGCGGCGCGAATATACAAATACTACCGCCACTAAAAGTACAACTGAATATTTTAAAACTGTTGCCAGAAAATCATTTACAAACAGGCCATTAAACGCCAGCTCTCTAGACTGGGGAGCCTGTAGTGAGATTAACACCAGAGTGACAATTAAGCCTAACTGGGATAACACATAGGTTACATTGCGTCTGTCATCTTTCAGGAAAACATCAACCATCAGTACGGTACATACCAGGGCTAATAAAAATAACTCTGGTATGGCAATTGAAAGATTGAGCATTTCTAGTGTCATTATAAATTTCTCTAATTAACTTTTTAGTAATTATTTATGCTTGTTCAGGGCAGTTTAGACTGAGCAACATGCTGTAATAAGTTATCAACAGATGCGTGCAGTACATCCACCAATGGCGCCGGGTATAAGCCCAGGGCTAAGACAGCAATCGCCAGTATTGACATAATCAATAGTTCACGCTGATTTAAATCCTGCAGAGCTTTTACTTTTTCATTTTTAACTTCGCCATAGAAAACGCGTTTCACCATCCACAGGGTATAAGCCGCACCTAAAACCAGGGTTGAACCTGCGAAGAAGGCAATCCAGAAACTGGCTTTGAATGCTGCAATAATGACCATAAATTCGCCGACAAAACCTGAAGTACCTGGCAGACCCGCATTTGACATGGCAAAAAATACACCGAAAGCAGCAAAGACGGGCATGGTATTTACCACACCGCCATAATCGGCAATTTCACGACTGTGCATGCGCTCATATAACACCCCAATCATTAAGAACATGGCTCCTGATATAAAGCCGTGAGATATCATCTGCACTATGGCACCTTCTACTGCCAGGCTCGCACCGGTGATACCCACATTATCGCCATTGCCCCAAATTCTGAAAATAACAAATAGCCCAAGGGTAACAAAACCCATATGTGCAATTGAGGAATAGGCCACCAGCTTTTTCATATCCGATTGCACCAGTGCAACAAAGCCGATATAAACGACTGCAATTAATGACAGGCCGATAATTAACCAGTCCAGCGATGAGCTGGCATCCGGTGTTATGGGCAGGGTAAATCGCAGGAAGCCGTAACCACCAATTTTCAGCATAATGGCTGCTAATATTACTGAGCCGCCGGTAGGTGCTTCTACATGTGCATCCGGTAGCCAGGTGTGTACTGGCCACATGGGTACTTTTACCGCAAAAGCGACGAGAAATGCGAAGAAAATTAAGGTTTGCTCGGTCATATTCAATGGCAGATTGTGCATATCTAAAATTGCAAAACTACCCGACTGATAGTACATATAGATCAATGCCACCAGCATAAAGACAGAACCGAAAAAGGTATAAATAAAGAACTTTATGGTGGCGTAAACTCTGTTAGAGCCGCCCCAGACACCGATAATAATAAACATCGGTATTAGCATGGCTTCCCAGAACACATAGAACAACATGGAATCAAGGGCGGAGAACACGCCGATCATTAAACCTTCCATTATCAGAAATGCAGCCAGATACTGTGATGCTTTTTTCTGTATAACTTCCCAGGCTGCCAGTACTACCAGAATAGTGGTAAAGGTGGTGAGAATAATCAACGGCATGGACAGGCCATCAACACCTAAATGGTAATAAATGCTGAAGTCGCCAACCCATTCAGCACGTTCTTCAAATTGCATAGCGGCGGTTGAGCTATCGAAATCTGTATATAAACCCAGGCTTAGTACAAAGGTTGCAATTGAAACTAATAACGCCAGCAGACGTGAACCTTCTGAGCTACCTTTATCACCAGACATGAGTACCGCAATGCCACCTAGCACAGGCAACCAGACGACCAGACTTAGGAGGGGCCAATCTGCAAACATTATAATTTAATCCTGATGTTATTTTTCATTGTGAATTTTATTTTTTTAATTATCCGGCTGGATTTGCAAATAAATATAACAAACCAACCAGACCTAAAATCATCGCAAATGCATAGTGATAGAGCATGCCAGTTTGCATCTGACGAACAATACCGGCAAACCAGCCCACTATTTTTGCGGAACCATTAATAACTAAACCGTCAATAATCATGACGTCACCCGCTTTCCAGAAACCTTTACCCAGAACACGGCTGCCATCACTAAATATTTTCACGTAGAGCTCATCAATCCAGTATTTTTTATCCAGCATTTTATGCAGAAAAGAAAATTTCTGTTTCGCCGTAACTGCAATTGCCGGGTTCTTCAAATACATATACCAGGCAGCAGCTACCCCCAGTATGGCCAGCACAAATGGCATGGAGAATATGCCATGCTCAATCATCGCCCACTGACCATGATAATTTTCTTTTACAAGCGCCAGCACATTGTGTGATTCTTTAACCACTATGGAGCCTTCAAAATAATTACCAAATAATATAGGTTCAATGGTTAGCCAGCCGATAACAGCTGAGAAAAATGCCAGCACAATTAACGGCACGGTCACTACCCAGGATGTTTCATGTAAATGTTCTCGGGTGTGCTGATCCATACGCTCTTTACCATGAAACACCATAAAGTACATACGAAATGTATAGAATGCGGTGATAAATACACCCCCCAGAACTACCATGTGAACTATGTCTGCACCGGGTAAACTGGATTCTTCTACGGCCAGGATAATAGAATCTTTAGAGAAGAAGCCAGAGAACCCGGGAAAGCCAATTAATGCCAGAGAACCAATTAAAGACGTAATCCAGGTGATTGGCATATACTTTCTTAAGCCTCCCATTTTGCGCATATCCTGCTCATGGTGCATGGCAATAATCACTGAGCCTGCTGCCAGAAATAAAAGGGCTTTAAAGAAGGCATGGGTCATTAAATGAAACACACCAGCGGAATAAGCCGATACACCCAAAGCCACGGTCATATAACCGAGTTGCGACAGGGTAGAGTATGCCACTACTCGCTTGATATCATTTTGCACAATACCTATCAGCCCCATAAACAGGGCGGTAATGGCTCCCGTTATCATTACAACCGCTAATGCGGTTTCTGAGAATTCAAACAGCGGTGACATACGGGCCACCATAAAGATACCTGCAGTTACCATAGTAGCGGCATGGATGAGTGCTGAGATAGGTGTTGGGCCTTCCATTGAATCCGGCAGCCACACATGCAATGGAAACTGTGCCGATTTACCCATGGCACCAACAAATAACAGGATACAGATAACCGTTATGGCAGACCACTCACCCAAACCTAAATCTATAGTCTGGCTAGCAATTTGCGGTGCGGCTGCAAACACATCGTTATAATCCAGGCTGCCCGCATACATTACTACGGCGGCTATACCCAGAATAAAGCCAAAGTCACCTACCCGGTTAACCAGAAATGCTTTTAAGTTGGCATAGATGGCCGTTTCTCTTTTATACCAGAAACCAATTAATAGATAGGAAACTAAACCTACTGCTTCCCAGCCAAAAAATAACTGGAAGAAGTTATTCGACATAACCAGCATTAACATGGAAAAAGTAAATAATGAAATATAACTGAAGAAACGCTGGTAACCCGGATCATCGTGCATATAACCAATCGTGTAAATATGCACCATTAACGAAACACCCGTGACTACACATATCATCATAACCGTAAGCTGGTCAATGAGAAAACCAACTTCAAATCTTAGACCATCACTCACCATCCAGGTGTAAACCGTCTGGTTATAAATATCACCACCTTCAAACACAAGATGGTTAAAAGCCATTAAAGATAAAATAAATGAAGTCGAAACACCGGCAATGGTAACCATGTGTGCACCAGAACGACCTATAGCCTTACCAAAGAAGCCGGCAATAATTGCACCCGCTAATGATGCCAGTGGAATCGCTAAATAAATTAGATCCATTGTATTATCCCTTCATCGTATTCAGTTCAGACACGTCGATAGTCTGTCGATTACGGAACACGACCACAAGAATCGCCAGCCCAATTGCTGCTTCTGCTGCAGCAACCGTAAGAATGAAAAATACAAACACCTGCCCCGCACTGTCACCTAAAAAATGTGAGAATGCAATAAAGTTGATATTAACTGCAAGCAGCATGAGCTCTATACACATCAATAGCACAATGACATTTTTACGATTAATAAAAATTCCCGCAATACTAATCGAGAACATAATGGCACCAAGAATTAAGTAGCTGGATAATGGAATCATTGCCTGTCCTCCGTCTTCATTTTTACGATGCGTAGACGATCTTCTTTTAATACCCGCATCTGCTGACCCGGATTCTGATGACGTGTATTGGGACGACGACGCATAGTAAGTGTAATGGCTGCAATTATGGCGACCAGTAAAATTACCGAGGCTAATTCAAAGGCATACACATAATCGGTGTAAAGCACGCGGCCTAACATTTTAGTATTGCTGTAATCAGCAGCCTTGGGTTCGGGCAGTGCAAACACATCCAGACCAAATTGCTCTGGCCCAACCACTATTATCATTTGCACAATCAGTAAAATAGCAATCGCCACACCAAAGGGTGCATAGCGCATAACACCGGCTCGCATGCTGGCAATATTTATATCCAGCATCATCACCACAAACAGGAACAACACCATCACCGCGCCCACATAAACCAGCACCAGTGTAATCGCTAAAAATTCAGCCTCAAGCAATAACCAGATGGCGGAAGTTGCAAAAAACGTGAGCACCAGAAAAAGTGCCGAGTGTACCGGATTTTTTGCACTGACTACGCCCAATGCGGAAACCACCATCAGGGCAGAAAATGCATAAAAGACGACTTCAAAAAAACTCATATTGTGTTCCAGTTTATTAAATGCAACTTGCCGTAAATAAACGCAAATTATTTTGTAACAATTATAAATTCTGTCATTCCTGCGAAGGCAGGAATCTAGTGACTTAAATATCCTTACAGACACTGGATACCTGCCTTCGCAGGTATGACGAAATATCACTTACTATTTCATATACTTACCTTAAAACTGTATCAGTCAGTTTCAGGACAGCATATGACTCCATCGTTTTAAACCTTATGACACTATCTATACGCTGCATCTGCTGCACGGTGAGCTGCTATCTGCTCTTCGTATTTATCACCAATGGCTAATAATTTATCTTTTGTCATAATGTTTTCGCCACGGTTTTCAAAGTGATATTCAAACACGTCGGTTTCAACAATAGCATCTACCGGACAGGCTTCTTCACAAAACCCGCAGTAAATACATTTAAATAAATCTATGTCATAACGTGACGTTCTGCGGGTTCCATCATCACGTTCTTCGACTTCAATGGTGATAGCCAGCGCAGGGCATGTGGCTTCACATAATTTACAGGCAATGCAGCGCTCTTCACCATTGGCATAACGACGTAGTGCGTGCAGCCCTCTGAATCTTGGTGAAATCGGTGTTTTCTGTTCCGGGTATTGCAGCGTGATTTTGCGTTTAAAGAAATACTTGCCGGTAACCATTAAACCCTGAATCAGCTCTATAAACAGGAAACTTTTTAAATAAAATTTAATCTGTCTCATAATGGTGCCACCACAGTCGTAGACACAGCCCATGGCCCAACCTGCATAACTACCATCACTGCCTCAACAAAGATCCAGACAATAGTCACCGGAATAAATATTTTCCAGCCAAGACGCATAATCTGGTCATAACGATATCTCGGGAAGGTTGCACGAAACCAGAGGAACACATAAATAAAGAACATGGTTTTTAAAATAAACCAGTGTGTACCATCACCTAAAAACGCAGTATCCTGCAGGGAACCGAATGGCGACATCCAGCCACCGAAAAACATCAACGATGTCAGCGCGGAGATCAAAATTATATTCGCGTATTCCGCCAGAAAAAATACCGCAAAGGCCATGCCGGAATAATCAACGTGGAAACCTGCAACAATTTCAGATTCACCTTCTGCTACGTCAAAGGGCGCACGATTGGTTTCAGCCACACCTGAAATAAAATAGACCGCAAGCATAGGTAACAATGGCAACCAGAACCAGCTAAAAAACCCGCCCTGTTGTTTGGCAATAATATCGCCGAGGTTTAAACTGCCGGCGGCCATTAACACCCCTACCAGTGCAAAGCCCATGGCAATTTCATAGGCCACTACCTGAGCAGCAGAACGTAACGCACCCATAATGGCGTACTTGGAGTTGGATGCCCAACCCGCAATAATCACGCCATAAACACCCATTGATGTGAGCGCCAATATATATAACAGGCCCGCATTTAAATTAGATAATTGCACCCCATCAAAAAACGGAATCACTGCCCATGCAGCCAGTGCCGGCCCTAAGGTTAATACGGGTGCTATTAAAAACAGAAATTTATTTGAGTTGGTCGGAATAATGACTTCTTTGAACATTAATTTCACAGCGTCTGCAATAGGCTGACCCCAACCCTTCGGCCCTACTCTATTTGGCCCCAGGCGTACCTGCATATAGCCAATAACTTTTCGTTCGGCAAAGGTTACATAGGCCACACATATCATCAGTGGCAGCACGATAAGGATTATATATAACAGGTTTTCAGCCAGCACCTGTATCCATAGAGGCAGCCAGTTCCAGAAATTAATCAGAAAATCCGGTGTTAATGAATTCAATAAATCCATCAGGCTTTCTCCAGCTCAATTGATGCAAAACCCGATTGCAGATTTTTACTAAATTCCAGCGCAGCAGGTAAACTTACACAGTCATCCGCTATGCCATTATTTATTTTCACATTGGCAGATATTTTATTTTCATCCTGTATAAAATTAGCTACATCACCTTCTTCCAGTTTTAATTTTTGCGCCAGGCTTGAATTAATACTAATTACGCTTTGCTGTGCATCCTGGGTATTTTGCAATGGTGCTGCACGACGCACTAATGAATCCACCGCATAAAGTGGTACTTCGGCTATGCGTTGCAGACCTTTAGATTTTGTAATACTGGCTACGGGTGCATCAGCCGCTAATGTATTATCCAGCTGAATATCTCTGCACTGCTCTTTTACATCATTGCGCACATCTTCTGATGACATATAGTCAAAGCCATCCAGATTTAATAAATTCCCCAGCACACGCATAATTTTCCAGCCGGGGCGAGAATCACCTAAAGGTGTAGTCGCGCCTTTAAAACTCTGCCAGAAACCTTCTGCATTAACATAGGTACCTGATGTTTCTGCAAATGACGCTAATGGCAATATGACATCTGCATATTCTTTTATGGCATCACTTGCGTAATTATTAATAACGACTTTAAAGTCAGCCGCTTTAACCGCCTGCATTGCAGCCGATGGATTAGCCACATCAAATTCTGGTTCGATATTAAAAGTAATTAATGCTTTTTTAGGCACCTGCAACATATCGGAAATTGTTGCGCCTTTTGAATTAGCGCTGGAGCCACCGGCAAAACGATGCGGAACGCAGCCCGTTAACCAGGCACCTGCGGCATTCGCCGCTTCAGGCAAGTAGGCCAGAATTGCACCCGTTTGTTTTGCTATGCCATGGGATAGATTTCGCAGGGCAGAATACTGCGGATGCTGCGTTGCGATATTTCCAATAAAAATTATTGCCGCTTCTGCTGCTTTTAATTCTTCTGCTATGGCTTTGTGTTCATTATTTACTACAACATCTGCTGCCTGTTCAACACCCGCGGCTTTTGCAATGCCCGCAAGGTTTGCCACCATGCCTTCGGCACTGGATGCCAGTTCATTGCAGATATCAAAATTCCAGTCATATTTTTTTGCATTAACCGCAGAGACTTTAGCCTGCTTATTTAGACAGGCTTTACGAATGCGATGAGCAATTAAGGGTTGTTCTTTTCTGACATTTGAGCCAACCAGTAAAATGGCCTGCGCATCTTCAATCGATGCAATATCCTGCGCAATCCACGGCATTAGCGGAGCAAAGTCCTGATCGGTAAAATCTGTTTGTCTTAAACGATGGTCGATATTATTACTGCCCAGACCCCGCAGGATTTTCTGGGTTAAATATTGTTCTTCCAGGGTGGCGTTAGGCGATATCCAGCAGGCAAGTTGATCTGCTGAATTTTCTTTAATCACTAATTGCAGACCATCCACTGCATATTGCAGGGCGGTATTCCAGTCGGTTTCTACCCACTCACCTTTTAATTTCATCATCGGTTTAGTGGCACGGTCATCCGCATATAAACCGGTGTAACTAAAACGGTCTCGATCTGAAATCCAGACTTCGTTTATACTTTCATTTTCACGGGGCACTACGCGGTTCACTTTGCCATCGAGTGTATGAATATAGGTATTGGAACCCACGCAGTCATGTGGAGAAACTGAAGCATGTTGTTGCATTTCCCAGGGACGTCCGCTAAACCGCGAAGGCTTTGCGGTTAAGGCACCCACCGGGCAGATATCAATCACATTGCCGGACATTTCTGAATCGACACTCTTTTCAATAAAGGTACCAATTACTGCTCGGTCACCACGGTCGGTCATGCCCAGCTCGCGCATACCGGCAATTTCTTCACCAAAACGTACACAACGGGTGCATTGAATACAACGGGTTAAATGCGTTTGAATTAACGGGCCGATATCTTTGTCAAATACCACACGTTTAACATCTGTGTACTGAGAATGATCACCGCCATAAGCTACGGATAAATCCTGTAATTCACATTCGCCACCCTGATCACAGATTGGACAGTCTAGTGGATGGTTAATCAGTAAAAATTCCATAACAGATTTTTGCGCCTCAATGGCACGGGCTGTTCTGGTATGTACGACCATGCCTTCCATTATTGGCGTGGCACAGGCAGGCATGGGCTTAGGTGCTTTTTCAACATCAACCAGACACATACGGCAGTTAGCTGCCACCGAGAGTTTTTCATGATAACAAAAACGCGGGATATGTATGCCTGCTTTATCGGTCGCCTGAATTAGCATGGAGCCTTTAGGGGCTTCAAGTTCTATATCATCAACGGTGAATTTAACACTATCTTCTGACATTATGCATCCACCATGCTTTTCTTGTGTTCGATATAGTATTCAAATTCTTCACGGTAATGTTTTATAAAACTTCTTACCGGCATCGCCGCCGCATCACCTAATGCACAGATGGTGCGGCCTTCAATTTTTGCTGCCACATCATCTAAACGATCTAAATCTTCCATCTCGCCCTTGCCTTCAACAATGCGCGTTAACATGCGATATAACCAGCCAGTGCCTTCACGACAGGGGGTACATTGCCCGCATGACTCTGAAAAATAGAAACGGGAAAGTCGTTGCAATACTTTTACCATATCGGTGGTTTCATCCATCACGATTAGTGCGCCAGAGCCTAACATGGAACCGATTTTAGTTATGCCGTCATAATCCATACTGGCTTCCAGCATAATGTCTGCCGGCACCACGGGTACAGATGAACCACCGGGAATAACCGCTTTTAATTTGCGACCATCTTTAACACCACCGGCAAGTTCCAGTAATTCTCTAAAGGGTATACCCATATTCACTTCAAAGTTGCCCGGCTTATTCACATGGCCGGAAACGGAAAAACATTTAGTACCGCCGGAGTTTTCAACGCCAAAGTTTTTAAACCACTCTGCACCTTCGCGCACAATGCTGGGCACAGAGGCCAGTGACTCGGTATTATTAATAGTAGTGGGCTTACCATATAACCCCACATTAGCAGGGAATGGCGGCTTGAACCTTGGCTGGCCTTTTTTGCCTTCTAAAGATTCTAAAAGTGCTGTTTCTTCACCACAAATATAGGCGCCTGCACCCAGTGTTGGATATAAATCAAAATCAACACCGCTGCCTTTAATGTTTTTTCCTAAATAGCCTTTTTCATAGGCTTCTCTTACTGCGCTGGAAAAACGTTCATAGACTTCATCCATAAACTCACCGCGCATATAGTTATAACCCACCGTTGCACCAATGCAATAACCTGCAATCACCATGCCTTCAACTAAAGCATGGGGGTTAAAGCGTAAAATATCGCGATCTTTACAGGTGCCCGGTTCAGATTCATCTGAGTTACAGATTATATATTTTTGACCCGGTGCATTGCGTGGCATAAAGCTCCACTTTAAACCGGTTGGAAAACCCGCACCACCACGACCCCGTAAGCCGGATGCTTTTACAATTTCGATCACATCTTCTGGTGACAATTTTTGATCCAGAATTTTATTCCAGGCCTGATAACCACCGACCTTCAGGTAGTTTTCATAAGACCACGGGTCTTTATCAAATTGCAGGGTTGCGTAGCAAACTTCGTTGGCCATGCTTACTCCAGCGCGTCAATAATCTCATCCACTTTTTCGGGGGAGAGATCTGTGTAATATTTATGATTAACCTGCATCATTGGGCCACCGGCACAGGCTGCAAGACATTCTTCTTCAACTTTTAAATAGATGCGACCATCCGCGGTGCTTTCACCTAATTTAATATTTAATTTTTTCTCAAGATGGGAAACGATTGTATCCGAACCCATTAACATACAGCAGACATTCGTACATACCGCCACATTATGACGTGCTACTGGTTCTAACTCATACATGGAATAAAAACTGGCTACTTCGTACACTTCTATTTTTGAGAGCTGCAGTCTTTCTGCAACAGCATCCATTAAAGGCACAGTTAAAAAACCATTATTCTGATGCTGCGCAGCACGCAAAGCCGCCAGCACCGCAGATTTTTTATGCTCTGCCGGGTAGCGTGATTCCCATTCAGTAATTTCTTCCAGCGTATGGGCTGATAAAATATTTTCTGTTTTAGTCATTATTCAATATTCGTAAAATTTGTAAATTACAGGTTGCCGCTGCATGCTGTCAGATTGAGGTGAAAAATGTGCGTTTACAAATGTAAATGTCCATTTTTCAACCAGGAGCTGATGCCATGCAATGGTGAGCCGAAAATTCGCCATTATCGGTCAATTTCGCCAAACACTATATCCTGTGTGCCAATAATTGCCACTACATCGGATAACATATGCCCGCGAGTCATTTCATCCAGTGCGGACAGGTGCGCAAAACCTGGTGCACGAATTTTTAATCGATAAGGCTTGTTAGCGCCATCGGAATTAATATACACACCAAACTCTCCCTTAGGATGCTCCACCGCACCATAGGCTTCGCCTTCCGGCAAACAGAAACCTTCGGTAAATAATTTAAAGTGATGAATTAGAGATTCCATATCGCCTTTCATTTCTTCACGCTTAGGTGGCGACACTTTATGATTACTCGCTATAACCGGGCCTGGGTTTTCACGCAGCCATTTCACACATTGTTTAATAATATTATTCGACTGGCGAAATTCTTCCATGCGCACTAAATAACGATCATAAGAATCACCATTGGTACCCACCGGAATATCAAAATCCAGTTTATCGTAAACCGCATAGGGCTGTTTTTTACGCAGATCCCATTCCACCCCTGAGCCACGCAACATGGGCCCGGTAAAACCTAACTGCATGGCTCGCTCTGGTGAAACAACGCCAATATCAACCAGGCGCTGTTTCCAGATGCGATTGTCAGTTAATAAGGTTTCATACTCATCGATATACCCTGGAAAACGCCTGGTGAAGTCTTCTATAAAATCTAACACTGAACCACTGCGGGTATCGTTTAAACGATTTACTTCTTTCTGACTGTGCCATTTTGATGCTTTGTACTGTGGCATAGAAGCGGGTAAATCACGGGCCACACCACCCGGTCGGTAATAGGTTGCATGCAGACGCGCCCCGGAAACCGCCTCGTAAATATCCATTAAATCTTCACGTTCACGAAAGGCATATAAAAACATGGTCATTGCACCCACGTCCAGGCCGTGAGCACCAATCCATAGCAGGTGATTTAAGATACGCGTAATTTCATCGAACATTACACGTATATATTGTGCACGCTCCGGCACTTCGACACCGAGTAATTTTTCAAGGGTAATTACATAGGCATGTTCATTCGACATGGTGGAGACATAATCTAAACGATCCATATAACCGATGCTCTGATTATAGGGTTTTGATTCTGCCAGTTTTTCTGTGCCCCGATGGAGTAAACCAATATGCGGGTCAGCTCGCTGAATCACCTCGCCGTCCATTTCCAGAATCAGGCGCAGCACACCGTGTGCCGCCGGATGCTGAGGACCAAAGTTTAATGTGTAGTTACGAATTTCAGGCATGAACCTATCCTTCATCCTCAGTTTGCGGGTTAATATGCATGCTACTGTTCTGGTCTCGAATAGTTCGCGGCACCAGCACACGAGGTTCAATACTAACCGGCTCATACACTACACGTTTTTTCTCTTCGTCATAACGCATTTCAACATTGCCGATTAAGGGAAAATCTTTTCTGAACGGGTGCCCCACAAAACCATAGTCGGTAAGCAGTCGGCGTAAGTCCGGGTGGCCATCAAAATGAATGCCGTATAAATCAAAGGCTTCACGCTCAAACCAGTTAACCCCGTTCCAGAGTTCAACCACCGATTTAACAACCGGATAGGCATCGTCTTCGGCGAATACTCGCAAGCGTAAACGCTGGTTGTTTTTAATTGATAATAAATGACTAATCACCGCATAGCGTTTGCCATCGGTTGTAGATACGGGTATTTCATCACCGAATTTTAAGCGGCCACTCTGTGTACCATCGACACCACGACTGAAACCACTGCCGGAGGCATCCGTATTCCATTCATCCTGACCATAGGTTGAATAATCAATGCCACATAAATCAATTAATATTTCAAAGGCAAAGGCTTTATCATCACGAAGTTTTTTACACACGTCCAGGTAATCATCAGCCGCCACTTCAATTGTGACTTCACCATATTCAAGCCTGGTGTTTTGTAACTGACTACCAAAGGTATCTGTTAGCTGTTGTAATAATTTTTCAGCAATGGTCATATAGATTAAGCCTGACGCGCAATTGTGCAGGTGCGCCTAATTTTATTTTGTAACTGAATAATGCCATATAACAGAGCTTCTGCAGTGGGCGGACAGCCTGGCACATAAATATCCACCGGCACGATGCGGTCACAGCCACGCACCACCGCATAAGAATAATGATAGTAACCGCCGCCATTGGCACAGGAGCCCATGGAAATCACCCAACGGGGTTCTGGCATCTGGTCATACACTTTACGTAGTGCCGGAGCCATTTTGTTAGTGAGGGTGCCCGCAACAATCATCACATCTGACTGGCGGGGTGACGCGCGAAATAAAATACCGAAACGATCTAAATCATAACGGGATGCTCCCGCCTGCATCATTTCTACTGCACAGCAGGCCAGACCAAAAGTCATCGGCCACATGGAGCCGGTACGCGCCCAGTTAATCACCGTATCAACCGAGGTGGTTACAAAGCCTTTCTCTAAAACACCTTCTATTCCCATTCTAACCCCCCTTTTTTCCACTCATAGATAAAACCAATCACCAGAATTCCTAAAAAGATACCCATGGAAAGAATGCCGAATAAGCCAATATCTTCGAGCACAATGGCCCAGGGGAATAAGAATGCTATTTCTAAATCAAAAATAATAAACAGGATAGCCACCAGATAAAAGCGCACATCAAATTTTAAACGCGCATCTTCAAAGGCCGAAAAACCACACTCATAGGGTGAGTTTTTTTGTTTATTGGGTTTGCTGGGGGCAAGCATAAACCCGCCCATAACAATCATAATGACACCAACAAATAAACCAACAGTAATAAAGATTAAAACAGGTATGTAATTTTCGATCATTCTATTGTTTTCTCACAGGCCAGTTATGACGTGCATGGCTCCTGTAAATAAATTAGCAGGATGGACTTTATTAAAAATCCTTTCCCATGTCATTAAATATTATCTGTATTACGCAATAAGTTCGATTTATTAGTGAAATCAATAATTTATATTAGTATTTGATTATTTTAGAATGAATTCATATAGGGGCCAATATGGAAAAGACATGGCCATTAAACTCAGCGTACCCCTAAAAAAAATCATTGCAATAAGCTATAGGAATAAATCTGAATATAGAGAAAAAAATGGTGCCGATGGCCGGAGTCGAACCGGCACGGGTTGCCCCACCACCCCCTCAAGATGGCGTGTCTACCAATTTCACCACATCGGCATGTGATACTTCGAACAACTTCACAACCGCCATCCATGGCGTAAGAATATGGGACTCTTTCACTACCTGCCCATACAATCC
>QIDK01000248.1 GCA_003228405.1 Gammaproteobacteria bacterium | reverse complement strand
CTTAAAATAACACAAAAGCCATTTAAAAGATAAAGCGGACACCCATACTAACAAAAGTCTCAGGTATCATCTAAGTGTCTGTTTTTATTGACTCTTAGCATGGGTGTCCGTTTTATTTGTTTTATTTGCTTTTTACAGTTGGCCTGAAGTGTGCCTTTGCTTAAGCATAAGCTGATGATTAATTATTTTTATACCTGACCTTGTTTATAAAATAATTTTAATTGACATTAAAAACAGTAAGAGGATCATTATAAATAGAGATAATAATATATAAGGAGGGTAGTGTAGTGACACCTATTATGTTTTTTATCATTGTGGCTTTTCTTGGTACCTTTGCCATGCTGGTTGCAGGTGGTATATCAATGGTTCGGGGCGGTAAATTTGATTTAGCCCATGCCAATGAATTTATGCAGGGCCGCGTATTTATGCAGGCAATCACTCTGGCGCTGGTAATCGTCGCCATTTTTATGTGGTCATAAGCTAATCGCCTGATATAATGAGCTTATAGCAGACCTATACTGTAGGTCTGTCAGGTTTTTATGTGCTTGTTAGTACACATGCTGCGTAACATCACAATTAAAAATAGCACGCCACCAATAATTGATATTAAGCCACCCAGCCCCATCATTCCCATGCCTATAACTTCTGGCAGGCTATCCAGGCCCTGAGCCGCTCCTGCTGTTTTTCTTTGCACCCCATAACCACCAGACCAGGCCAGGCCGAGTATATGCATGAGTTGACCACCCGCATAAATATAGGGCTGTATTCTCGCCATCTGCCATACAGGTTTTTTATAGCCCAGCTTCGGCAACAGGTAATAGGCAATTCCCATAAATGCCAGAGTGACACCAACAATTGAGCCATGATAGTGCGCGGGTATTACGACATTAACCCCATGAATTAGAAAGCCAATAATTCCACCTGCAGCAAACAAAACTATGGAGCTTAAAAGTGCGGCTTTTGCGGCAGCGGTTTCAGCACTTTTGTCCAGTTTAGATTTAAAAATACTCCAGACAATAATTAGCCCCAGAGGTAAGGAGGTTAAACCGCCATATTTCATTAAGCGGGTGAATTCTGTTAAATGGCCAGCTGAGAACACAGCGTATTTTAAATAAATTACCAGGGCATAGCTTAGTGGTAATAGCAGAAAAACAAATAACCATTTTATAGTGGCTGCGGTCAGGGGGATTTTTCCACCCACAAAACTCAATAGCAGCAACCATGAAAATAACAGAAAGGTGGTGTGACTAAATTGCAGTATATGGCCGCTACCCCAGAACAGGTATTCATAATAGATTAAGCTTTCTGTATCGGCCGGTATGTCCAGCCATGAAACTATAAGCGCGATAAATGCTGCCAGAGTGAGTATAGCGGCTATATAGGGTGCAAATTTTGCAATGTTATCCTGTGCGGCTGGAATGACGCTTAAAGCTCTTAAACACTGAATAAAAATGCCGGCTGCAAACAGGCTAATTCCCCATAAAAACAGGGCGTGTTGCAAAACAGGGATATAATTATTGATAAGGGGTTTACCAGCCCCTAGAAAGGGCGAGGCAATTAATACAATAGTGCCGGTAATGCATAGAAACAGGGCAATCTTTTCTAAAAAAAGATATTTTGTACCAGCATATATACTCCAGAATATGCCGGAAAATGACATAAACCAGTAAAGCACCGATAAATTAACATGCACAACCAGGGCGGTGTGAAAGAAGTCAATCCAGGGAATATAGTCCTGCACGCCCGGTGTGCGTGATAAAACCAGAAGCAGAGAGAATAAACCCGCTGCAATCAGTGAGGCTACGCCCAGCTTGAGCCATATTGATGTGAGGGGGGATTGTATGTCTGATATGGAAATATTCATTAATTTTAGTGGGTTATTTTAAGTCAGGTGATTCTAATTATAAATTCAATTATAAACAATGAATTATGCATGGGTTTATTGTTATTTTTATCCCATATTATTATGTGTTAAAATATTATTAACAATCCTTTATCTGGAGTCAGGCATGTCAGAAGTTGAATTTAACCAGCAGTTAACCGATGAAGTAAAAGTATCCCCCGAAGCTATGAATCAACTTGCCAGTATTATTGATAAGGAGCCGGATGCATCTGGAATACGTATTTACGTATCAGGCGGCGGCTGTAGCGGTATGACTTATGGCATGACACTGGTAGAGCAACCCACTAAATTTGACAGTGTGCTTGAAACAGAAAAACTTAATCTTTATGTAGATAGTGTAGCGCTAGGTTATTTAGAAGGTGTTGAAATAGATTTTAAAACCGAAGGCTTAAATCAGAGTTTTGTATTTAAAAATGTATTTGCTCAAACCGGTGGTTCGGGCGCATGCGGTGGTTGTGGCGGAGCTGCACCTGCGGGCGGAGGCTGAAACCAAAACCATGTTCTAATAATGTGGATATTTACTTTGAACCCATCTCATTATTAATTCCCCACTGCGGGAATTTCAGGCCAAGTGATAATTCATTATCAAACCTCGCTTATTACTTATATCCCAGCCCAATAGTTATCGAATTGCGCCTTATTTAAATGCCGCGCTAAAAATGGGGCTGGATGTACTGGTTGCATCTCGAGGTGAATATTCGCTTATATCTGAAGTACATGATGGCCTGCATATTGAACTGGATGATCAGCAAGCGGCTTTAGATACTATTCTTAAAGCAGCAGAAGCCCGGCCATTTGCTGGCGTTCTCGGCTCAGATGACAGCACGGTAGAACTGGCAGCAAAAGTTGCACACAGGCTAAACCTTCCCCATAACCCACCTGATGCGGCGCGGCTCACCCAACGAAAAGATTTAGCCCGTTGCCATTTATCATTAAATAACTGTGCCGTACCGATTCACTCTCTTATCAATCTGCATGAACCTGTCAATCAACAGATAACCGGCATAGCCTGGCCCTGCGTGATTAAGCCGCTTAACTTATCTGCAAGCCGTGGTGTTATCCGGGTGAATAATACAGAAGAATGTATTTCTGCCTGCCAGCGTATTAAAAATATCATCTCAGAATCGGCTGATGAGTTCGAGCGGTGTCATGTTTTAATAGAAGAATATATTGATGGAGTGGAAGTTGCTTTTGAGGGATATTTACACAACGGGCAATTATTCACACTGGTTATTTTTGATAAGCCGGATCCACTGACAGGCCCGTTTTTTGAAGAAACGATTTATGTGACACCTTCACAGCTTGATTTTAAGGTTCAGCAAAAAATAAAACAACGCGTTGCTGAAGCATGTAGGGCCTATGGTTTAGTTACCGGCCCGATTCATGCTGAACTCAGGGTAAATCAACAGGATGCATGGATACTAGAAGTCGCCAGCCGTACAATTGGTGGAGATTGTGCCAGAAGCCTTGATGCGGGCAATGATTTTAATCTCGAACAGCTAGTTATTTCTTTGGCCATAAACAAGCCTGTAAACGTTATGCCACCTGAAAATGCGCGTGGAGTGATGATGATACCCATCAAACAGGCGGGCATTTTACGCAGGGTAGAGGGGTTACCCGCCGCCAGAAAGGTTGCCAATATTGAAAAAGTAGATATTATTATTCGTGAAGGAAATGAGCTAATTCCTTTGCCCGAGGGGAATCAATATCCCGGCTATATTTTTGCACAGGCTGACACCCCGGAAGAAGTGGTTTATGCCCTTAGAGAATCGTATGATAAACTAACTTTTGTAGTTGCACCCGTAATTAAGCTACAGTTATCCAGATAATTTATTGATAGTAGTACACAGGGAGAAAAAATGCAGGTTGCCGAAATTGCTACAGCAAATCAAGAAGGAAAATAAGGGTCATTAAAAGGTCAATGTTGTGTAAAGCCTGAAAGTCACATTAATGAAACGTACTTTTTAGGGCGCGCAGGTTTAAACGGACTCTAATATAGCAAAGTTAATATAGGCATTTCAAAATGAATAAAATTATATGATAATTTGATCACCTCTAAATGATAAAACTAAAGATGGAGTACATAATTATGAGTTGGAATAGCAATAATCGAGCACATGCTGCTTTGTGGACATTCGAGATCTGGCAAAAAAAAATGAGGGACTCTGGATTCGATGAAGTTGGCGAATGGAAAACAGATTTCATTATTGGCTATGCTGCGGGAGGGTCTACCGATATGCGTAGTCAGAATGCCCTTGTGCACGCAGAACTTCTCGACGAAGCTTTCACCAGCTTATTCAGAGCCACATATGAAGCTAATATTGACCGTGATACTGCAATTAATAGCATGTTGGCGGTGTTGTCTGATAGCTCGAAGACAATGACAGATCTGGCTGATCCTGTTGATTCACTCTACCGGTTTATAGGAGAAGTATAGTGAAATTCATATTAAGTATACCTGTTGTATTGCTGTTTGTTTTATCTGATCAGGTTATGGCTGGCCCAGCTGCTAAAATTGCTATAGATAATCTTTTAACTGAAAACCTGGATTCAGTCTGTGCGCGGTTTCCGTCGTTGCCTGATAAAACCTGCAAAGAACTAGTTACAGCAAGTGTTAATTCGTACATGGGAATCGATGTTGATATGGATGCCCTGAAGGATGCCATTAAAGCCGATATTAAAAAACCTGAATTATTGAATTCATTACTATTAAAATCCTTTGGGGATAAAATCCCCTTAGGGCTTGAATTTAAAATGCTGGATTCAAAACAGGGTGATAATGTTTTAGGCCTTGCCTATCTGTTTGATTACAATCTTCTACAACAGGATCGTAGAGAACAGGGTAACTGGAGTACGCGAACAAAATTAGCATTTACCGCTTCTGGTACAGTGACTAATGACAGTAACAACAATCCGCGAAATTTCCTCGATACAAAATTTAATTATTCCAAAGCCTATACAACACAAATTCCAGTTCAATCAATGGTTTTTGCAACAAAACTAACTGATGCCGCGTCAGAAGCTGCCATAGCATGCACGGGTACAGATGCCGCTAAAACAGACGCCTGTATTAAAGCTAAACAGAAAGCTTTTGCATTGCTCGATAGCACCAGTGATTTTCTGCGTGCATTTCAACGCTATGAAGCAGGCCTGGATGCAGGTGTAGAGTCTGATCAGACTTTTAATATTTCACAGTCAAAATTTGGTGCCTTTATTAATGGCCAATATGAAAACTGGGGCACAAACACGCTTATTGGTCGTTTAGGTATAACACCCTCATTTCGTTTTGCGATTGATAAAGTAGACCCCAATAGTGAAACACCACGTGCCCTCGCCGGAGATAATTCAACCTTTTATCGTTACTCCACTGAAATTTCACTGTGGATGCCTGCGGGTACCTATCTGGGTAAAAAACTTGTTTTTACACTCAATTACAGAAATTATAGTGAGATTAGTCCATCGGCAGTGGTTGAGAATGCAGGACTCGCTTCCTATAATCTGACAACAATTAGTATATCTATGCCAACGGGCCTTTTTGCGAGCTACTCATCAGGTGATCTACCACTTGATCAAATATCGGATGATGTAATCGAATTGGGATGGAAGACATATTTTTAACAAAAAAACATTGCTTAAGGCAACAGCCTGAAATATCTTCTACGCGTTAGGGCGTGGATTAAAAATTTAATCAATAGACTGAATTTTTCTGCCATGTCGTATCCCGGCTGCTTTATAAATAAATTCGGTAATAAAGGAGTTTTTTGATGAAAATTAGCGAAATTAAACTTATCCAGACGTATCTTACCAAAAGCCATTTTTATACCCATGAAATTAATGGCAAGCTGGATTCAGATACAAATACAGCAATTAACAAGGCACTTACCAGCGTTTCATCTGAGCTTCCACATGACTGGTCTAACTGGTCTTCTAAAAGAAAATCGGTGGCTTATTTGCAGTGGCTTAGCCATGATAATGACATTGATGCTGGCGGCATAGATGGTTTATATGGGCCGCAAACAGAAAGTGCATCTCATGCATTAAAAATTCTAACGGCGGGCGGGGCAGTAGCGCGTGATTTTGCAGATATTATTACGCTGCGTGAGAATCCGTATAATTTTCCGGTTGAGGAGGATAGTTCACTCAATGATTTTTACGGTGAGCCTTGCTCAGCTCGATTAGTTAAGGTGTCATGCCCGTGGAAACTGCGTTTAGACTGGGATTTAAAAACCACCACAAATACAATATCCATACACGAAAAACTAAGTGATAGCCTGGCTAAAATTTTAAATGATGCATACCAGATATATGGCCATGAAGGTATTAAAAAATATGGCCTGGATCGCTATGGCGGAAGTTATAACTGCAGAAAAAAACGTGGCAGTAGCTCCAGCTGGTCAACCCATGCATGGGGTATTTCAGTAGACTGGATTCCATCAAAAAATAAACTTAAATGGCGCAGTGACAAAGCATCCCTGGCAAACCCCGATTTAGATGACTGGTGGGAACTATGGGAAAAGGAAGGCTGGGTGAGCCTTGGCCGATCAGAAGACCGTGACTGGATGCATGTTCAGGCGGCAAAAAGATAGCCGTCTGTTTTTACTAACGGGATTGTAGTAACTTTCGGGCCATGCGAGCATGGCCCGAAGGGTAAAGCTCATGCAGGCGCTTTATAATCCTGTGACCTCGAACAACGTAAAGACGCTGGGGATTCCATTTCATTCCATCCGGGCTGCGTTTAATGTTGTAGCCTTACACCCTTACAGGGTGAAATCAAAACCACGTTCTTAGAACGTGAATTTTTATTTTAAATAAAATATAGTCCACAACAAGCACAGGCTGATTCGGCTTATTCCAGCAGCCTGATTATTTTTTACCACCACCACCGCCGCCTGCATTAAAGCCGGCTGGCACCTGGCCATAATCACCCTCTCCAAAAAAGAAACCGAGCATGTGTTTTTCTATCAGTTCTAAACTGCGCACATCTGCTGTGTTTAAACCATTTTCATTAATAATGGTAGTTAAACGTTCCTGCCATTGTTTCCAGCCTTCTTTAGAAACATTATTAAAAATTCGCTGGCCTAAATCCCCGGGGTGGGGAACTTTATCCAGCGCTTCTGCTTCCGTTTTTAACACTGCACAGTGAACTGTTCTCATACGTTATCCTCATAAATCCTGTTCATATTTTTTTAATAAAATACCTTCATCACCGCAACAATTTGCAGCACATTTTTTAAGTTGATGAATTTCATCTGCATCATTGTTTAGATAAAATTCTAACGGCTGATTTTCTTTAGCGCAATCACAGCCCTTGTCATTATAAACATAAATATTTTTCAGGCCCGCCTGTTGAGCAGCCGCTTCTGCTTCATATAAACTATATTCAGGGGTGGGTGGCAGGTGGCTTAATTTATACGCCGGGAAAAAACGGGTAATATGCCACGGACTTTCAGGGCCTAAATTATCTCTTACCCAGCAGGCAATCTTATAAAATTCAGCCGGGTTATCATTTTTACCAGGAATAATATTAGTGCGGGTTTCTACATGTATACCCAGCTCATGAGCCTTTTTAATTGAATGCAGAATATGTTCTACTTTTGCCGGGCGACAAATCTCCTGGTAGAACTCATCCTGCATACTTTTAATATCTGAGCACAGCACATCAATATAGGGTGCGGCTAATTCCAGTGCTTCATCGGTGATATAGCTATTTGATACATATACGGTATACAAACCCGCTTTATGGGCAAGTTTACTCACTGCTATCACATATTCTAACCATACTGCCGGCTCTGAATAGGTAAAGGCAATGCCCTGCACATCGGCTTTGAGGGCTGTTTCAATCAGTGATTCTGGGGATACCCAGGCTTCGGTTGACTGGCCTTTTGCCAGCTTATCCAGCGCTTCAACCCCCCAGGATATATTCAGATTATGGCAGCCACCACAGCGAAAACTGCAGCCATAACTGCCTACTGACATAACCCGGGTTCCCGGTCGATAGTGTTTAACCGGTTTGTCTTCGATGGCATCAATATCTATGGAGGATAGTATTCCATAAGATAAATTATAAAGTGTGCCATTTCGGTTCACATGTGCCTGACAGAAACCGCGTTGGCCATGAGCAATTTTGCAGCGCCACAGGCACAGGTGGCAGCGAGTAGTGCCATTGTCCAGTTTTTCCTGTAAACGAGTTTCTACCAGCTGGTACTGATCTGTGTGAGTCATTAGGGGGGTACTCAATTAGAATCATTTAATTATAAATGATTTAGCAACAATACAGAAAGTGATTTTGCCAGATAGCCTGTAAATTAGCGACTTGATATTTTCTGAAAAATTCTCTATTCTTTCTCATAAGAGAATAAACAGAGAACAATATCATGCTAACTGAAAGTCAGCAACGTGCACTCACTTTTATTCAGGCCTATATCCTCAGGTGCGGCCATGCTCCTACCTACCCGGAAATTGCTACAGGCATTGGCATTCAGTCACAGGGCACGGCGCATCGGTATGTCAAAGTGCTACTGGAGTTGGGCTATTTGCTCAATGAAGAAGGCTCACACCGGGGCTTACGCCTGCCAGATGAGCTAATGGAGCAGGGTATGTGCATCCCGTTACTGGGAACAATTGCAGCAGGCCAGCCCATAGAAGCCATTGCCGGCCATGACAGCATCAATATAAACCAGATGTTTGGCGGCGATAACCGGTATGCACTAAAAGTTAGCGGTGAGTCGATGATTGAGCTGGGTATTTTAGATGGTGATACGGTGGTGATTGAGTCGTGCAATACGGCGTCTAAAAATTCTGTTGTGGTGGCGCTGATTGATAACTACGAAGTGACCCTGAAAATTTTCCGCCCACTATCACATGATCGTATTAAGTTAATACCGGCAAATGCAGACATGGAAGCCATGGTATATCAGGCAGATCGTGTGCAGATACAGGGTGTATTAGTGGGCACCTTACGCATTTATTAGCCATGTGAGATAGTGAAATTATCTGCTAACAGGTTTGTTGGGTGGGCATTAGTAACCCTGAAACGCCTGCGAACAGGGCCATGGCAAGCAATTTACTGAACTTTTAGCAAAAAGCACAGCCTTAATTTTCAAATTTGAAATAATAAGACATCCATGCGATAGTACGCCGAATGAAATCACCAGCCCTTATACTGTTTATTATATTTAATTTGCTGACCATTAATATGGCCATGGCAAATAATATGTATGATAAAGAAACCGGTGAGTCACATCTGCTGCAGACACAGGCTAACGCTCAGGATGTGACCGCGGCGAAATGTGTTGATGATGCTAGTTGTGATCATTCCTGCCATCTCTCCGCTCATATGGTGGCAGTTACCAGCCATGTCACATCACTTTCAACGGTAAATACATCAATGGCTGTTGTTATGCAGGATGTAGCCTTTTATTCACTAATCCCCGAACCGCCGTCGCAGCCACCTCGAATCTGATTTAAGCCTTTATAAACCCTGTTGTGAATATTCACAGCGGCTAATCGTTTATTAATTTAAATCAGGACTAATCCATGAAGATTTTAAAGCCCCGGCAGTTTGCTGTGTGGGCGTCTCTGCTTGTCACACTGGCTCTAATGAATAACCCAGTGGCAATGCAAACTAACCAGAAAAATGCGACTGTTTCGCCGCCCCTGCTCAGCTTGATAAAAAGCTATCTTACAGACCACCCACAGTTGCAGGTATTAAAAGCCGAATTACAGGCTGCAAAAGCGAATCTACGCGCGGCAGATAAAGCCATCTATAACCCGGAACTAGAGCTTGATTATGAAGATGCAGAAGTCAAAACCCAGATCATAGGCATTAGTCAGACTATCGACTGGGGTAACCAGCAGGGCAGTCGCACGGCTGTGGCACAAGCTGAGCTGAACATGGCTATGGCTAACTACGAAATAGCGACTCAGGCATTTATTAGTAAGATGCTCACCGGGCTTGCCGAGCACCAGACAGAGAGTGAACTAGCCGTACTTAGCCAGAAAACACTGAAATTGATGCAGGAATTCAGAGATATTGCCGAAAATCGTTATCAGGCGGGTGATTTGAATCAGGTGGATCTGAATCTGGCTCGCCTGGCATACAATCAGGCCATAATGGAGCAGGCGAATGCTCTCTCTAATGCGACTGAGGCACGCGAAAATCTTCGCTCTATATTGGGCTCATTACCATCGTCCCTGCCAGCTTTGCCAGAACAGTTACCTGAACCAGAACTTCAGAATGATATCGATGTTTTTCTACAGCAATTACCGATTGTTCAAATTCAGCTAGCAGAGCTACAGGTTGCGCAGCACGAAGTTACGCTGCGTAAAAGTGAAAAAGCATGGGACCCGACTATCAGCGTTTCTGCCGGTTCTGAAGGGGAGTATGACCTGGTTGGTTTTAATCTGAGTATTCCGCTAAATATTCGTAACAGCTTCAGTGCAGAAGTCGATGCCGCGCAACAGGGGCTGATTGCCAGCGAGCAACGAACACAACTGGCATACCGCGATACCCGCAGCACAATGATTGTTACTACCGAACGCTATCGCAATTTATTAAACGCCTGGAATAACTGGCGTAAATACAGTCGTAACAGCGTTAATCAGCAATTAAAACTTATTAAACAACTCTGGCAGGCCGGAGATGTCGATGCCGCTAATTATTTAATGCAACTTAAACAGGCACTGGACACCCAGGCCACTGGCCTTAAATTACGCAACCAGCTCTGGCAGGTCGCCTTCGACTGGATGAGCCTGACCGCCAGTATTGATAGCTGGTTAGATATCGACACTGAATTACTGGAAAAGAATTAATTATGAAACTTAAAAACATATTTATGCTGATATTACTTGGCAGTTCACTGATTCAATTGCCCATGGCGGTTGCAGATGAGCAAAAAGATAAACATGATGACTCAGCAGAAAAATCTCATGCTGCCCATGATGAACATGGCGAAGAACATCATGATGAAGCTGAGGGCCATGAGGACGAACATGGAGATGAGCATGCTCATAAAGGCGAGACAGAAGATGCCCATGGAGGCCACGATGAACACGGCGAAGAAGGGGTTACCAGATTGTCCGCAGAACAGATGCAAATAGCTGGTGTTGTCGTAAAACCATTGCAGTTACAACAACTACAGGCGGTGATTAATGCACCAGGCGAAGTGAGATTTAACACCTATAAAACCGCTTCCATCACACCACGAATTTCTGCGCAGCTTATTGAACGACATGTTGTGCTAGGTGAACAGGTAAAAAAAGGCCAACCCATTGTGACTTTATCCAGTGTAGAAATGGCCGAAGCACAGAGTAATGTTCTGGTGGTTGATCGAGAATGGAAACGGGTTAAAAAACTGGGTCGAAAAGTTGTGTCTGAACGTCGTTTCACCGAAGCACGGGTTAAGTTTGAACTGGCAAAGGCAAAAGTAAGAGCCTACGGCATGACTGAAACCCAAATTAAAGAGCTCATTGACAGTAAAGATTTTTCTCGCGCCAATGGTCGTTTTGCACTGCTGGCTACGACCGATGGAACGGTACTAAGGGAAGACCATATCAACGGGCATCAGATAGAACCCGGTCAGGAACTTAACCTTATTTCAGATGAATCCAGCTTATGGGTGCTGGCCAAAGTGACGCCTTCTATCGCTAGCAATATTAATATAGATAACAATGCCAGTGTGCAATTTAACGGCAAAACTTATCCAGCTAAAGTTTCACAAATTTCTCATGTTCTGGATGAAATTACTCGCACCACAGGCATTCGTTTAATTGTTGAAAACCTTAACGATGCATTGCACCCGGGTTTATTTGTTAATACACAAATTGAGACCTCAACCAGGGCTGATGCATCCATGGCCCTGTCTATACCAGAAGCCGCTGTTATGCGCAGCGCAGATGGTGACTGGCAGGTGCTGGTTGAACAGGACGAAGCGGGAGAATTTAAGGGGGTAGAAATTAAGCTGGTACGTGTCATTAACGGCAGGGCAATTATTGAAGGCCTGAAACCCGGAACTGCAGTTGTTGTTGAAGGTGCGTTTTTTGTTCAGTCTGAACTGGCAAAAAGCGGCTTTGAAGTTCACAACCACTAAAGGAAATTTGACATGTTAAACACACTGATCGAAATATCAGTTCGCAGTCGCCTGTTAGTGATTCTGGCTTTAATAGCCACACTGCTGGGCGCCGGCCTGATATTACCCAAACTCAACCTGGATGCATTTCCGGATGTGTCCAACATTCAGGTTACCATTAACACCGTGGCCGAAGGCCTGGCTTCGGAAGAAGTAGAACAGCTGATTACATTTCCCGTTGAAGCGGTTATGTATAGCCTGCCTGATGTAGAGGAGGTTCGTTCTATTTCCAAAACCGGCCTGTCTATGGTGACGGTTGTATTTAAAGAAGGTACGGATATTTATTTTGCCCGGCAACTGGTATTTGAACGTTTGCAGGCAGCAAAAGAAGAAGTGCCCGATGGTATTGGCACACCAGAGATGGGCCCTAATACCTCCGGCCTGAGCATGGTATTTCAATATATTATTCGTGCCGAAGACCCGCAAAAATATGACATTATGGCGTTGCGCAGTCTCAACGACTGGGTGGTAAAGCTGCTATTAATGCCAGTAGATGGCGTCACTGAAATTCTGTCTTTTGGTGGTGAAGTGCGTCAGTACCAGGTGCAGGTCGATCCTAAAAAACTACTGGCTTATGATATTAGTATCGCTGATATATCTGCGGCCATAGAAGCCAATAACCGCAATGCCGGTGGCTGGTATATGGATCGTGGTGAAGAGCAACTGGTGATTCGAGGCGTTGGCTGGCTGCGATCTAATGAAGATGGTCTGCACGATATACGCAATGTTCCGCTAAAGCAGGAAGATGGTATTGTGGTTCATGTGCGGGATGTGGCGACTGTAGAATTTGGCGCTGAAATTCGTCAGGGAGCAGTGACTTTGTCGCGACGTGATGCTGATGGTAACCCGGAAGCACTGGGCGAAGTCATGACCGGTGTCGTGTTAAAACGCATGGGTGCGAATACAAAATCAACCATCGACGACATAAAATCCCGCCTGCCTTTAATTCAACAGGCATTGCCCGCAGGTGTCACCATCGATACGGTTTATGATCAGGCAGATCTGGTTGAAAAAGCTGTATCCACAGTAAGTAAAGCATTACTGGAAGCCTTTGTGTTGATCGTCATTATTCTTATGGTTTTCCTGATGAATGTGCGCGCCACCCTACTGGTGCTGTTATCCGTTCCCCTTTCAATTGGTCTGGCGCTAATGGCCATGGCCCTCTGGGGTGTATCTGCTAACCTGATGTCACTGGGAGGGCTGGCAATTGCTATAGGCATGATGGTTGATGGCTCGGTGGTTATGATGGAACATATTTTCTGCCACCTCACACATCCTGATCAACAGCATGAAAGAGACAGAGGGGATAGTGATGCCGAACATGATGGCATTCAGCATCCGGGCGGCATGCCGTTACGTATAATGGAATCGGCCAAAGAAGTAGGCCGACCGGTATTTTTTGCGGTGATGATTATTACCATTGTATTTGCCCCGTTATTTTCACTGGAAGGGGTCGAAGGCAAACTGTTTCAGCCAATGGCGATTTCCATCGTGCTGGCAATGCTGGCATCTCTCATCGTGGCATTGATGGTAGTACCGGCCATAGCATCTTACATTTTTACCACAGGGGTTAAGGAAAAACATAATCCGATTTTTTTACCCATAGAAAAGACCTATCGAAAATTTCTCAAGCTGGGTCTGGCGCGTAAGTCTCGTGTGGTTATGGTGGCCGTCGGGCTATTTATCGGTTCACTAATTCTGCTACCTTTCCTGGGCACAGAATTTGTTCCCGAGCTAGAAGAAGGCACCATAAATATCCGTGTCACCCTGGCGCCATCATCCAGTGTTAACACGTCACTTAAGGTAGCCGCCGAAATGGAGCGCATATTAATGAGCTTCCCGGAAGTAGAATATGCAACCAGCCGAGTAGGTCGTGCAGAAATAGGTGGTGATCCGGAACCGGTTTCGAACATAGAAATTTATGTCGGTACCCGGCCAGTAAATGAATGGACCAGTGCCAGTGACCGCAAGGAATTACAGACCTTAATGGAAGAAAAAATGTCGGTAATGCCAGGTCTGTTATTTTCCTTTTCTCAGCCTATAGCCACACGAGTTGATGAGTTGCTGTCGGGTATAAAGGCACAGCTTGCCATTAAGTTATTTGGGCCTGATCTCAATATACTGGCGCAAAAAGGCCAGCAAATTGAAAAACTGGTTCAATCTATCGAAGGCAGCGTAGGTGTTGCCATGGAGCCCATTGCAGGAGAAGCCCAGTTAGTTGTTCGTCCAGATCGTGACCAGCTAGCTCGACATGGCATACCAATGGATCAGGTAATGAGCCTGGTGGGTGATGCAATTGGTGGCCAGGTGGCCGGGCAGGTTATTAATGGTAATGAGCGATATGATATTTATGTGCGACTTGCCACAGAATATCGAAACGATATCCATGTTATTCAGGATCTGATACTGCAATCTGCCAGTGGCTCCTGGGTACGCCTGGGAGATGTCGCAACCGTTGCGATTGAATCTGGCCCGCCACAAATCAGGCGTGATGATGTGCAGCGTCGTGTGGTAATTCAGGCTAATGTAAAAGGGCGGGATATGGGAGGCTTTGTCGCTGAAATAAATCAGCGCATTAAAAGTGATATAGATTTACCGGCAGGTTACTCCATAGTGTATGGCGGTCAGTTTGAAAACCAGCAACGAGCTCAGGCAAAACTAATGATCGTTGTGCCCTTATCATTAGGCTTGATATTTTTGCTACTTTACTTTGCGTTTAACTCAGTAGGGCAGGCAATGTTAATAATGCTCAATGTACCACTGGCCTTAATTGGGGGTATTGCTGCTTTATTTGTTTCTGGCCAGTATTTATCCGTACCAGGTTCTATCGGATTTATCGCCCTGTTCGGTGTAGCGGTACTTAATGGCGTGGTCATGGTTAACGCCATTAACCAACGCTTTGAAGATGGGCTAGATATTAAACAATCCGTATTCGAAGGCGCACTCTCCAGGTTACGCCCGGTATTAATGACCGCATCTATCGCCGCTCTGGGGTTAATTCCCATGTTACTGGCAAACGGAGTTGGTTCAGAAATACAACGGCCCCTGGCGACGGTAGTAGTGGGCGGCTTATTCAGTGCAACCCTCTTAACCTTATTTATTGTACCCGTTTTATATGAGACTTTTTCCAGAAAGAAATATCTTGATTAATTAATTCAATTAGAGCTGACTGAAGGCTCCTTCATAAAAGAGCCTTCAGTTTTTAATATGAGGACATTTGTTTTCTTGCAGCTTATACAATTTTAAGGCAATAACCACAGTTGTCTCGTTAACTTCAAAAACGTCGTCATTACTGCGGGCTTCCTGCCCCAGGCTTTACTAGTTATATCAGCACTTTATATTTGGACACTTTACTTTATATTTGGACACCCACTTTAATCACTTTACTTTATTTTTGCACTTTATATTAGGACACCCAACTTATATAAATAAAGCACATAGATATACCACCACATTCATCCCATTTTTAAGCACGGGAATTAAATAAATTAAAGATCACATGGGATTTATAAATAGATTTTTATAATTGGGGTAATTTATTGTAATCCAGACGAGTTTCAACCTCAGCCATAAGCTGAAAGCACATTAGATGTCATTCATTGATTGAGTGTATTACGGAAAAAACTGCTCACAACTCTGTTTACACACTGTGCGTTTATATCCCAGTTGCTTACAGGCGTGTT
>QIDK01000080.1 GCA_003228405.1 Gammaproteobacteria bacterium | reverse complement strand
CAGGATATAATCTGCCTTATAACACCGCCGTGTGTAACAAGAAGAATACGTTCATCTTTATATTTACTGGTTATTTCCTGAAAAGCAGAATTAACGCGGTTTTGAAAATCAGCCATATTTTCTGCCCCGGGTGGCGTATTGCTTATCGGGTCATTCCAGAATGCTTTAAGCTTATTCTGCTGAGATTGCCATAATTCTTCTGTTGTTTTAGCTTCCCAGTCACCAAAATTTATTTCACGCAAATTGTCTTCAATCATTAACGGAAGATTACTCTCCTGCGCTAGCTGCTGGGCGAACTCCAGGCAACGTTTCAGGGGCGAGCTAATAATGCGCTGATACTTTTCATTGCGAATAGCAGACTGCATCTGTTGCCAGCCCTGCTCACTGAGCGGCGCATCTGTAGAGCCTAAAAAACAGGCCCCTGCGGTGGTTTCGCCATGACGCAACAGTTCTATTGTTAGATGATTTTGCATGATTTATTGATTGGCTAAAGAGCTCAACAGCAGGCGCTCAGGATAACTCCAATGTATACCTGCTGAAGCTACCCAGATTTAATCTTTACTGGACACACTTGCCTGCTCAAATGTCGCCATGTTATTTTGTAATGCACAGGCCAGTCGCATCAATGGCACTAAAATAGCCGCACCACTCGCTTCACCCAGGCGCATATTCATATCTAGCAGAGGTTTTGCCTGCATAGCCTGAATAACCATTGCATGCCCTGGTTCTGCCGAAGCATGGGAAAAAAACATCCACTGCCGGGCCTGCGGATTAATTTTTATCGCAACTAAAGCCGCCACACTACTGATAAAGCCATCTATCACTACAGGCAAACCATTTTGTGCACAGGATAGGTACGCACCGGTAAGTGCGGCTATTTCAAACCCACCCACACACTGTAAAATATCTACAGGTGTTTTCATTTTATGCTGATGTAATGCGAGGCTTTTCTCAATAACTGAGGCCTTATGGGACACCCCCTGTTTATCAAGCCCGGTTCCCGGCCCGGCTAGTTTTTCAGCTTTTTCATTCAATAGAGCACAGGCAATCGCCGTTGCTGATGTGGTATTGGCAATACCCATATCACCACCAATAAATAATTGTGCCGCATTTTCCCGGGCTCGATAAACGGCTTCTTTCCCTGCATTTAAAGCCTCGAGCAACTGGCTCCGGGACATAGCAGCCTGCTTGCTGAAATTTTGTGTGCCGGGAGCAATACGCTGCATCACAACACCCGGCATGTCTTCATACTCACTCACTGTGCCCAGGTTTATTACCTCCAGATTAGCCGCCAGCTGTTTTGCCAGCACACTAATAGCGGCACCACCTTGTGCGAAATTCTTCACCATCTCCAGGGTTACAACCTGAGGAAAGGCGGATACATTTTCTTCAGCAATGCCATGGTCTGCAGCAAATACCGCTATCTGTATATTATTAATTTCAGGTTTATCTGTTGCCTGCATTGCCGCAAGCTGCACCGCAACCTCTTCCATACGACCTAAAGAACCCGGAGGCTTAGTCAGTGTATTTTGACGTTGCTCTGCAGCAACAAGGTATTCATTATTAATATTTCTTACGGGTTTTTCCAGCCAGTCTAGATTTGTCATTCATTTAATCCTGTACATTTAATCTATGAAACCTCTCATCAAGCAGACTTAATCAGAGGCTCACTGTATATTTTACGGCTTCAATACCTGTCGTAACCCGGCCGTTATAAAAACCACCCGATCACATTCCTGAGCCAGCTGCTGGTGAAGGCGACCCGACTCGTCCACAAATTTTCGGCCTAATTCAGTCACCGGTACTATACCCTGCCCTACTTCATTACTCACCAGCAATAAATCAGATTTTAATTTTTTTACTGTATTTATTAGCTCATCCTGTTGTTGCTTTACAAATTTGTCATCACCTGCTGCAAGACAGTTGCTTAACCATAAAGTCAGGCAATCCACCAATAAACAACACTCAATATTGTCATTCTGGAGTAATACCTCTGCTAGCTTAAGCGGCTCTTCAATCAGGCGCCAGTGTTGTGGCCGTTGCTGCTGATGTAATGAAATTCTCTGTTGCATTTCCTCATCACCGGCAGTTGCCGTAGCGATATAAATTACGGCTTTACCACTGGCTTCTGCTAACTGCTGAGCGTAATTACTTTTACCTGATCTTGCCCCACCTAAGATAAACTGCTTCATATGCCTGATACTTTAATTTTAAAAAAGTGCTGTTTTATTTCCTGATAACCAGATCACTCTGATTTTCAGGTTTATAACCTGTTTTATCCTGATAAAACGCCTTAATGATTGCAAAGTCTGCATCTATATCGCCGCTTGTTTCAATCACTTTACCCACCCCAACTTTTTTATTTTTATAATCCATATACGCTAATGCTATCGGCACCTGGGCACCCTCTGCAATATAGTAAAAACCTGTTTTCCAGTACGCTGTTTTAGACCGCGTGCCCTCAGGAGTCATACCTAAAACAAAGCTTTCCCGTTGTTGAAACAATGCTACGTTTTTCTGAATAAAACCACTGGTTTTAGCTCGATCCAGTGGCACCCCGCCCATGGCAATAAATATGTATTTAAATGGCCCCCAGAACATATTTTGTTTTGCTACCCAGTTTAAGGGTATGCCAATAGCCCATTTTGCCAACATCCCCAGAATAAAATCCCAGTTGCTGGTATGCGGGTAGCAAATTAACACATAACGATCAGTTGTGGGCTGCTTCTCATCTAATTGCCAGCCAAACATTTTTAGAATACGCTTACATATAAATCGCATATAAACCTCTTAAAACTAAACTTTTATTTTTATTTCTGGTCTTTATGAGCATCTCTATCAGTTCTGACTTTACAAAAAATTATCGAGATACTCTTTATTATCACACCACAGATGATAAAATTCGCTGCAATTAAATTTAACACCCTGACTGGAGACACACTTGTCACAGCATACCGTAATATCACAATTAAAAGCCTATATCAGCCAGCACATACTCGGCCAGTCTAATCTGGTCGATCGCCTTATTATAGCTCTTTTAGCCGATGGTCATCTGCTGGTTGAGGGTGCCCCCGGGCTGGCTAAAACACGGGCTATTAAAGTGCTTGGCGAGGGTATAGACGGGGATTTTCACCGGGTGCAATTCACTCCAGACCTGTTACCCGCAGATTTAACCGGCACAGAAATCTACCGCCCGCAGGATGCCAGCTTTCAATTTCAGAAAGGGCCATTATTTCACAACCTGATTCTGGCAGACGAAATTAACCGTGCCCCGGCCAAGGTACAGTCTGCCCTGCTTGAAGCCATGGCGGAAAGACAGATTACCGTAGGCTCGGTCACTTATCCTCTGCCGAAGTTATTTCTGGTGATGGCTACCCAGAATCCAATCGAACAGGAAGGCACCTATCCCCTGCCAGAAGCCCAGTTAGACCGGTTTTTAATGCATGTATTTGTAGGATACCCCAGTGCGGAAACAGAGCGGGATATTTTGCACCTGACACGCAATGAAGCACGCCAGGGCTTAAGTGAGCCGGCAAAGCCTGCGCAGGTTATTCCTCAACAGGCCCTGTTTGATGCTCGCAATGAGATATTAGATATTTACATGTCTGATGAGCTTGAAAACTACTTATTGCAGCTGGTACTGGCCACCCGCGACCCGGGACGCTACGATAAAAAACTGGCTGGCTGGCTGGAATATGGTGCGTCTCCCCGCGCTTCCATGGCAATAGACCGTTGTGCCCGTGCCCATGCCTGGCTAGCTGGCCGAGATTTTGTCGGCCCTGAAGATATTCAGGCGATTGCCCATGATGTGCTGCGTCACCGTATTATTCTAAGCTTTGAAGCAGAAGCCGAAGGCATTAGCAAAGATCAGTTTATTGATGAATTAATTGCACGCATTGCCGTTCCCTGATGCAGACTAAAGACACAGCCAGCGATGACATCGTACGGATTAACCAGTCGACTCTGATTGGCTTAAACCGGGATGCCCGGCAAATTCCGTTAAACTCCGCGAGTATTCGTGCCCAGTTTAATGGTCAGTATCTGTCTACTTTTAAAGGCCGGGGTATGGAGTTTGATGAGTCCCGCCCCTACCAGCCAGGGGATGATATTCGCGCCATGGACTGGAAGGTCACCGCCCGTACCGGCAAGGCTCATTCAAAGATATTTCGTGAGGAGCGAGAACGCCCGGTACTGCTTTGGGTAGATTATCGACAACCGATGTTTTTTGGTACTCAGCAGCATTTTAAATCTGTGGTCGCTGCAAAAATTGCGGCTCTGCTTGCCTGGAGCACAGCTCATCACGGCGACCGTCTGGGCGGACTTATTTTCTCAGAAACGGCGCATATAGAACTTCGCCCCAGCCGAGGAAAATCTGCCAGCCTGCATTTTATCAAACAACTGGCACAACACCCGGCCTGGGAGAATAGCGCGAATGATTCACAGCAAAGCAGAAGTGCGGCAGATGCACTGGCGCGTTTACAACGGGTAAGCAAACCCGGTTCATTAATTTTTTTAATTAGCGACTTTCGTAATATGGATGAGCTGGCCTGGTCTCAATTATCTCAGTTAAATCGCAATGCCGATGTGGTGTTAATTTCAATACATGACCCCCTGGAACAACAGCTTCCCCCGGCGGGCATTTATAAAATCAGCAATGGCGAAACCGAACTAAATTTAAATACCTACAACCGGGCACAAAGAAAAGAATATCAGCAGCGATTTTTAAAGCAGCAGGCGCAATTACAAAACAGCAGCCGAAAACTGGGTATGTATTTTTTAAGCATTTCTACCGAAGATAATTACTTAAGCTGTTTGCAGGAACAGCTCGGCTTAAGGAAAAAATTCAAATGAATGAACTGCCGCTACGTGATATTCATTTGCCCGACGCGGTAAGCGGGTGGCCACCCGCAATTGGCTGGTGGCTTTTGCCTTTAATTATTTTATTACTGGCCCTGCTTATTTATAAAGCCCCTGAATATATAAAAAAATATAAACAACGGCATAAAAAAATTGCCTACAAAAAAATTGCTCTGCAGGAGTTAAAGACGATTTCAGAAAATGATCTGCAGGCTGGCGACACACTGCGGCATATCTCCGGTTTATTACGACGTATTGCTTTAAGTTATTTACCCCGTGAAAACGTAGCAGCTCTCACCGGTAATCAGTGGATTGAACAATTAAATAAGCTTTCATCACAGGCTGTTTTTTCCGATGAGATAAGCGAACTATTAATTAATGCAACTTATCAGGCAAAAATCAGTTTTGACCGGCAGGCACTCATTAGCTGTTGCGAGCAATGGATTAATCAGTTACCCGACACCTCCCAGCTGGAGGAACCACTATAATGTCACTCGCAAATTTACAGTTTATCTGGCCCTGGGTATTTATTGTTTTACCCCTGCCCCTGTTGCTGCGCCTGATTTTACCTGCCAGTAATAGAAACCAGGATGTGCCGCTGCATATTCCTTTTATTGAAGATTTTATTTCAGCCAGGCACAACAGCGGCTTTATTAATAAAAATAAATGGCTAATGTTACTGAGCAGCCTGGCCTGGCTGTGTCTGGTTATAGCCCTGGCTCGGCCTCAATGGCTGGGTGAGCGGGTTGATATTCCCATTAGTGGCCGCGACCTGATGATGGCGGTAGATTTATCTGGCAGTATGGCGGCGGAAGATTTTGAAATAAATGGCCGCACTATTAATCGCCTGCAGGCAATTAAGCTGGTTGCAGGTGAATTTATCAAACGCCGTGAAGGTGACCGCATTGGCTTAATTTTATTTGGTCAGCAGGCCTATTTACAAACCCCGCTAACCTTTGACACTAAAACTATCAACATCATGTTACAGGAATCATTAATTGGTATTGCAGGAAAGGCCACTGCCATTGGTGATGCCATTGGACTTGCCATAAAACGCCTCAATGGGCGAACGGCAGAGAAACAGGTATTAATTTTATTAACCGATGGCGCCAATACCGCAGGTGAAGTTTCCCCACTAAAGGCAGCTGAGCTTGCCGCCGCCCAGAAATTAAAAATTTATACCATTGGTGTAGGCGCTGAAAGCCTTGAAGTGGGTGGTTTCTTTTTTAATCGTAGCGTTAAAAATAATGAAATCGATGAAAAGACATTAACTCAAATTGCCGGGATCACGGGTGGCCAGTATTTTCGTGCACGCAATACAGATGAATTAAATAAAATATATTCATTAATAGATGAGTTAGAGCCAGTTGCACAGGAAAGCCAGAGTTTTCGGCCAGTTATGGCTTTATTTATGTGGCCCCTGAGCATAGCGCTCATACTTGCATCAGTCATAGCCCTGCTGCCTTTAACCAGTCAGTTACTGCTTATACTCAAAGGTTTATTTTCAAAGGCTGTCAGCAGTAATGGATGATTTACTCTGGCTACAGCAACTTCACCTGATACGACCCTACTGGCTTCTGGCATTGTTTCCGCTGGCCTTAATCATCTGGTTAACGGGCCGCGCCCATCGTCATAGCCGTAGCTGGGCAACTGTCATTGACAAACGGTTATTACCGCATTTATTGCAGGGTGCTGACATCAATAAAAAACCTGCCCCGCTGCTACTTTTATTTATCGCCGGCTCGCTTGTTATTCTGGCACTGGCAGGCCCTGCCTTAGAAAAATATCCGCAACCGGTATTTAAAACCCAGTCGGCACTGGTTATAGTTTTAGATTTATCCCGCTCGATGAATGCAACCGATATAAAACCCAGCCGTTTAAGTCGCGCTCATTTTAAGATAAATGATATTTTAAAGCTGCGCAAAGAAGGTCAGACGGCCCTCATTGTTTACGCGGCGAGTGCGTATGTGATTACCCCCCTGACCGAGGATGCAAAGACCATTGCATCACAGATATCCGCATTAGAAACAAACATTATGCCCAGCCAGGGCAGCCGCCTGGATATTGCACTCGATAGTGCACGCCAACTTTTCACTAATGCAGGTCATAGCAAAGGTCATATTCTGGTTATTAGTGACAGTGTTAACTCACGCGATATTTCTTCCATAGAAAAATTATCTGCGGATCGTTTTAAAACCTCAATACTCGCCATAGGCACAGAAGAAGGCGCTCCTATTGCTTCTCAAAACGGGGGTTTCTTAAAAGATAGCAGGGGCTCCATTGTTGTACCCAGACTTGATATTAAAAAAATGCGCCAGGCTGCCCTTGCTGGCGGCGGCCGCTTTAGTCTTTTGACCTCCGATGATCGAGATATTAATCGCCTTATTTCCACACTAGCAATTGAAACCGATAAAGCGGGTGAAGCGCAAACCGATTCACAGGGCAATAAATTTACAACGGATGTCTGGCGAGAAGAAGGCCCCTGGCTCTTATTATTAATTCTTCCTCTTGCAGCCTACGCATTTCGCAGGGGATTGATTTTTGTTTTAATCATTTTTATCTTCCCCCTGCCCCAGCCTGTACAGGCATCTGGCTGGTCTGATTTATGGCGCAACGATAACCAGCAGGGTGCTGCCGCCCTCGAAAATGGCAATGCACAACAGGCGGCCGAATTATTTAATGACCCGCAATGGAAAGCCGCCGCTCAGTTTAAAGCAGGTGAATACCAGCAGGCGGCCGAGCTTTTAAATGCATTTGATACAGCAGAGGCAAATTATAACCGGGGCAATGCTCTGGCAAAGGCTAATGACCTGGAAAACGCCATTAAAGCTTATGATCGTGCTTTGCAGTTAAACCCGCAGCATGAAGATGCACAGTATAATAAACAGTTACTTGAGCAGGAAAAGGAGAAACAGAAGCAGGAACAGAAATCACAGCAAGGTGATAAGCAGCAGGACAGTAAAGACAGCCAGCAGTCTGATTCTGAGTCGGATGATTCAAAATCAGATTCGAAGCAGCAGAATAGTCAAAATTCTCAACATAATTCCGCACCACAACAGGATGCTGCATCAGAAGACGCTCAACAAACTGCCTCATCTAAAAAATCAGAAGAAGAAAAACAGAAGCAGGAACAGGAACAGCTGGAAGACGCACAGGATTCGACTGAAGAACACAAACCGCAGCAACAGAACATGAGTGATTCAACACCCGATTTAGAGCAGCAGCAAACCAGGCAATGGCTGAAAAAAATTCCCGATGATCCGGGGGGATTATTACGTCGCAAATTTAAATATCTGTATGGCAGAGAAAACCAGCAAAACGAACAGAATCCATGGTAAAAACATTAATAAGCTGTAGCCTGGGGTGAGGCACGAACCCCAACGATTATAGATTTTTTTAAACCTGTTGGGGTTCGTGCCTCTCCCCAACCTACAAGTTATCTTTTTATATGAACAATAAAATATCATACCTTATATTATTATTTGTCCTGACATTTCCAGCCGGCCTTTATGCGGCAGATATTCAGGTAAAAGTTGACCGCACCCAGATAGAATTCAATCAAACCTTCACCTTGACCTTTGAAAGCAGTGAAGATCTGGACAATGACCCTGACTTTTCTCCTCTCAAAAAAGACTTTCAAATTTTAAATACTAGCACCAGTAGCAATATCAGCATTATTAATGGCAAGTACACCAAACTAAAGCGCTGGAAGGTATCCCTGATCGCCCTAAGAAAAGGCCGTGTCACCATTCCATCAATTAGCTTTGGTAGTGATCGTAGTCCTGAATATCAGGTTAATATTAAAGCCGTGCAGCAATCTACTGGAAAGCAGGGCGAAGAGTTTATGTCTGAGTTAGAAATCAGCACAGATACTGCCTATCCACAGTCACAAATTATTGTTACCCAGCGTTTACTTAGTTCCCGCAATATTAATGGTTATGAATTCTCAGCCTTAAAAGTTAACGGTGTTGAAATTGTTAAAGAACCCTTAGGTGATGTTAAACAGTTTCAAACCAGACGAGGCAAAACGCCCTATCTGGTACTGGAACAAAATTTTGCTATTTACCCTCAGACTACTGGGGTTTTAAACATAGAACCCAGTATAGCAACCGCCAGGGTATCTTTGAGCAATCGATCAAACTATGACCCATTTCGCAGCAACACTAAAACTCTGCGCCGGGCTTCTGCAAAAAAATCAATTACTGTTAAGTCTGTCCCTGTTGAATTTAAGGGTAAACACTGGTTACCCGCGAAAGAAGTACAACTGGTAGAAGAACTGGATGATAGCAAGCCATTTAAAGTTGGGGAGCCAATAACAAGAACCCTGTCACTTTTTGCTGATGGACAAACGGCTGCCCAGCTACCGGAATTTATTATTTCTGACATAAAAGGCCTTAAGCTTTACCCGGATCAGCCACTCATAAAGGACATTAAGACTGATAGTGGTATCACCGGCTCTCAGCAAATTAAAATTGCAATTATTCCATCCTCTGGCGGAAGTTATACCCTGCCTGCTATTGCTATCCCCTGGTGGAATACCACAACTCATAAGCAGGAGATTGCAACAATTGCTGCGCGGACTATTCAGGTGGGTACAGCCGCGGCGAAGTCTACTCCCAAAACAGACCCACAGCTTCAGGATAACAGGCAGGCCATAGTCGACTCTAATATGACCACAGAATTTAGCGCGCCAGTTAATTCGCCCAACAGTGAGGAGCAGTCAGGTTTATGGAAAATGATCTCGTTTTTGCTGGTAACTGGCTGGATCATTTCGCTGTTTATTTTCTGGAAAATTTCAGCTAAAAAATCTACTGAAAAAAGCCAGCCTGACACCACCGCTATTTCTTTAAAACAATCTTATAAACAACTAGGTGCTGCATGTGAGCGTTGTGATGCACAGGCATGCAAAACGGCATTACTATACTGGGCAAATGCTATTTTTATCGATCAGCCAGTCTATTCACTGGGGGATTTAGCAGCACATGTTAATGATAAATTAAAAAATAAAATTATAGATTTAAATTCTCACTTATATAACAGACAAAATACCCAATGGCAGTGCGATGATCTGCTTGCCTTATGTGAAGATTATGCAGCTAATTACATCAGCAACCTGCCGCAAGCAGATAACAATAAACTGGAAGACTTATGGAAGCTGTAGCTTAAGCCGAGGTTCCTTTTATTATAAATACGGCCACCTTGAAAAACACCGGCCCCAGTTAAAACGATTATTTTCCTGTATTGCGAAAAATCAATTTTTATTTCTAATTCTTATGTTACCAGATTGCTTAAAGTCGATACTGAAAATCAAATACAATTTTCAGCTTGTCATCAGGCACGGTAATACTGGTGGTATTAAATTCATTGCTTACTGGAAACGCAAATTGCAGGTTTCCGTTAATATGTTTTCCGAAGCCATACTGAAAACCGAAGCCGGCATCAATTAGCGTGCCTTCTATATTTTCTGCTCCGGTGGTAGAGTTTTGGCTGCCTTTTGCTGCATTAGCAAAAAACAGGGGCTGTATTTTCTGGTGTAAATTGCGCACTCTGAACCAGTCAAATTTTACAAACTCGGGCGTGTTAAAAACCCATTCAAGCCCCACATAAACCGAGGAATCCGTTGAAAACTGATTAACCGGATAGGCGCGAAGTTTAACGGGGGAGGCTATTGCGTCCTGTTCTGCTGAGGGCAGTGGGTTATCCGAGTACTGTAATTCTGATCTCAATAATAATCGGGTTGTTGTGTTAAACCAGCTTAAAGGTAAAAAGGTCATTAAAGTGTAATCGGCATTAAGTTTTGTGTAATTTTCATCGCGTACCCCTACGCCACTGAGAAATGTTCCGCTGGTGGTAGTAATAGAACCTAGATGCAGTATTTTACTTTTGTTGTTCAGTACATCGAACTGCATAGATAAGCGAACATTGCGGATTTTATCATCCAGCCCCAGGTTACCAAACTCATCACTGTCGAGTATGGTTTTGGTGGTGTTGTTGAGTAGGCGAAACCAGATATTGAGTTCTCTTGAGCGTCTATAGGTGTAACTGATATTAATATCCTGCTGTTCCGTTTTGCCAATAATGCCTAACTGGCTACCGCTGGTATCCTGTGTCTGATCTAAAATAAACTGGTTTGTGGAGGTGGAGAGTGATAGCTGCCAGCGTGGACTAAATAAAGGCAGGTTATAGCCAATTAAACCATAGGTGGAATTATCGGGTGAGCTAGACTGGAGAATGGCCAGATTTAGCTGATCGGCAATCCCGCTCGGATTGTTCCAGTAAAATTCAGCAAAGACCCTGTACTTGCCGGTTAAATCAGAGCCATGGTTATCTAAGCGTAGTGTGCCATCAAAGGCATTTTCATGGCTTACAGTTAATGCCAGTTTAGAATCACCAATTTGTTCTCCCGGCTGAAACATGCCCGTAATGCTGATACCAGGATAATCATTAATTAAAAACATACGTTCTTCAATGCGTTCAAAGGTAACAGGTTCAGCCAGGATATCATCAAATGGATCAGTAATAAGAGCGGACTGATAGAGTGTGTTATCTTCAACAGTAGCCCCACCCAGTTTGCCATTAAGCACTTCAATCACTAACACTCCATCGCGCATAAATTGTCGGGGGATATAGGCAATCGCCAGATTTAAACCATGTGTGCGATAATAGTGCTGGACATCCGTAGCCAAACCTTCGATTTGACCCATGGTTAAGCCCCGACGTTCTTTTTGCTCACGAACTAACCAGATAAAACGCTGTAGCTCTGGCTCACTTACGTGCTCATAGTTGGTTTCAACATCCAGCTCATTTAACAGGGTCATCACTTCTGTCACTTCTTTTTCGGTAAAGCCATGCTCCTTAACTTCATCTTCACGCATGATGTTATAACGACGGACTTCAATGAATGCGGTAATTTCATCACGGCGAATACCTAGCTCGGGGAAGTTTTCCAGCCCCTGAATACGAATTTCTTTAACCCATAAACGGGGGCCAGCAGTAGGATCGAGACTGCGATTAACGGTACTGGGGATATTGAAGTTTTCAAATACAGATTTGCCGTGAAGGGTCGTTGGCTCGACGATATCCGGCATTTCGATAATGCCCGCATTGGCAGGTAGCCATATTAACCAGAAAAGACAGGGGTAAAGTAAACGCTGAGAAGACATATTAAAACCGCGAAACATCCATTTAGTTTTTGTTGTTGTGAGGGGCCGTATGGACTGATTTTGGCTCCCCTCGTTTTATAATCCAGATCAAAATTATAAAGCCTGCCATCAATAATAACAGGCACATCCCTAATACTGACATAGGTCGTTCCCGTTAAATGCTTTATTTTTGCAAGCTATTCTGGATTACTTTCAATACGTCTAAAGTATTCCTCATCATCATCATCCGTATACCCATCTTCAAACCACTGATCTCGAGGCAGCATTAGCGGCTCGGCCTCCACCATAAAGTGCCTGATTGGGGTGAAAATAGCGGGGTTTATATCCAGTAAGGTTTCAACTTCGGTAACCTGCACGCCATTCGCAGCAGACAATATATTGCCCGAGACAAACTTAAAAATAGAATCATCCTGAATATCTGCGAGTGCCGGTGCGGGTGGCACATAGATGGGGTCTAAACTGGCGCGCATAAGCAGTTCAACCTTGCCGCTAATATCCAGTACCATTTTTCGTTGAATCGTGCCCAGTGTGCCCTTAACACCGATCAGTCTAAGGTTCGTTGCGGTAATATCGGGTTCGTTTATATTTGCAGAGCCTACACCTAAGAAGCTACCATCAGCGGTAAACATATTTACTGTGCCTGTACCATTGCTGTAAAACTCCTCAACTAAACCCTTCTGCAATGTGATGTTATCTATAAATACATCATCGGTGGATTCAAAATTAAAGTTGCCGGTGTCGGTGGCATCATTAGTGATGTTAACCAGGGTAATGTCACCGCCACTGTTGTTAATACTGATATCCCCACTGCCGGTATTAAGCGCGCTGAGCTGTGCCAGTTGCACGTTTATATTAGAACCTGTGCCAATGCCATTGGCCGCCTGTAATGAGGCTCTGTTAGCCATGATATTGACTGCATCACCATTGGCATCCAGCAGGGCATTCGCCGCAATCAGGGTGACTGCATTCGGGGCGGTTATCTGATTAATGCTCAGGTCACCATTATTGGTGGTGATGCTTAATGAATCTGTTAACACGGAATCATTCAATATTAATGCCTGATCATTGACAATAGTGGCTGTATTGGCGGTTAAGTCTAATATAGTAAACTGGTTGTTTTCCCCCAGGCTTATATTTGCATTGCCCGCATCTATTGAAGCATTGCGCGTGGAGGCGATACGTGTGCCTACTGTCTGAGTCACATTAGCACCAGCCGTTAGATTAAAGTCCCGGGTATTTATATCCTGCAGGGTAATCGCATTAGCATCACGCAGAGTGACATCCTGTGCATTTATAATTTCAAGCATATTAAAATCATTGCCTGCATTGCCCAGGTTAATATCAGCGCTGGCGGCATCGAGTGTGGTGGTGCCGGTAACACTTAAAGCCCCGCTATTATTTTGTATGCCGCCCGTGCTGGTGCTTATATTTAAAGTATTAATACTTCCACTAATAGAGACAGGCCCGGCTGCGGTTATATCCAGCAGGCCATTTATACTGGCATTGTCTACATTCAGGTTATCGGTTTCATTAATGAGCAGGTCATTGGCCTGGGTTATATTGAGGTTTTGCAAATTAACCGCACTGGTTTGAAAATCCACATTGCCTGCAGCTCCAGCATTTAGCGTGGTATTGTTGGCAACTGTTAATGGGTTGCTGCTTTGTATATCGAAATTATTGCTGTTGATTGTTAAATTTAATAACTCACCTTCAATCCCTACTGCACCCATTGAGGTGAGATTTAAATCTATGCTATTGCTGGCATTATTATTAACGGCGATAATATTAATACCACCGCTGACATCATTTATCTGTACGCTATTGCTGTCGGTGAGCGTTACATCACCCACAAAATTATTATTTTGCAGCAGTGTTATATTATCGGCCTGCAGTGTGGTAGTACCTGCTACTACAAATGCATCGCTTTGTGAAAGCAGGCCCTGAGAGTTCAAGTTTAGCGCCCCGCTTAGATCGAGTGCCGCCAGTTGAATATCTGAAATATTGCGTAAGCTCACATCACTAAAGCTACCCGATGTAGAAACAAGGCTAACCGCACCCTGCAAATCATTTCTGCTGGCATTGGTAAAATTATTAAGGTTAATGGTGCCTCCATCATTGAGTGTAAATATGGACGTGCCGGTAACAATTAAGGGGGCATCAGCAATATTTGCAATAGTGGTGGCCGCTACCGCTGCATCTAAACCCCCGGTTATATTCAGGCTGTCCATGTTTCCGGCAAGGTTAATGTTATTTGATTCACGAATAAGCGCACTACCTGCTGCAGTAATCTGCAGGTTATTAAAATCATGCACACTGGTATTCAGGGCAAGGGAATTAGCTCCGGCATCAAACGTTGCGGTGCTGGTGACATTGATAATACCGGTTTCTGAAATGCCACCCGTGGCGGTAATGTCTACATTCGATGCATTAATACCATTTAATACAATGGCATTGCCACCATTATTAATGGTAGCCGTACTGGCGTTATTAATTTGCACACTGGCCAGATTATTGGATTGGGTAAAATCAATATTTCCCGATGCGGATAATATACTTGCTCCGGCATGGGTAATTGCAGCGCTTTGATTTATATTGCCATTATCAGCCGTTAAGGTGAGTGTAGAGGTATTGCCAGGTGTAACGTTATTTAAGGTGAGTGACTGCGCACGAAGATTCAGTGCGCCACTGATATTAATATTATCCTGCAGACTAAATGCGTTAGTGGCATCTCGCACAGAAAGATTAGCAATACTTCCACTGTTAGCTAAAAAGTTAAGGGTGCCGTTCAGGGTATTTGCATTGCCGAGTAAAATATTGCGGGCTCCATTAACCGTCAGCGTTGAAATACCATCTCCATCGCCAGTGCCATTGTTGTTGATCGTTATAACGTCAGTTGCAAACTGAGTAATGCCTCCAGCGGCATTAATATCTAAATTACCTCCAATGGTCATGGCGCTTAATACGGTGGCACTTGTACTGGTGTCGGTTATGTTTGAATCGCCACCGGTGTTGGTCGCAATGCGGGTAATGGCATTATTAATATTAACACTTAAATTATCTGTATCTGCGAGGGTGACAATGGCTCCATTATTTATATCGACGCTGCCATTAAAATTATTGGCTGAGTTGTTCAGCGTGATATCACTGCTGGTATTTAATATTGTAGTGTTTGCGATGCTCAGCGTGCTTGCGGCATTAGCCTGAGTGATGCTATTACTAGCGGTTACAGACAGGTTACCCGTGGTAGCGCGGGTGGTGATGTTGCCTAAAATTGCGCTACCCTGCATGGTAATAGTGACATTGCCATTGGGTGTGACTGGGTTGGCAGGGAATATATTCGTATCTGTTAGTTCAAAACCTGAGCTAGCCGTAAGCTGAGGTATGCGAGTGTCAATGGTGGTGTTTTCCGCCTGAATAAAATCAACACCACTGGCGCTAAAGTTACCGCCCTGTAAATCAATATTATTATTAATGCGCACACTGCCAAGGCCGGGAGTGCCGGCCTGATTAACACCACCGTTACCACTCCAGTCGGCGACCAGGGTTAAGTTTAAAATATCGCCATCCGGGGTAAAGGTCTGGTTCTGCCCGTTGACTGTTATATTGTCACCATCGGAATCAAAAATTCTTCCGTTAATTATGACATCCCGGTGGGCTCGCAGGGTGAGTGAAGAGGCATTTTGTGCATCGCGGGCATTGCCTGCATTGTCGTAGTCGAGATCTACGGAGAGAATAATATCGCCGTAGTTATTATTAGCAATGGCGGAGGTTTCCAGATTCGGGTCTATTTGGGTTGTACCCGTGCAGGCTGCACCAATACAATCGATAGGGGTATTTACGGTGACGGTGTTTACGCTGGTTTGGACGGTTATGTTTGCGCCGTTGGTTAGGGCGTTTTGTAGTGTGTCAAAAAATAATAAGGAATTGTTTATAGTGGATTCA
>QIDK01000245.1 GCA_003228405.1 Gammaproteobacteria bacterium | reverse complement strand
GCATTAACGCAAAAACCAATATAAAGCTTGATATTTTTCCAATCTATATTAGAATATGCTTATCTAATGAACTTCCAGCAGTGGCTGGGTTCATTTTTGTGACTCCTTTATTCCTCATATTAATGAGAATATTTAAGCGTAGCATCCCCTGCTACGCTTTTTTTTGCCCCTGAAATATCCACTCTAAATTTTATTGCTGTCAGGCTTGTGTCAAATCATCTAATTCTGTATTATGTTCCGCCTTTCGTATAGTACGAACATTTTAGGATAGAACAACATGAAAACATTCAGTGCCAAGCCCGAAACGGTTAAGCGAGACTGGTACGTGGTAGACGCGGACGGTAAAACTCTGGGTCGGCTGGCGACTGAAATTGCTCGCCGCCTGCGTGGCAAGCACAAGCCTGAGTACACCCCGCATGTGGATACAGGTGATTACATTGTCGTTATTAATGCAGAAAAAGTGACCGTAACCGGTAATAAGGCAAAAGATAAGATGTATTACAACCACACCGGATTCCCGGGCGGTATTAAATCAATCTCATTTGAGAAGCTGATTGATAAAAAACCAGAGATGGTTATCGAAAAAGCAGTAAAAGGTATGCTGCCTAAAAATCCACTGGGTCGTGAAATGTACCGTAAATTAAAAGTTTACGCAGGCTCAACACACAATCACACAGCTCAGCAGCCTCAAGTACTCGATATTTAAGCTACTGAACAATAATTTAAGAGAATACTCATGGCAGAAACACAATATTACGCAACGGGTCGACGCAAAACATCAAGCGCTCGTGTATTTATGACCGCAGGCAGTGGTGAATTCAAGGTAAATGGCCTACCGATTGAAAAGTTCTTTGGTCGTCTAACTGCAATTATGGTGGTTAAACAGCCATTAAGCGTAGTTGAAATGCAGGACAAGTTTGATTTCAATATCACGGTTAAAGGCGGCGGCGGTACAGGTCAGTCCGGTGCTATCCGTCACGGTATAACCCGTGCGCTAATGAAATATGATGAAAATCTGCGCCCTGCATTGCGTAAAGCGGGTTTTGTTACCCGTGATGCGCGTGAAGTTGAGCGTAAGAAGGTTGGACTGCGTAAAGCTCGTCGTGCAACACAGTTCTCCAAGCGTTAATTTTTATGTGACTTTTTTGTTCTGCCGCTTTGTTTGAGCAGACAATATTGCATTTTTATCTACCGCAAGTAAAAAAAGCCAGCTTTAAAGCTGGCTTTTTTTGGCTAATAATTCTTTAGTTTTAGAAACAATGACCCATGGCTGCAATCATGGAGTGATAATTAGTATTTAATTATTTTCTTAAGTTCATGCTAAGTTCGGCGAATGTGAGTCGATTAGTGTGTAATGGCGCTTATATTTTCAATAATGCCAGGAGTTTACAATTTAAGCTTAGTGCGGTTTTCAGTAACAAGTTAATTAAACAGGTATATTAGATGGCACCTGCTGCAAACAGGTTTGTACAAAAAACAATCAATAATCATCTAAAAACTCGAATGACCATTATTTTTGTAATAACTGTAAGACAAACCCGTTATTTTTTGAACTTGATCAAAAACAAGGAAAAATAACGAAAGCTACTACACAAAAAGCTTTACAAACGCTTTTAATTTTGCGACTTTATCTTTTCAATTTTTAATAAAAGTGCTTTATTTGTAGGCTATATATATTAATTTGAGCAAAAAGGTTGACTTAATCTTGTAATTGTTTATAAATGTACTTGATTTTTTGTTTGACCACATCAAAAAGTTATAGCTATGACAATAAACAACAAATGCAGGAGTCTTGCATAATGAAAAAACGTTTCCTCACGGCTGCTATAGCAACAGCTTTAGTAGCAACAACAATGACTGCGCAAGCAGAAGTTAAAGTTAAATGGTTTGGTTTCGCCCAGATCAAAGCCGATATGAAAAGCCAGCTAACAGATGATGGCTTAACATTCGGTGCAGACCGAGTTCGTTTCGGGTTTAAGGTAAAAGACGGTAATTTCTTCGCTAAATTACAGGCTGACCTGAACAAGGATTTCGCTGGCCTTACATCTAGCAACAATCAAAGGGAAGGCACACTTCCACAGATAATTAAAGATGCAGTTGTCGGCTGGAAATTTAATGATGCCGCAAAAGTAAGCCTGGGTCAGTATAAAACGCCTCTAGGTATGGATTTCAATACCTCAGGCAAAAAACTGGACATCGTACAACGCGGCATGGAAAAAGGTCTGGTCCTGGAACGTGCAACTGGCGCCATGCTAAGCGGTCGTAAGATCGGTGGTGGTTTCGGTTATGACGTATTCTACGGAAATCCATCGGGTCGTGGTAAAGGCTATGCTGGCGGTGCTACAGGTAGCGAAAATACTACGGTTGTACGCTTTAGCTACGACATGGGCAAAATGATGCACATGGAATACGCCTATGGTGTAGATGGTGCCCCAGCAGGTGCTAATGACTATAAAGTTCAGGATTTAGCAATCAAATTCCAGAGCGGTCCTAGCACTGCTAAATTTGAATGGATAGATGGCCAGAATGATGGCGGTGTAGCCGGTGCCGATGAAACTGTATACCTGTTACATTATGGTCATATGCTGAATAAAGGAACTGAAGTAATCATTCGTCATTATGCAGGTGATTCAGGCAATGACAGCATGGGTAACACATATATCGGTGTTAACCTGTTTACTGGCAGCAATAAGACTAATGGTCGTATTCAGTTGAACTATGTTATTGCTTCAGGTGATAAAGCTACTTATGCTGGTAACTCTAAAGGTTACACAGATGATGCAATCCTGACTCAATACCAGGTTTCATTCTAAGTTTAACTTAGTCTGATATGCTTAAAAAACGGAACCTTCGGGTTCCGTTTTTTTTTGCCTGAATTTTCTCCGAATTTTTCTCTGAATTTCTCTTTGGAGTGGCAGGAAAAGCCGGGTTTGCGGGTAAGCAAAGTGTGTTCCGGGAAGTGACCAATTTCCCAAAGCACCAGTACAACTACAACTACAACTACAACTACAACTACAACTACAACTACAACTACAACTACAACTACAACTACAACTACAACTATTGTCCAGTAAATAGACAGGGCGGTGAGCTTAAAGTTTCAGAATGCATATAAAACACGCATTTGATGATTTAACTTTGCTGTCTTCGGGCCAGGTGCTCTGGAATGATGTAGATTAATTTTAAGCTATCACGGACTAAGCTTCCGTTACTGGCCTGTGTTTTTAGAAATAATGGTTATCTTGATGGTATCCGCATAGTTTATTTTATTTGCGATCATTTGCGGAAAAATGCCTGTATCTTTTATGCTAAAATCCCTGCCAATATAAAACCCTGGCTGGCAGTTCTCCTCGAATGAGTTCAAATACCCGCATCCGCGAAATTCCCTATAACTACACTTCGTTCTCCGATCGTGAAATTATTATTCGTTTTCTCGGTGAGTCCATGTGGCAGCTCATTAATGAGCTGCGTGACGAGCGTCGCACCGGGCATTCTGCGCGAATGCTATTTGAAGTGCTGGGTGATATGTGGGTGGTATCACGCAACCCCTTTTTGCAGGATGATCTGCTTGAAAATCACCGACGTCGTAAGCAGCTGGTGGCCGCGCTTAATCACCGCATTGAGCAGATAGAACAGCGGGCCAATGGCAATGAAAAAGCCATACAGCTGGCAGCGGCCGCCCGGGTTGCGGTGAAAACCTTTGCCGGCTGGTTTGAAATGCAAAATACCTTACGCAGTAAGGTGCTTAAATCTTTAGCAAAGATAACCAGTAAAGATAATATCGATTTCAGTGGTATGGCCAGGGTGAGTCATGTAACAGATGCTACCGACTGGCGGGTTGAGTTCCCTTTTGTGGTGTTAACTCCGGATACAGAAAATGAAGTGCCTCAACTGGTAACACGTTGTATTGAGCTGGGCTTAAGCCTGATCGCACGGGGTGGTGGTACGGGTTATACCGGTGGAGCCGTTCCCCTGTATCAGAATACGGCCATTATCAATACGGAAAAACTTCAGGCCATAGGTGCGCTGGAGAAAAAGAATATTGCAGGGGTTGATAAGAAAGTGCCGGTGGTGCGCGTCGAGGCCGGTGTGGTTACGCGCCGGGTCTCTGACCTGGCAGAGCAGCACGGACATGTATTTGCGGTAGACCCGACATCACAGGATGCATCCACCATCGGTGGCAATATCGCCATGAATGCCGGCGGCAAAAAAGCGGTAATGTGGGGCACTACGCTGGATAATCTAGTTTCCTGGCGAATGGTAACTGCCGATGGCAACTGGCTGGAAGTGGAGCGCATTAATCACAATCTGGCGAAAATCCATGAGCAGGAAGACGTAGAATTTCGACTCAGTATTTTTGATTCTGTTTCTCAGAAATTAGTGGGTGAGCCTGAGAGTTTAAAATTTAAAGGTGCATCATTACGCAAACAGGGCCTTGGGAAAGATGTAACGGATAAATTTCTCGGAGGCTTGCCCGGGGTGCAGAAAGAGGGTTGTGATGGCATTATCACTTCAGCGCATTTTTTACTGCATACCATGCCGGAGCAGATTCGCACGGTGGCGCTGGAGTTTTATGGTTATGACCTGCGTCGCTCAGTGTCTGCAATTACGGAGATTAAAGATTATCTTGATAATAACCCGGCCGTTATGTTGTCCGGGCTTGAGCATTTAGACGATCGCTATATTCGGGCAGTTGAATATAGCCCCAGGGCTGCGCGTGGCTGTCAGCCAAAAATGTTATTAGTGGCAGATATTGTCGGCAAGAAAGAGTCTGAAGTTTCGGCTGCTGCCTCACAGGTAGTACGCCTGGCCAATGCACGTGATGCAGAAGGGTTTATTGCAGTAAGTGCGGAGGCTCGTAAAAGTTTCTGGTCGGAGCGGAGTCGAACTGCGGCCATAGCTGCTCACACCAATGCCTTTAAGGTTAATGAAGATGTGGTTATTCCACTTGATCGGCTGGCAGATTATGCGCAGGGGACTGAAACCATTAATGTGCACCAGTCGATAAAAAATAAACTGGCTAATCTCGATGCGCTAACCGCCTATATCAATATTGAAACCCGGCAGCTGGAGCATTCAGCCACTGAGTCTTTAGCCTATCTTGCGCCGCGATTTTCGCAGGCAGTGGCTATAATTGAACAGGCCCATGCCCGCTGGTCTGCATTGCTTGATGATTTTGATAGCAGTCTGCAAACCCAGCAGGCGTATTTACTGGAGAATGAAAAAAAATCAGATGCCATTAATAATAAGCTGAGTGTCATTCAGGCCCTGCTCAATAAAGATGTCAGAATCTCCTATAGAAAAGAAGTTGAAAAACCATTAAAGCAGCTATTCAGTGGCCATGAATTAAATCATATTCATTTACAGATTGATGAAATTCATAAGCAAAATCTGTCCAGCAGAATTGTTATAGCGCTACATATGCATGCAGGCGATGGTAATGTGCACACCAATATTCCGCTGAACTCCAATGATTATAATATGATGCAGGAAGCAGAAGGGGTGGTTGACCAGATAATGGAGCTGGCAAGTTCACTCAATGGCGTCATTTCAGGTGAGCATGGTATTGGTATAACCAAGTTTCAGTATCTGGATGATAAGGTCATTGATGCATTCGAAAAATATAAACGCAAGGTTGATCCTGATGATTGCTTCAATAAAGGCAAGTTACAACGCAATACAGGCGGCCTGGAGTCGGCCTATACCCCGTCACTCAGGCTATTAAAGCAGGAAGCCCTGATCCTCGAAGAAAGTGAATTAGGCGAGCTAAACGATTCGATTTCTCATTGCCTGCGCTGTGGTAAATGTAAACCAGAATGCTCTACCCATGTGCCCGCTGCAAATTTATTATATTCCCCCAGAAATAAAATTTTAGCCAGTGGCCTGATTACCGAAGCGTTTTTATATGAAGAGCAAACCCGGCGAGGTATATCTATTCGTCACTTTGATGAAATGAATGATATTGCAGACCATTGCACTATTTGTCATCGCTGTTTAAATCCCTGTCCGGTAAATATTGATTTTGGTGATGTCACTATAAAAATGCGCCATATACTAAAAAAACAGGGGCAACGCCGGGAAAATAGAGTCACAAAAATGTCCATGGCTTTTCTAAATATGACCTCACCGGGCAAAATAAAACTGATGCGTGGCGGATTAATTCAGGCGGGTTATTTAGGTCAGCGCCTGGTGCATAGCAGCCTGAAAATGATTCCTGGGGTTTTGCCTAAATCGAGTGGGATTAAGGCAAATGGCAGTAAACCGCAACGGCCAAAATCCACCACTGGAAAACCGCAGCTTAAAGAACAGGTGATTCAGTTCTTTAGCAAACCCATGCCAGCGGGAATACCCACAGGCACGATGCGTTCGGTGCTGGGTATTGAAGATAATAAAACCATACCCATTTTGCGCGACCCGAGTAAAACCGATGTTAATAGCGAAGCCGTATTCTACTTTCCCGGTTGTGGCTCTGAAAGGCTGTTTAGCCAGATTGGTGTAGCCACTTTAGCCTGGTTATATGAGTTGGGTATACAAACTGTATTGCCACCCGGCTATTTGTGCTGTGGCTATCCGCAAACCGCCTCGGGCGATCTTGAAAAAGGTCAGCAAATTACCACCAGCAATCGCGTGTTATTTCACCGCATAGGAAATACATTAAATTATCTGGATATAAAAACCGTGGTGGTTTCCTGCGGTACCTGTATTGATCAGTTATTGAAATATCAGTTCGAGCAAATTTTCCCCGGCTGTCGTCTAATGGATATACATGAATACCTGATGGAAAAAGGGGTCACCATGGATGGAGTGGGAGGCACAAAATATTTATACCATGAACCCTGTCACACGCCTATGAAACATCATAATGGTACCGATGTGGCATCTAAATTAATGGGTAAGGAAGTCGTTTTATCAGACCGGTGCTGTGGTGAGTCGGGTACTTTTGCAGTGGCCAGGCCGGATGTAGCGGCCCAGGTAAAACACAGAAAACTAACCGAACTTCAGGCCGATATTAAATCGCTAAGCGGGCATGAAAAAGCGTTAAATAACAATGTAAAAATGCTCACCTCGTGCCCTGCATGCCAGCAGGGGCTGGAAAGATACCGACAGGATGTAAACCTTCAGGTGAGTTATATTCTGGTGGAACTGGCTAAATATAAACTGGGTGGGAACTGGCAGAAAAATTATTATCAGAAGGTGAAAAATGGCGGGATTGAGCGGGTTTTGCTTTAAAAAATAGTCATAAGTCAAAAACAAAAGATAACTCTCCCGAAGGGAGAGACCGCTGTGGACTTATGACTTACGACTTACGACTTTATTTAGGTTTCACCGTCTTCGCTCCGTCAGGCGTACCCAAAATCAGAACATCCGCACCTTTCCTGGCGAATAGCCCACAGGTAACCACCCCGGCCCAGCTATTGATTTCATCTTCTATTTTAATGGGCTCCATAATATCCATATCGTGAACATCTAAAATGACATTGCCATTATCGGTAATAAAATTTTCGCGCCATTCCGGACGGCCACCTAATGCAACCAGTTTGCGGGCAATATAGCTTCTGGCCATGGGAATGACTTCAACCGGTAGCGGGAACTTGCCCATGACACTGACAAGCTTGCTTTCATCGGCAATACAGACAAATTTCCTGCTGGCACCGGCAATAATTTTTTCACGGGTGAGTGCGCCACCGCCGCCTTTAATAAGTGATAAGCCATGGTTGGATTCATCTGCACCATCTACATATACCGGGATGTAATCAACATTATTTAAATCAAAAACGGTGATGCCACGTTCTTCCAGTAATTTGGTAGAGGCTTCTGAGCTTGAGACCGCACCTTTTATCCTGCCTTTGATTTCAGCCAGGCAATCAATAAAGTGATTTACGGTTGAGCCTGTGCCTACGCCGATAATTTCATCATCAACCACATATTCCATTGCGGCTTCTGCCGCTTTTCGTTTCATTTCATCTTGTGTCATAGTATTCTTTCCTGATAATCGGAACTCTTAAATCAGGATAATTCTAACCCGTTAGGTCCCATGACTCAAAAATACATTGAAAAAATTCTTAGCGCCCGCGTATATGATGTGGCAATTGAATCTCCGCTGGATTATGCGCGACGCTTAAGCGCGCGACTGGATAACCGGATTTTACTCAAAAGAGAAGATTTACAACCCGTTTTCTCTTTCAAGCTACGCGGTGCCTATAACAAGTTATATCAGTTAAGTCGCAAACCCGGGCTGAAAGGGGTGATTACCGCTTCTGCAGGCAATCATGCTCAGGGCCTGGCGCTTGCTGCTAACAAGCTTGGGGTTAAAGCCATAATAGTAATGCCAAAGACAACACCCGATATAAAAGTGGATGCAGTGCGCTCCTATGGCGCTAAAGCGGTGCTGGTTGGTGATACATATGATGAAGCATCAGAGCATGCCCTTGAACTGGCAGATAAAGAAGGCCTGACTTTTATTCACCCCTATGATGACCCTGATGTTATCGCCGGGCAGGGTACGGTGGCGGTAGAGATTCTTCGCCAGTACACAGATAATATCGATGCAATATTTATCCCCGTTGGTGGCGGCGGTTTAATTGCGGGTATGGCAACCTTTATTAAATACCTGCGTCCCGAGGTAAAAGTAATTGGTGTGGAAGCAGCTGACTCAGCCTGTTTTGCGGCAGCTATGCAAAAAAATCGTCGCGTTGTACTTAGTCAGGTCGGTTTATTCGCAGACGGTGTCGCGGTGAAGCAAATGGGTCGTGAAACCTGGCGAGTTGCGCGCCAGGTGGTGGATGAAGTTATTACCGTTAATACAGATGAAATTTGCGCCGCCATTAAAGATATTTTCGATGATACCCGTTCCATTATGGAGCCTGCGGGCGCACTGGCTGTGGCGGGCATAAAAAAATATGTAGAAGATAAAAAAGTCACTCAGCAGACACTAATTTCAATTAACAGTGGTGCCAATATGAATTTTGATCGCTTGCGGCATGTATCTGAGCGAGCGGAATTAGGCGAACATAGAGAAGGCTTAATAGGGGTGACCATTCCGGAAAAACCCGGCAGTTTTTTACGTTTTTGTCGGCTAATTGGCAAAAAAGGCATCACCGAATTCAATTATCGTTATTCAGATGACACCACTGCCCATGTATTTGCAGGTATCCAGCTGGCTGATGGCCTGCCTGAACTAGATGCGCTGGTTGAAAAACTGAGAGAAAAGGAATACGCGGTACTGTGCATGAGTGACAATGAAATGGCCAAGCTGCATGTGCGGCATATGGTAGGTGGACATGCTAACCAGATAGAAAATGAAGTGTTATACCGGTTTGAATTTCCTGAACGCCCGGGTGCATTGCTGGATTTTCTGGCACATATCGGTAAGCGCTGGAATATCAGTTTATTCCACTATCGTAACCATGGCGCTGCTTTTGGCAGAGTGCTGGTCGGCTTGCAGGTGCCGGCGGATGAGCGTAAACAGGTAAAACAGTTTTTAGATGAACTTGGCTACAACTGGTGGGATGAGAGTGATAATAAGGCCTATCAGATGTTTCTGGGGTCTGCTGTGGTTTAAGGGTGGGATGTGCGATAAACGAGAGGTTAAAGGCAAAAACTGTTTACCGCAAATGAACGCAAAATACGCTAATAAAAGCATTATTTACTTGTTCGCGCCTGCGGCGCACTCTGAGCAGGCAACATTCTCTATGATATGTATGGATGCTAAGAGCTGCATTTATCTTTATTGATTTTTACCGTATTTTGGGTTCACTTAATGCTCAGGCCCATTTATTTTTACAGCATTAAAGATTGAAGGTTTTTCCAATAGAGAAAACTAAAGCGTAGCCGCCAGTTATAATATTTGCAGAATTAGCCCGTGGATTTGCTTTCTTATTACCATTAATTAACAGCACGCCCAAATCAATTTTAGTCACCGTTTTTGCATAGGCCAGCTGGGTATATGCACCCGCAAAGTCGTTACCCCAAATACCGTATGCAAATTCAAAATCACCGTGCTCGTAAGAAATGGCAGTGAAAATATAATTATGATCAGCAGCGCCAGTGACTTCATGAGAGCCTGTATTAAATTCCACGGCAAATGATTTATAACCGGCACTAAGGTTGATTTCTTCATATGAAGTATCAAAACCACCTGTATAATAATAACCAGTAAAACCCACACCGTAAGCGATATTGCCAGCCTCACCTTTGTAGCCGCCATAGGTGTCATATTCGATACCCTTAGCGTCAGGGCTGGTCTGGCCGCTACTAACATCAGCCGCCCAGATGCCCACGTAAGCACCCGTTGCATGTTCGTAATCGACCCCTGCAGAAGCCGAAGCACCTGAGGTTTGTTGAACACCTCGGAAATAATACTGACTGACTACACCAATATTGTCATTTAGCTCCGCTTCAACAGTTGTGCTAATCAGTGCGCCTGCAAAAGTAGCAGCTAAAGTAAATTTTTTGATATTTTTCATCAATAGAACCCCGCATTACTTTTTGTATCTGATTAAAAAATAAAACTTTAGTTCTAACTACTGCATCTGCTGTGCCAATTAAAAAATTATTAATTATTTCAAGTAATTATATGTTTTTAAGGTATATGGCTTTGTGTTGTTTGCTGAAATGACATGCCCTGATCTAGAGCGTCTGAACAAAAAACGTGCAAAAAATTGTCACAACTTAAGCAGAGCCTGCCTAATATATCGCCGTATTTCCTTCAGGCTGTTTTTTAAATCGTTTATAGGTCCACTGATACTGATGGGGAGTTTCACAAATGAGTTTTTCTACATCCAGGTTCATCTGCATGCTGGCCTGTTCAAGCTCCAGTGTTGCTAAATCTACACTGGATTCGCGAAAGATTAATTTAAAGCCACTGCTATCGGGCAGGCGTTGAGCATAGGTATAAAGCACCACTGCGTTGGTTTTTTTCGCCAGTTTGGGTAGCAGGGTCATGGTGTAGCAAAGGTGTTTGAAAAAAGGCACAAACAGGCCATTTTCAGCGGGAGACTGATCTGGTAAAATCGCCACCAGTTCTGCCTGTTTCAGTGCTTTGCTCATGGCGCGAATGCCGCTAATGTCTGTTGGCACTAATTTAGCACCGGTACGCTGGCGGGCCTGTCGGATCAAATTATCCGCATGGGAGTCCTGCTGGGGAGCATACATGGAGGTCATGGCATAGTGTCTGGCACAATACAGGCCGACTAATTCCCATGAGCCATAATGTGGAATCGCTAGAATCACACCGCGCCCCTGTAGCTGTGCCTGTTTTATTAAATGTTCATTTTCACATTCGCGCACCAGGGCTAAAGTGTCTGTGGGATGTTGCTGCCACATCTTGCCGGCTTCTAAAATAACCTTGCCTGTTTCATTTAATATTTTCTTTACTAAATCAGTCTGCTGTTGTGCGTTCAGCTGAGGAAAACAAAGCTGAATGTTTTTTTCAGCAATACGCCGAATTCGGCTATTGCTTAGCCAGCTAAGTTTGCCAATGGCCTTACCCAGACCATGTAACCATTTTAGTGGCAGGCCGGCGGTAATAATTAATATTAACTTAAACAGAAAAAATTTCATTGGCTGATATGGAGCTGTTGCTCTGTGGCAATCATTTGCATTGGGACATCATGGGCCTGGTAGGGAAGTTTTTCTACCTGCTGTAGCTGATGTGCCAGGCCAATTAAGAAAGGGCGGTGGCAGGTTTTTCTAAAGCGGGTAAAACTGAGGCTGCGGTCATAGAAACCGCCACCCATGCCCAGGCGGTTGCCCATGCTATCAAAGCCAACCAGAGGCATTAGAATCAAATCCAGCTGTCTGGCCTGAAGCCAGTCTTTTGGGTGTGCATCCGGCTCGGCAATCTGGAAACGATTAAATTTCATGTTGCAATCCGCGGTGTAGGGTGCGAAGTATAGATGGTTAGAAAGGGGTGCAAGAACGGGCAGATAAACTTTCTTATGGGTCTGCCATGCGCGGTCAATTAAAAAGCAGGGGTCAATTTCGCCATTTGTAGGCAGATAGGCGGCAATGCATTTGCTGCGTTTAAATAATATGTTGTTGCCGAGTTGTTTGTCCAGGCCATGGGCATGTTGCATCTGGGTGCAGCTGTCTAGTGAATTGCGTTGCTGGCGGAGTAACAGGCGCAGAGATTGTCGTTGTTTATCTATATCGTTCATCATAAAAAAGCCCCGCTAAGCGAGGCCTGTATTAGGAGGGTGCAACCGCAAATGCCGTAGCAGCACTCACGAACCTTGAACCAGAAGTCCAGGTGGGAACTTGCGTCAGTGTATAAGGCTTCCCACATAAAGTGGTAATGCACACAGCACCGGCAGACACATTCCCGGGGTCGATGAGTAAGGCTCAAGGGTTTTATAAGTAAGCTTACAAACACCACAGAGGCACCCAAACTTGTTTAGTAACTTTTCAACCTGGCCCAGAACTGATACCAGCCAGAGTCCTGTAAGAACAGTTACTATATATGTATATTATGCTACCTGAATATCCCTTAACGCAATATCTATTTTCTTCTGTAAATTCACCATACGCATATCAACATCGTCGAAACTGTCGACAGATTTCTGGCTGTCAAGCAGTTCATGCGCCAGATTAAGCGCCGCCATAATGGCAATACGCTCTGTACCGATGATTGACCCCTTGCTCTTAATGTCGTTCAAGCGGTCATTTAGTAAATCAGCAGATTCTTTTAATAAATCCTGTTGATCCTGGGGGCAGGCTACACGGTAGTCCTTGTCCATGATTTTAATGTCCAGACCATTACTGCCCATAAATATTTACCCATAAAATTATACAAATTAAGGCCGTTATAAGCCTTGTTTGATGAAAACCTGTGTATTAAGACCCTGCGAATAAAAATCAGGCTGTCTCAATAGTTTTAAGTCGTGTAATCATACCTTCAACCTGGCTGCGGACATGTTCTCTCTGTTCAACCAGGTGAGACCGGTCGCCACGGATGTCCTGTAGCTGCTGCTTCAGTTCGGTATTTTCCATTGATAGCTTATTAGAAAGAGCCAGTAACTCTTCTACTTTGCTTTCCAGGGTTTCAATATTGCTTTGGGTTTCAGTGTTCATAGTGCTAAATATAGTTATTCCTGAGCGATAGGTCAAATTTTTAGGTCTGATCTGCGCATGTTAGAATGAATTAATTAATAATATAAAGTAATGCAAAAACAGTGTAGTGTTTGTGCTTTTACATTATATTTCAATGAGTTGTCATGATTACAGGGCATTTGGTGGGGATTTACACCCTGTTCTGACTAAATGCTGACAATTTAATGACAGGAGAAATCATGGTCTCTAAACCGGATTATAACAGCTTAACCGATGCATTAGCCAAGGCAGAAGCAGAATTAGTGGCATCTGAATCACACGGTTCACTGTGTGGCATGCTCTGTGCGGCGGGTAAAATCGAGTTGCAGGACTGGCTAAATCAGGTATTTGAAGAGTTTGATGTGAATAATATGCTGGTTAAGGAGGCCAGTCAGTTGCTGGTGGGGCTATATAATGATACGCAAACCCAGCTAAATGACTCGGATGCAGATTTTCATCTGTTATTGCCGGATGAAAATGAATCACTGGCACAACGCGCCGAGGCGCTGGCTTTCTGGTGTCAGGGGTATACCTATGGCCTGGCCGCCGGTGGTTTAAAGAAAGACCAGAAATTACCGCAGGATACCGCCGAGCTAATTAAGGACATGGTAGAAATTGCCCGTGCAGGACATAGCCCGGGTGATGATAATGATGCGGATGAGGATGCCTATATGCATATTTATGAATATGTGCGCATGGGCGTGTTACTAATTAATGAAGAATTGCAACCATCCCACGTACCGCCACAAACATTACAATAAACAGTGCAGCCGCTCCTGAATGAGCCTCTGTAACACCCCCCTAAAAAAAGAGATAAAAAAGAGCATTGTAATGAACCAGAAAATTCACGCACGACACAGAAAACAGCTGCTACGTATGATTGGTGAAGACAGTATCGCCATATTACCCGCGGCGCCGTTACGAGCAAGAAACCGAGATGTGGACTACCCGTTTCGTCAGGACAGTGACTTTTACTATCTAAGCGGGTTCCTGGAACCTGAAGCGGTCATTGTGCTGGTGCCTGGGCGGAAAAATGGCGAGTATATTTTATTCTGTCGTGATAAGAATAAAGAAAAGGAAACCTGGCATGGCCGGCGTTGTGGCCCTGAAGGCGCGATTGAACAGTATGCGGCAGATGATGCTTTTCCGATTGATGATATCGATGATATTTTACCCGGATTAATGGAGCACTGTGAGCGGGTATATCACACCATGGGGCTTGACCCACAGTTTGATAAACATGTCATGGACTGGGTTAATGCGCTACGCAAGCAGGCCAGATCAGGAGCGCATGTGCCCTATGAATTTATATCGCTGGATTACCTGTTACATGATATGCGCCTGTTCAAAAGCCGTGATGAATTGCGCTTTATGAAAAAAGCCGCAAAAATCTCGGTGGAGGCACATAAACGTGCCATGCGAATCTGTAAACCCGGCATGTACGAATATCAGCTGGATGCAGAAATTATGCATGAGTTTCAACAAAATGGAGCCACCTGGGCCTACCCCAGTATTGTCGGCGGCGGAGCGAATAGCTGTATTTTGCACTATACCGAAAATAATATGCCGCTCAATGATGGTGACCTGGTGCTGATTGATGCGGGTTGTGAAGTTGAGGGTTATGATGCGGATATAACACGCTCATTTCCAGTTAATGGAAGATACAGTGCAGCACAAAAAGAAATTTTTGATCTGGTCGTGCAGGCAAACCTGGCAGGCATTAAACAGGTAAAGCCGGGCAATCACTGGAATGACCCGCATAATGCCGCACTAAAAGTATTAACCAGAGGTATGATTGAGTTAGGCCTTTTAAAGGGAAGCTTAAGCAAGTTAATTAAAGAAGAAGCCTATAAAAAATATTACATGCATCGCACCGGTCACTGGTTAGGTCTCGATGTGCATGATGTGGGTGATTATAAAGTCGATGATGAATGGCGTTTACTGGAAAAAGGCATGGTGCTAACCATCGAGCCGGGTTTATATATTCCCCATGGAAGCCGGGGCGCAAAACGCTGGTGGGACATTGGCATACGCATTGAAGATGATGTGGCGGTGACTAAAGATGGGTGCGAGGTGTTATCGGCTGGTTTGCCTAAAACGACACTCGAAATTGAAGCGATAATGGCTGGGGAATAAAAAGCTGTTTTACCGCAAATGAACGCGAATGTTTTTTGCTATATTTGCGTTCATTTGCGGTAAATGCCTTTGACTTTATATGGCAACAAAATACGACATAATCATAATCGGTGGTGGCATGGTAGGTGCCAGCCTTGTCGCGGCCTTAAAAAACCACACGGATAAAAAAATAGCGGTAGTCGAAGCTCACCCATTTAATTCTAAATCGCAACCCAGTTTTGATGATCGTTCTATTGCACTGTCTTATGGCTCGCGGCGTATCCTGGAAGCAATGGGTTTATGGCAACAATTAGTACCTGAAATTGAAGCCATAAAATCCATTCATGTTTCAGACCGGGGGCACTTCGGTGTAGCACGTATAAATCACAGCGAAGAAAAAGTAGAAGCGCTGGGTTATGTTGCTGAAAACAGAGTCATCGGCCGTGTGTTAATGGATGAGTTGAATTCTTTAGATCATGTTAGCTGGTATTGCCCTGCGACTATCGAGTCACTTGAACAGTTTAAAAATAATATTATAATAAAAATTAAGGCCGAAAATAAAACCCGGCAACTGCAATGTAAATTATTAGTCGCAGCAGATGGTGCGCAATCCATAACCCGGCAGTTAGCCGGGCTGGGTATTAAGCAGAAAAGTTATCAACAGTCGGCAATTATTGCCAATGTACAGACAGATCAGTTGCATAATGGTATTGCTTATGAACGATTTACCGATAGTGGGCCACTGGCTTTTTTACCTATGACAGAAAATCGATACTCTGTGGTATGGACGTGTGAACAGCAACAAACATCACGTATTATGCAGCTCACCGATGAAGAATTTAAAAGCGAGTTGCAACAACGTTTTGGATACCCTGCCGGCATTATAGAAAAAACCGGCGAGCGCTTTGCCTATCCATTGGCCTATACAGAAACAGAGCAGTTAACAAAAGGCCGGTTAGT
>QIDK01000145.1 GCA_003228405.1 Gammaproteobacteria bacterium | reverse complement strand
AGCCGTGAGTATTTTATTGCCCGTAAAATTAAATATTACAGCTTAATATCTGATTTTACTTTTGATGGTGGGCATTTAAATGAAACTGGATCAGCTATTTTAGCCAAACAGCTTATTGAAATATTGTCTGAAAATTAAAATCACTAATAACCTGGTTCCCGTGGCTAGAGGGTAACTCAGGCATAAAATTTTTACTTATCGCGCACCCTGGCCGAACAATACCACCTGTATGGTTTGTAACATAATAGTCATATCAAGAAATAAACTGTAGTTTTTTATATAGTAAAGATCATATTGCAGTTTCTTTTTTGTATCTTCAGAAGTTTCTCCATACGGGTAACAAATTTGAGCCCAACCTGTTATTCCCGGTTTAACTGCATGACGAAGTATGTAGTTTGGAATCGAATTATTATAACCGAGCACAAACTCAGGTCTCTCTGGTCGAGGCCCAACGAAACTCATTTCACCCTTTAATACATTGAACAACTGTGGAAGCTCATCAATTCGAGTTTTTCGTATAAAGCCCCCTATTAAAGTGACCCTTGAATCGTTTTTCTGAGCAAACTGAGCGCCATTTTTTTCTGCATCTACTTTCATGCTTCTAAATTTTCGCACCTCAAATGGAACCTCACTCAGGCCAATTCTAAGCTGTTTATAAAAAACGGGATCACGCCCAAAACTGCTTATCCATATAGCTATGTAGGTTAATACAATAAAAGGGCCGGTAAGAATTAAAATGATTAAACTTGCAAATACATCAAAGGCTCTTTTAATTCCATTCGGTGATACTGCTTTAGTGAACCCCGATGAGAATATTATAGACCCGGTATGCAGTGCATCTATCTCAATATGCCCCGTTATACGCTCCAGTGAATCAAGGATATCGTGTACAATCACACCTTTCATTTTACAGTCAAGTAGCCCCGATAAAGGAAACCCTTTTCTGCGATCATCCATCGCAAGAACTATTTCATCTACTCTATTTTCAACACATAGATCAAGTAATGTTGATTTAATCTCTAAAATTCTTTCTTTATTTACACGAACTTCGCTTTGATTTACGTCAACAAAGCCAATAATCTCATAACCTCTTTTTTTGGCATGTCTTATCTGGTCTTCAAGCAGTTTACCTTTGCCCCCTGCACCCATTATCAGCAGTCGTCGTTTGAAAATATTGTGATTATCGAATCGCCAATAAATAATTCTGGAAATTAAAATACCTATAAAGGCAGTGGCAAATGTAATTGCTACAACACCTCTACCCAGGAAAAAACCTGGGTAAATATAGTAAATAATAGCTGTAACGATAAATCCCAGACAAAAGCCCAGAATTACTCTTATCATCATACCGGAAAAGTGATCAACAATATTCCTGGTATGCAATCCCATTGCTGTCATTGAAAACAACATTAAAAAAGCAAAAATCAGGGCCTTGAAATTAAGTGGTTCTATCAGAGAAATCAATGCTTCTTTATTTTCAGAACCATAAAATCTTAATTCAACTCCAATATACACAGATGAATAAAACACCAGTATCTCGACAATTATAAGCAAAATTATAGATGTCGGAATGTAATGACTAAATACTCTTAGCATTTTCTCTAATTCTTTAGTGAGGACGCATAACTTCTATTAATTTTTCCTGCTTAATAGATCATCTATGTACCAGTCCATTGATAATTTAAGCCCCTGCTCAATTTTATATTCTGGATCATAACCCAGAAGTAACTGTGCTTTGCTGATATCAGCTCTGGAATGCCGAACATCCCCTGCACGAAAGTCCCTGTAAACCGGGTCGGGAATTTCAATATCTGAAATACGTGCTTTTAACTCATCTCGTATGCTATTAAAAAGCGAATTTAAAGACGTTTGATCATTTAGTGCTACGTTATAAACCTGGTCTGTGGCTTCCGGGTTTTCTACCAGAGCAGATAAAATATTTGCCTGAACTGTGTTATCAATAAAGCAAAAGTCTCTACTTGTTTCACCATCACCATTAATATAAACCGTTTCATTATGTAACATGGCAGAAACCCATTTGGGAATAACTGCAGCATATGCTCCTTCAGGATCCTGCCTGTAACCGAATATATTGAAATACCTTAAGCCTATCGTTTTAAACTCATATGTTCGAGCAAAAACTTTTGCATAAAGTTCATTTACATATTTGGTCACTGCATAGGGTGAAAGTGGGTTACCAATTTTATCTTCTTCTTTTGGTAAATCAGGGTGATCACCATAAGTTGAACTTGAAGCCGCATAAACAAAACGCTTTACCTTTGCATCGCGCGCTGCAACCAGCATATTCAAAAAACCATCTGTATTGGTGCCATTTGTTGTAATCGGATCCTCTACAGAGCGAGGCACCGATCCTAATGCCGCCTGATGTAAAACATATTGCACATTATTACAGGCCTGTTTACAGTCTTCCAGATTTCTAATATCACCTTCGATAAAACTAAAATTATTCCATTGCTCCTCACTCACCAGTGACCTGACTTTATCGAGGTTATGTTGATGTCCTGTAGCAAAATTATCAAGCCCGATAACTTTCTGATTATGCTTTAGCAGTGTCTCTAACAAATTTGAGCCAATAAAACCCGCAATACCTGTTACCAGCCAGGTAGCCGTGTTTTGTTTTAACCAGTCTAGTGTTTCAATATATTTTCTCATTCTATTTCCTTATAATCGACCGTCTACCTGGTCCTTTTTTAACAGATACTTTATATCATACAAAACATGATTTTCTTTACCCAGTTTATGTATGGCATCTGCCCCCATTTCAACAAACTCATTGTGTGAAACAGCTAATACCATAGCATCATAATGATTGTCTTTCATAGTATCGATTGGCCGAATAGCATATTCTTCGAATGCTTCATCCTTATCTACCCAGGGATCATATACTTCTACATTGGCACCATATTCTGAGAATTCTTTGATCATATCAGTAACACGGGTATTGCGTAAATCAGGACAGTTTTCTTTAAACGTCAGCCCCAGAATTAAAATATTTGCATCACTAATATGAATGCGTTTACGTAACATTAATTTAATAATTTCAGACACAACATAACTACCCATATGATCATTGAGTCTGCGACCTGCAAGAATCATTTCAGGGTTATAGCCTATTTCCTGTGCTTTATGGGTTAGATAATAAGGATCTACACCAATACAATGCCCGCCAACTAAACCGGGACGAAATGGCAAAAAATTCCACTTGGTTCCTGCAGCTAATAGCACTTCTTCAGTATCAATATTTAATCGATTAAATATAAGAGATAATTCATTAATCAGGGCAATATTGACATCACGTTGAGTGTTTTCTATTACTTTTGCAGCTTCTGCTACCTTAATCGAAGATGCCTTGTGAGTGCCGGCAGTGATGATTTGCTGATATAGATCATCAACAAAAGTAGCCGCTTCTGCTGTAGAGCCAGAAGTGACTTTTTTTATGGTCGTAACTCGATGCTCTTTATCGCCAGGATTAATACGCTCAGGACTATAACCTGCATAAAAATCAGTATTAAACTTAAGCCCCGAAATTTCTTCAATAACAGGTATACAGTCTTCTTCTGTAGCCCCGGGGTAAACAGTAGATTCATAAATCACCACATCCCCTTTAGCTATGACAGCTCCCAGCAGACGGCTTGCACTGATTAATGGCCTTAAGTCAGGATTTTTGTTTTTGTCGATAGGCGTGGGTACAGTGACAATATATACATTTGATGCTTTTAAATCATCACCCTGTGCTGAATAGCTGAGATTAACCGCTGCAGACAACTCTTCATTACTGCATTCAAGCGTGCTATCCGTACCGCTTTTCAGCTCACTGATCCTGTGCTGATTTATATCAAACCCCAGCACCTCGGTTTTCTTCCCGAACTCTACAGCCAGCGGTAATCCCACATAACCAAGGCCAATAATAGCCAGCTTAACTTCCGATAGTTGGATCACTCCTGCTCCTTATTCCTGTTTTCATTTGATTTGCACAATTCTACACTAATGCTACCTCCGATGTAATTCCCCCATTTAAATGAATTTATTCATGTATACCTGTAAATTCAGATATTTATATCTGTTTTTAAAAAAATGACATTGACGTGACAATTATTTTTCTCCATAATCCACGTCCTTATACATATGCGCCTGTAGCTCAGCTGGATAGAGTACTCGGCTACGAACCGAGCGGTCGGAGGTTCGAATCCTTCCAGGCGCGCCATATAATAAAAGCCTCCCTATGTTTTAGGGAGGCTTTTTTTATATGGGGCGTCTGGACGCCCTGATGAGAACCTCAGGGTTCGACAAAATTGTCTGGAACAATTTTGCACGAGCAACGCGAGCCCGAAGGGTGAGGCACAGGGACGTGCCGAATAATCCTTCCAGGCGCGCCATATAATAAAAGCCTCCCTATGTTTTTAGGGAGGCTTTTTTTATATGGGCCGCCTGGACGCCCTGATGAGAACCTCAGGGTTCGACAAAATTGTCTGGAACCCGCTGATTTTGCAACACTTAAAGTCGCTGGATTCCCGACACAGGCATTCGGGATAAAACCGAGGAGCGGTTTTGAACAGGCTATGCCTGGCCCGAAGGGCGAAGGGCAGGAGCCCGTAGTAATGACGACACTTTTTAAGTTAACGGGACACTTGTGATGAGATATATTGTTCTTAGGGTGCTCTACCACTCTATTATTGCTTTTGCCTTTATTTGCGTATATTGGCGTTCATTTGCGGACAAAAATGCTTTTGGCTTTTAAAAAATATTCGTGGGCATAGCTCAGCCTCTGACCCGGCTTGCTACATTTGTGTCACGTTTGGTATTCTGTACCCCGCTGTCTGATATACTTTCATTTATTTTTAATCATCTATATTCATATGATCAAACATGATTACACATAAAGAAACGCTAACGTTCAAACTTTTGTCGCCAGGTGCAACTAAAAATATTTTAGTTCTATTTATTTCTATTGATTTATTTCTGGTTGCACTTGATCTTTCATTTAGCTATGCCGGTATTTTAAATAACCTGGCAGTAGAACAATTATTTAATCTTGCACGAGAAGGCAGTCTGGGCTCCTGGTTTTCAAGTACGCAATTACTTCTAACGGGCTTAATTCTGTGGCTTTTATTTTTTCGCTTTCTAAATGATATTGACACACAATCATTCAAAAAATATGGCTGGGCCTTAATTGCCCTTTTTTTTACCCTTATGGCAATAGACGATGCTGCCGCCATTCATGAGACTATTGGCTCAAGCTATGAAGATATAGTGAGTAATGCCGATGAAGTCGGGGATGTAATAGGTGGTGAAATTCTGGAAAACTACCCCAGCTATTCATGGCAGGTAATACTGGGCCCTGTATTTTTACTTATGGGATTATTTATATTTGTTTTTTTATGGATAGAATTTTCCCTTTATTCAATGCGCCTGTTATTGATAGCGGCATTATCCTGCTATGCGATTGCTGTAGGGCTTGATTATGTCGAAGGGCTATATGGAGGGTATAAAACTATTATTGTAGCCACAGCACTTGATTACGACTCTGTAAGGCACCTTTCCAAAGTGATTGAGGAATTTCTGGAAATGCTGGGAACTACTTTCTTTCTTACCCTTTTTATAACGCATCTTGCTATGCATACTGAAAGCGTAGAACTTAGATTCCATGATACATATTACTGAGTCAGAAATAAAGGACACTGTTAATATGTCATAGAAAATAGCACCTGTAGGAGTTAGCTTTAGCTCACCTGGCGATGCGAAGCGAGCCGATAAGCTTAACGGCTCGCTTCGCATCGCAATCATTATCGCCAGCTAAAGCTAGCTCCTACAGAAGAACCATTTTTGTTAACCTTCTGTGATATAAGACAGGTATTCTTTTCATCTGATTCATTAGTAATTAATCCATTAAGCATATTATATAAGTTTGAACTATTAAAAGTTATTAACAAAAACGGATACACCCTGGTAAATAAAAAGCCCGTCAGTGACGGGCTTTTTTATAAAAATAAAACTTGTTTTAAAACCCGTTTTATCTGATTTTTCTGCTTCTGATAAAGCCGGCTAAACCCAGCAGACCGGAACCAAATAACCATAGCGCAGCAGGCAATGGAACCGGATGAACCGGTGTTAGAGTAAGTGTAAATGGGCTTGCCACGAGATTATTATAATCACTAATTCCAAAATCTATTGAATCGCCTAAGAGATCAAGATCAGCAAAATCAAACCAGAACGTGGAAGAAGTTGTGCCCTCAGCTAATCCAGTGAAATCAAATCTTGCATCATTTCCAAAAAAACCACTAACCAGTGTCAGAGCAGGATCTCCAGTCGTAGATCCACCAGCGGTTGCGCCGGTACTGGTGCCGGCACCCAGCTGCCAGGACGATAATGTGATATCGCGTATTAATGAAGAGCTTCCATCAAGATCAGAGTCCATAGAAAGTGTAAATGTTGATCTGTAATTTCCTGCGGTTCCAGTCACTTCTGCAGATAGAATTCCAGCGAAAGCGCCATTCGGCTCTGCAAAAGAAGTCATACCCGTCATAACACCTGCGGCCTGCAACTGCCCTGTAAGCAGTAATGCCAGCAGGCCTGATACCCAATAAATTTTCTTTGTTATATTTTTCATTTTTCTAAATCCTTTCTAATATTTCTGTATTTATATTTTGATTTAATAAAAACTCAGAGCTACACAGTAATCACTGTATAACTCTGCTTATTACTGCGCCGGAGTTATATCGCAGCTTGGGTCAATACCACACATTGTTGTTAATTTTCCGGTTGCATCTGAAATTTCCGTAATTGTAAAATTGCCACTGACATCTGTTGTCCCACAGGATAAACACTGACTGCATGACGTGTGGAAGGTAGCACTAGAGCCCGCGGTAATGGCTACAGTCGTATCAGGATGGCTAATATTACCGCCAAAAAGAGAGATAATTTCCTGATCAGGCAGCCCTAAATGATAAGTCACACTGAATGAAGACAGGCAGCTGCGTTTATGGTGACCATAACCAGTCCCCGGGTCATTGGCAACTGAACTATCATCATCACGCATTTTGGGGCATGAGAATTTGGGGCTGCGTTTGAATTCCAGCTTTTGCTCAGAAAGGGTATCTTTGTGAATAGTCAGTGGAATGGATACCTGCCCCTTTGTATCACCAATCATAAGCATAACAGCCAGATTTGCAGCATCTGTAAACAATGACATATCTGCATGCTTAATGCTTACATTCCATTCACCCTTATCTATATTAAGACGGAATTTTATTTTGGGAGAGACACCAGAACCCGTTTCATATTTGTAATCTGCCCGGCTGCCTTTCTGCTCGAACGACCCAGCAGGAATTGACAACATGTATGTGCCATTATCAAGCGACAGTTTTACGATGTCAGTTGCAGGATCAAAGCTTTCACCGATATTGTAACTAATGGCGCCTTTCTGTATCTTTAACCGGTCTTTCGCAATCTGGTTCTTGTTAATTTTGAGTTTGACCTTATTAATGTCAAAACAAGCAAAGTCTTTTACCGGTAATGCAAACGGTGCTCTGAGCAACTGGCTATTCAGATAGCTGGAAAAACCAATTATAGAATTTGCGTCACCGGGTGCATTGGGGCTATGAATAATGAGCTGAGTTGAAGATGATCCGGGAACAACACCCGTCCCAAATAAAAACCGCACATTTCCTGGAACAGATGCATCAATCGTTGTAGGTGCAACCCCTGCTCCAAGGCTGGTAGCACCTGTGATGCTCGCACTTGTACCCACCCCCAGATCAAAGCGATCAACTGGCACATTAAATGCGCCAGCTGGAGGCACAATAACATTGTTGACTACATTGTAAACATAGGTGAAATCACTGGCTGAAGGCGACGGGCTGGTTGCATCACCAGGGGCATAAATATCGTAATTTACAGTTGCATTAAATACAAAAGGTGCAGCACTTGAAAAGGAAACACTGCCTGATTCCAGAGCAACTGCGGTCGTTAAACTGGGAAATACACTGAAAGAGAAGACTGTCGCTAAAAATAAAAACTTTTTTACTGTTTTCCTGAATGTTTTATAATCCATTTTCATATCCCTGGTCCAGTTATTAGTATTGGTCGCCCCGTTACCCCATTGAAGCGCATTTATTGGCTAAATACACAAGCAATTACCAGGCCAGTTAAAATAACTTATTGTTTTTTTAAACCTTATTTGATTTAAACAGGTAAAACAATTTGTGGAAATGTAAAATCTATCGACAGTTTAACCGCTTAATTCTTTCAGCACCGTCCATTAATTCATATACGAACCAAAAATAGTATATAAAACAAAGAATTAACTAATATTTTCACACATCGCTAATGTGTAAAAAATATTGACAAGCTCATGTATAGGCCTTTCGCATTTAAAATTAATAAAATATACCCTGTCTAATTTTTAACAGTCAAAATTTCAAAAACCATTTATTCCCTTACTATTTACACATAATCTATATCACCCATGGGCTATAACCCTTTAAAAAGAGCGGGATTAGGATTCAATGCGCAAAATTAAGCTCAGCCCAGGGTGGCGATCCCTTAAGGGAAAAAAGCGGATATTTGCAGGCTGGCGCTGAGACACGAAGCCCAACAGTTCTGGCAAATCTCATCGTTATTGTTGGGGTTCGCAAGCTCGCCGCCAACCTGCAGCGCAAGAACTAAGAGCAACCATCAACCATGAACATAAGCAATTTAAGGGTTGTATGCCATTAATGTGCAACTATATATATTATATGGGTCATATATTGACTCCATTTCACATTAACCTTTGCTAATATAGCTATACTTAAAAGTGAATATGATTTTTTTTTAGTTTTATGGAACCTTTCAGGCCTCTTGAACGTGTGGGGACTATGGACATGATAAAGATATTGCCGCTCAGGCACTCAAAACATAATCAGTTTGAAACACTGATTCAACCTCATCTCAGCCAGCTTTATAAATTGGCCTATCGGTTCACCAGGCAACGCGACGATGCTGAAGACCTGGTGCAGGATGTTCTTCTTAAACTATTTCCCCGACTCAATGAAATGCAGGCTATCGAAAAGCTGGGCCCCTGGCTGGCCAGGGTACTATACAGACATTTTATCGACAGGCTCCGTAGCAAGCAACGAGCACCATTACAGCTTGTAGGCGAGGATGATGACAAAATATTAGAGGATTTCAGCGATGCGAAGCCCGGCCCGGCCGGCGCCAGCGATGCCACTCAATTGCAGAACCGGTTACAGCATGCATTAGGCCAGCTAAATGAAGATCAACGTATTCTGGTGATTCTGCATGATGTAGAGGGTTATACCCTGCAGGAAATACACACTATGCATGATGTGTCTATCGGCACACTGAAATCCCGTTTGAACCGTGCTCGCGGCCGCTTAAAGGAATTACTAAAAAATATGGAACCTTTTGACACTGACAGACGTGTTAATGAGTAACAGGACATACATTATGAATTGCACAGACATACAAACACAACTAGACGACTATCTTGATAATGATTTGCTGATTAATGAGCAACAAAATATCGAGCTGCATATCAACAACTGCACAGCCTGCCAGCAAAGTCTTAAAGACGCCAGGGCTATTCGTGAGGCGCTTAACACGCTTCCGTTTGTCGAAGCATCAGCAGACTTTGAAACAAGGGTGTTTGCAGAAGTACGCAAGCAGAATGCTCATGGTAATAGAAACCGGTTTATAGGTGGATTTGCTACGGCGATGGCTGCAAGTGTATTTTTGTGGGTTGCCAGCACGACTATATTTGCCCCACAGCAATCAATAGTGTCGCCCAGTGTGATTACCATTGCAATGAATGAGGCACGTCCTGTCAGGCTGTTATTCGAAGCACCCAGTGATATCCAGCAGGTAACACTGAGCATTGAATTACCGGCGAATGTTGAGCTAATTGGCCATCCCGGTCGCAGCCAGCTAAGCTGGAAAACCAGCCTGAAAAAAGGGCAGAATGTTCTCGCTCTGCCCATTAACGCCATAGAAACAGGAACAGGCGAGTTAGTTGCCCAACTGAGCTATGGAGATAAAACTAAAATATATCGACTGATATTAAAAACCACAGATAACGGCGTGATGACTTATCAGATTCAGCCTTTAACATCTGCTTAACATATTATTTGGAGTAAAAATCATGAAAACACTAAGCAAAGCAATAATTCTGGGTCTGGGTATGACATTGCCTATCGGCGCAATGGCCGCAACAGACGACGACGTAACCATTCGTTTAATGGAAATGAACGAAACCTCTTCTGACCATGTAATTGAGAGCATTGAAATACCTGATATGGATGATGAGCATGTGGATGATGCGACTCATGATGACCAGGATCATGCTGAAGATGATTCTTCTGAAGATCATGACGCTGATGATAGCGATGATGATGAAAACGAAGATCATGATGCAGAAGAAGCCCTTGAGCATGAAGGTGAAGTTGAGCATGAAAACGAAATGGATGACGATGACCGTGATATGAACGATGTAAATGATCGTGTGAATGAAGATCGCGAAGAGCATGAAGATCGTGGTGAAGATGCACCGGAAAGCCCTGATGATATGGACGGCCATGAAGGACCTGAAGCTCCTGAAGCTCCAGAAATGCCCGAAGGACCAGAACTATAAGCACTAATTCATAATACGAGGTATTATGAAATACATAAACCTCTTCCTGTTCCGCAGGGAGAGGTTTATTATTATGCGGCTAAAATTAATTAACAGGTATTTACATGTCTGGATGGAAAAAGAGTATGAAAAGAGGTTTTGTATTAATATTAATGATGGTTGCAACCCAGGTTTATGCATCGGCTAAAGATGACTTTAAACAGGGTGTTAGCTACTTTAAGTCTGCTAACTATACCAGTGCGGTAAAAAAGTTTGAGAATGCACGTAAGCAGGGTATGCACTCAACAGCGCTTTATTACAATCTGGGAAGTGCTTATTACAAGCTTCAGAATTACAAAAAAGCCGAACAGTACTTCATTGAGATTAGAAAGAGTCCAAAAATGAAATCGCTGGCTGAATATAACCTGGGGCTGATTGCTGTTAAACAGAATAACAAAGCCGAAGCCAGAGGATATTTCAATTCGGTCGTTCGAAACAGCAAAGATAAGAAAATGATTTATCTGGCCAAACAGCAACTCAAAAAGATCAGACCGAAGAAAAAGCCCTGGTCGGTATACCTTAATGGGGCTATTGGCTATGATGACAATATTAACTTTGCGCCAGCGGGGATAAGAACGGAAGAGTCAGCTAATTTTTTCGATGCAATGTTATCTGCAGATTATCTGTTTACTGGGAAAAAGTCGAATGGCTGGACGGGCGAGGCCATGCTTTATACCATCAAATACGGTGATAGCGGTAACCCGAATATCAGTAAAGGCTCTTTTGATCAGGATCAATTTGGCGTAAGTCTTAAAAAAACACAGAAACTGGCCAACTGGAATACTCAGTTTAAGGCCGGTTTTGATAAGCTGACATATGGCCCTCTGGACTATCAGTCCATTCTTAAGCTGGAAGCCAGGGGCAAACTCAAAACCTCCAGAACCGATAGATTTTACCTGCGTTATCGTTATGAGAATATTAGCAGCGATAATTTCCGCTATGATTATCTTGAAGGCTGGCGGCAGAAAATCAGAGGTGAATTTCGTCGCTATAACAAGAGCAATTCCATGCAGTTATATTATGAGCTGGAATTAAACGACAGAAAAGATTTTATATCCACGGCAACAGGAAATGAATTCAGCTATTCACCCACCCGGCATACTTTTCGGGGTAAATATACTGCCGTGCTGAATAATGCATGGCAATTAGGCGGTGACCTGGCATATCGCATGAGTAGCTATCCATCAACGACTACACAGAGTCGTACTGATAATCGCTGGAAAGCAGCTGTCTATTCCAATTACCGCTTTGATAAGAGCATGAAACTCAAGCTCAAGCTGGAATACACCGATAATAGCTCAACTGATACTATCTATGTTTATGATCGAAATGTAATTTCCGTCAGCTTAAATAAACTGTTTTAGGGAAACTGGATAAAGTCTGATTGTTTCAATCAGACTTTAATTTGTGTAAACCGGTATGAATAATAATCAAATCCCTGGAGCTTGCCAAAGCTGTACATATTACTGAGTCAGAAATAAAGCAGTCTGCAATAAGCCATAGAAAAATAGCGCCTACAGAAGAAACCATTTTTTTGTTAATGTTCTGTGATATAAGGCAGGTATTCTTTTCATCTGATTCATTAGTAACTACTGCACAACCCCAAAATTTACACTATTTTGCGTATATTTGCGGAAAAATGCTTTTTGCTTTTAGAAAATATATGAATATTCCATTTGATAGTAGCTGGGCCGAGTCACTTTCTCCAGAGCTGGAGAAAGCTCACATGCAGTCGCTAAAAGCCTTTTTACGTCATGAAAAAGACAGGGGCAAAATTATCTTTCCCCATTCTGATCTCTGGTTTAATGCCCTCAATAGCACACCACTGAACAGAGTTAAGGTGGTTATCCTTGGGCAGGACCCCTATCCCACCCCAGGCCACGCACATGGCCTGTGTTTTTCAGTGCAGCCAGAGGTGCGCCCTATCCCCAAATCTCTCATCAACATATATAAAGAGCTGAATACAGACCTTGGGATTAACAACCAGCATGGCAATTTACAAAACTGGGCTAATCAGGGTGTTTTATTACTCAACAGCGTTTTAACCGTTGAAAGTGGTCTGGCAAATTCACATCAGGGCAAGGGCTGGGAGGTTTTTACGGATAAGGTAATTTCAGTGGTAAACGAGCTAGATCGCCCGCTGGTGTTTGTGCTCTGGGGGGCTTATGCGCAGAAGAAAGGCGCGATGATTGACGAGAAACGGCACCTGGTGATTCGCTCGCCTCACCCCTCGCCTTTATCCGCTTATCGTGGATTTTTTGGTAGCAAACCGTTTTCGCAGATTAATGGCTTTTTGCAACGGCATGGGCAGGATGAAATTGACTGGAGAGTGTAATTTCATCTGCAAATTAATTGCACTTTAAAAAATTTTAACCGCAGAGATACGCAGAGAAAAGCCTATAAATTATGTTACAGGCTCGTACCCACGCTCCTGGGCGGGAATGCATAGGGTGAAAATCAACTTATCTTAATTAATATACAGGCGCCTGTATTCTCTGCGCACCCCTGCGTCCTCTGCGGTTCAGGCTTTTGACTTTTGCTTAAAATTTAAACCCGGCCCTCTGCCAGGGATACTCTAATTAAGTATGGTTAGAATTAGGCTGAGAAAAAATAATCAGCCTTGATCAGAGTATCCCTGGCCCCCTGATATAGTTTAACTTTTTTCTAATATTCGCCTATGTTTTACACCCCTTTTTTAGTATAATCCGCGCCTTCGTTTTAAACAGATTTAGTGTTGCCTGCAAAGAACGTGAACCTTTAATCTTAAAAAGCTTTAATTAACTCATTTAAGCCATTGATTATTAAGCATTTGCACGCACACCTGACCCGCTAAAAACTGGCGGGACAGCAACAATATTATTTAACTTTATTTAAGAGTAAGAACATGACAGATCTATCTCGTTACAGAAATATCGGCATATTCGCCCATGTAGATGCGGGTAAAACCACCACTACAGAGCGTATTCTGAAGCTGACTGGTAAAATCCATAAAATTGGTGAAGTGCACGATGGTGCCGCAACCACCGACTTTATGGAACAGGAAGCTGAGCGCGGTATTACTATCCAGTCGGCTGCGACCACCTGTTTCTGGGATGATCATCAGTTCAATATTATCGACACACCGGGCCACGTTGACTTCACTATCGAAGTTTATCGCTCACTGAAAGTGCTTGATGGCGGCGTAGGTGTATTCTGTGCCTCTGGCGGTGTTGAACCCCAGTCTGAAACTAACTGGCGTTATGCCAATGAATCTGCGGTTGCGCGGGTTATTTTTATTAACAAGATGGACCGTATCGGTGCCGACTTCTACCGTGTAGTTAAGCAGATTGAAGATGTGCTTGCGGCATCGCCACTGGTAATGGTGCTACCGATTGGTGCAGAAGACCAGTTAAAAGGCATTGTTGACCTGCTGACCCGTAAAGCCTGGGTATGGGATGAATCGGGTGATCCGGAAGCCTATACATTAGAAGATGTACCTGCAGACATGGTAGATACCGTTGAAGAATGGCGTGAAAAGCTGATCGAAGCTGCGGTTGAGCAGGACGATGACCTGATGGAAGCCTATCTGGAAGGTGAAGAACCTTCTGTAGAAGACCTTAAGCGCTGCGTCCGTAAAGGCACTATCGCGCTGGACTTCTTCCCGACTTACACCGGCTCTGCGTTTAAGAACAAGGGTGTTCAGCCTATGCTGAATGCAGTGGTTGATTACCTGCCCTGCCCAACCGATGTGCCACCTCAGCCAGAAGTGGATGAAGAAGGCGAAGAAACCGGCAAGTTTGCGATTGTTGACCCAACTAAGCCGGTTCGTGCATTAGCATTCAAAATTATGGATGACCGTTTCGGCGCCCTTACCTTCGTGCGCATCTACTCAGGCACCATCAACAAAGGCGACACACTGGTTAACACCTTCACCGGCAAAAAAGAACGTATTGGCCGTATGGTAATGATGCACGCGGATAAAGCGGAAGAAATCAGCAGCTGTCAGGCGGGTGATATTGTGGCCTTTGTTGGCCTGAAAAACGTTCAGACCGGCCACACCCTGGCGGACGAAAAGAACCCTGCAACATTAGAGCCGATGGTATTCCCTGATCCCGTTATTTCTATTGCGATTTCACCGAATGATAAGGGTGGCTCTGAGAAAATGGGTCTGGCTTTATCTAAAATGGTTCAGGAAGACCCCTCATTCTACGTTAACACTGACGAAGAATCGGGTGAAACCATTTTGCGTGGCATGGGCGAGCTGCACCTGGATATCAAGATCGATATCTTAAAACGTACTCACGGCGTTGATGTAACTGTAGGTAAGCCACAGGTGGCCTACCGTGAAACCATCACCCAGAAAATCGAAGACAGCTATACCCACAAGAAGCAGTCAGGTGGTTCGGGTCAGTTTGGTAAGATCGACTACATCATTGAGCCAGGTGAAGCGAATTCAGGTTTTGAATTTGAATCAAAGGTAACCGGCGGTAATGTACCTCGCGAATTCTGGCCTGCCGTAGAAAAAGGATTTAGAAGCATGATGGACAAAGGTGTACTGGCCGAGTACCCACTATTAGATGTGAAATTCACATTAACAGACGGCGCTTTCCACGCGGTTGACTCGTCGGCTGTTGCTTTCGAAATCGCTGCTCGTGGTGCATACCGTCAGTCTATTTCTAAAGCCGGCCCACAGTTAATTGAGCCGATTATGAAAGTTGATGTGTTCACACCAGAAGATCACGTAGGTGATGTTATTGGTGACTTAAACCGTCGTCGCGCCATGATTCTGGGGCAGGAAGCTGGCCCAACTGGCGTGCGCATTAAAGCCGATGCGCCTTTGAGCGAAATGTTTGGTTACATTGGTGATTTGCGTACTATGACTTCCGGTCGTGGCCAGTTCTCTATGGAGTTCTCACACTACCTGCCCTGCCCTAAAAATGTGGCAGAAGAAGTTATTAAAGAAGCCAAAGAGCGTAAAGAAAACAAATAAAGCCTCCGTCTTTATTGTTAAATTGGGGCGCCCCGTGTGGGCGCCCTTTTTTATGCCTGTAGATATGTGATTGCTTACCCATAAGCACTTGGTAGCATTTATTTAAAAAGTTAACGGGACAGCAGTGATGGGAAACATAAAAAATGATCGAGCCGTAGCTTGTGAAACCCAACAATCAATCGGTTACGAAGACACAGTTGTTGGGCTTCGTGCCTCAGCCCAACCTACAAACAGTTTGAGCAATGTGGAAACGATAAAAACTGGCTCAAGAGCCGCCACAGTGGGCCTTGCAGGCATTTATCAGACCAGAAGCACTTGACTAATTCAGCCAGAAATTGTATAAATTTAGTAAGGAGATAAATTTCTATGGATCTCACATTTAAAAGGAGATCGCTATGTTCCGTAGACTCAATTTTTTACTACCCAATGCTAAACTGGCACAAAAAGTTGTTAATGAACTTTTACAACTTGGCGTAAAAGATAAAAACATTCACACCTATGCTGAGCATAACCTGCCTATTGACTCATTAAATCCTGCCACTAAAAATCAGGCGCATGATGAAGCCCAGAAAATAGAAAATATATTCTGGAGTGGAAATCTGTTTCTATTTTTTATTTTTCTTGCTGTTTTCGTGATAGCCCTTATTTCAGGTGAGTATATACTGTCGCTGTTAGCGCTAGGCGTAATGGTTTTAACCTTTTCTGTAGGTGATTTTTTTAGTCGGCATATCCCGCGTACACATTTGAATAATTTCAAACATGCATTAAGCCACAATGAACTACTTCTGATGGTTGATGTACCCAATGAAAAAGCGGGCATGATTGAAGACAGAATTCACCGGCACCATCCAGCTGCTTTTGAAGGCGGTAGCTCGTGGGCTTTTAAAAATATAGATTTGTAAAAGTTTAAAACTGATTTTTTAAATACAGTTCAGCCAGCTGCAAATCAAATGCCCGGGTAATTTTTATATTATCTTCATGGGCTTCAATTAACTGCGGCTGATATCCCGCTAACTCCATCGCCGACGCATCATCTGTCACAGGTGTATTATCTTTTTTCGCCTGTTGCAAGGCTGCTAATAATAAGTCGAGGCGAAACATCTGTGGAGTTAGCGCATGCCACAAACCATCACGATTAACTGTTTTTGTAACCTGCGCATGTTGATTAGAGCGCTTCATTGTGTCGCGCACAGGTAAAGCCAGTAAACCACCATCTACTTTATGACTTGCCTGTTTAATTAATTTTTTTATATCGTCTGCCCGCACACAGGGCCGAGCCGCATCATGTACTAATACCCAGATTGATTCTGCATTTTTATTTTCTTTTTCAAGCAGCCTGAGTGCATTTAAAACTGAATCACAACGTTCTTTGCCACCGTTGGCAATAAGCAGCGGTTTTTCATTTGTGTAATTTAAATCGGGCCAGTACTCATCACCATCACTAATTGATAATACAACACCGATAATTTCATCAATGGATAACAGGCGCTCAAGAGTATGCTCAATAACGGTTTTATTATGCAGAGGCAAATATTGTTTTGGCCGATCGGCCTGCATACGTTTGCCAGTACCCGCAGCGGGTATGACTGCCCAGAATTTTTTATCATTCATTAAAAATATCGCAGCATAATATTATTCAGACGCATGTATGATCTGGTAGAAGGTTTCATCCTTACCAATCATACCCATTTCACTGCGGGCGCGTTCTTCAATTGCATCCAGCCCCTGTTTTAAATCTTTTACTTCAGCAGCCAGCGATGCATTGCGCTCTTCCAGATTCTGTTTGTTCTGTTGCTGTTTTGCGACTTCTTTTTGCAGGTGTAAAACCTCTGGAATACCACCATCACCTACCCAGAGTTTATACTGCAATAGCAGCAGTAAAACAATGAGCAGAGAGAGTAGCCATTTCAAAAAATCAGCTCAGGTGCTTAAATGCAGATTTACCGGCATACACCGCTTTATCACCCAGGGTTTCTTCAATGCGTAATAACTGGTTATATTTAGCCACTCGATCTGAGCGAGACAATGAACCGGTTTTAATTTGTCCGGTGCAGGTTGCCACACATAAATCAGCAATGGTGCAATCTTCTGTTTCACCTGAGCGATGTGAGATAACCGCCGTATAACCCGCATCGTGTGCCATGTTAATCGCATCCAGAGTTTCACTTAAGGTACCAATCTGGTTAAATTTAATTAAGATAGAGTTTGCTATCCCTTTATCTATACCTTCTTTAAAGATTTTAGTATTGGTAACATACAGATCATCACCGACTAACTGAACCTTATCATTTAAGCGTTCCGTTAATTTTGCCCAGCCTTCCCAGTCTGCTTCATCCAGTGCATCTTCAATGGTAATAATGGGATATTTATCAACCCACTCTGCCATAAAGTCGACCATTTCCTCAGCGCTTAATTTACGATTTTCTGAAGCCAGATCGTATTTACCATCTATATAAAACTCAGAACTGGCCACATCCAGGCCTAAGTAAATATCTTTACCCGCCACATAACCGGCTTTTTCAATCGCCTCTAAAATAACTTCTATGGCTTCTTCATTGGATGACAGGTTGGGTGCAAAACCACCTTCATCTCCTACGGTTGTAATCATGCCTCGATCAGATAACACTTTTTTCAGAGCATGAAATACTTCTGTGCCATAACGTAGTGCTTCTTTAAAGCTGGGCGCGCCTACGGGTAAAATCATAAATTCCTGCAGATCTACGCTGTTATCTGCATGTGAACCACCATTGATAATATTCATCATTGGTACCGGCAATTTAAATGTGCCATTACCCAGGTAATCAAACAGGTCTTTGTTTTCGTAGTTGGCTGCAGCATGTGCAGCGGCAAGGGATGCAGCTAATAATGCATTGGCGCCCAGGCGCTCTTTGTTTTCTGTGCCATCCAGTTTCAGCATGATGTTATCTATGCTGCGTTGCTCACGGCAATCTGTGCCGATAAGCGCTTTTTGTATTTCGCCATTTACATTGGCTACCGCTTTTAATACACCTTTGCCCATATAACGATTTTTATCACCGTCACGTAACTCTATTGCTTCACGCGCGCCGGTCGATGCCCCTGATGGTACTGCCGCTCGACCGCGTACCCCACTTTCCAGAATAACATCAGCTTCTAATGTAGGATTGCCTCTTGAATCGAGAATTTCGCGAGCAATTATCTGCTTAATTTTTGACATGTTTTTTTCAATACCTTATGTATTTTTGTTTCGTTTTCATGCTTAATAATTCTAAATATTTCGTAGGTTGGTACTGAGGTACGAAGCCCAACATTTTAGGCGACTGAGCCATTTATTGTTGGGGTTCCTTCGTCACCCCAACCTACGTTTATAACTCTGTTTCTTCAAACGGTGATGATTTAACCAGTTCATCTATGCCTTTAAGACGTGCTAACAACGCTTCCATTTTGTCCAGCGGCCAGGCATTCGGGCCATCACTGAGTGCATTTGCCGGGTCGGGATGGGTTTCCATAAACACACCTGAGACACCGGCGGCCATTGCCGCGCGGGCTAATACAGGCACATGCTCACGCTGGCCTCCCGAGGTTGTACCCTGCCCGCCGGGCAGTTGCACTGAGTGAGTTGCATCAAATACTACCGGGCAGCCCGTTTCACGCATTACCGCCAGAGCTCGCATATCAGATACCAGATTGTTATAACCAAAGGATACGCCCCGGTCACACACCATAATATGTTGATTGCCCGTGGTTCTGGCTTTATCGACTACGTGTTTCATATCCCAGGGCGCCATAAACTGGCCCTTTTTGATATTGACCGGAATACCGGCGGCCGCCGCTTTAAGAATAAAATTAGTCTGCCGACATAAAAATGCGGGGGTCTGAATAACATCGACTACATCTGCCACTTCATCCATGGGGGTATCTTCGTGCACATCGGTAATTACCGGCACACCCACCTCATCTTTTACCTTTTGCAGAATACGCAGGCCCTCTGCCATGCCCAGACCACGAAAGCTTTCTATAGATGAACGATTAGCTTTATCAAATGATGATTTATAGATAAACGGGATATTGAGTTTATCTGTAATTTGTTTTAACTGTGCTGCGGTATCCAGCGCCATTGCTTCTGACTCGATCACACATGGGCCAGCCAGTAGAAAAAAGGGCTGATCTAAACCCGCTTTAAAGCCGCATAAATCCATTAGCTCTTACCTCGGTGGTCTCGATGGGTACAGGCTGCTTTTATGTAGTCTGTAAACAGGGGGTGGCCTTTGCGCGGTGTTGAGGTGAACTCAGGGTGAAACTGGCAGGCAATAAACCAGGGATGATCTGCCACTTCAATAACTTCTACCAGATTTCCATCGACTGAACGACCTGAAAATGTAAGCCCCTTGTCTTCAAGTGACGCCATAAAGGTATTATTAAATTCATAACGATGACGGTGCCGCTCAGAAATTTTATCGGTGGCATAAATACGAGCAATATTACTGCCTTTCTGTAAATTGCAGGGCTGAGCGCCTAAGCGCATAGTGCCACCCAGATCTGAATTTTCACTCCGGGTTTCTGTTTTACCACATTCAGCCTGCCACTCGGTAATCAGTGCAATCACCGGATGCTCGGTTGAGGGGTTAAATTCCGTGCTGTGAGCATCTTCCATATTGGCCATATGTCGGGCATATTCAATAACCGCCACCTGCATACCCAGACATATACCCAGATAGGGTACTTTATTTTCACGGGCATACTTCACCGCTGCAATTTTGCCTTCTACTCCACGTTTACCAAAACCACCGGGAACCAGTATGGCATCCAGCTCTTCCAGTAAATAGGTATCGCCACTTTCAAGCATTTCAGAATCAATATATTTAATGTGTACCCGCGCTTTATTCTGAATACCCGCATGGCTTAAAGATTCATTAAGCGACTTATAAGATTCAGTTAAATCAACATACTTACCGACCATTCCTATAGTCACTTCTGATTCAGGGTTTTCCAGGGTATTGACCACTGCCTGCCAGTCGGAGAGATCGGCTTCAGGCAAATCAAGGTGCAGTTTATCCGCCACAATTTTATCCAGACCCTGAGCCTGCAACCATTGCGGAATTTTATAGATATGGTCTAAATCTTTAGCGGAGATAACCGCTTTTTCTTCAACATTGGTAAACAGTGAAATTTTGCGGCGTTCTTCAACCGCCAGATATTCTTCTGATCGACAGAGTAAAATATCAGGCTGGATACCAATTGAACGTAATTCTTTAACCGAGTGCTGGGTGGGCTTGGTTTTTACTTCGCCCGCAGATCGAATGTAGGGCACCAGGGTCAGATGCATAAACAGGGCCTTATCATGCCCTAGCTCAACACCCATTTGTCGAATAGCTTCTAAAAATGGTAGAGATTCGATATCGCCCACTGTACCGCCAATTTCAACCATGGCAATATCGGCTCCCACCGCACCTTTAATGACACTGCGCTTAATTTCATCCGTAATATGGGGAATGACCTGAACCGTGCCACCCAGATATTCTCCACGGCGTTCTTTTCGAATCACGGTTTCATAAATACGGCCAGAGGTAAAATTGCTTGCCTGTGAGGTGCGTGAATTTACAAATCGCTCGTAATGGCCAAGATCAAGATCTGTTTCTGCCCCATCATCGGTAACATACACTTCGCCATGCTGAAACGGGCTCATGGTGCCGGGATCAACGTTGATATATGGGTCGAGCTTGAGCATTTTGACCGAAAGGCCACGGGCCTCAAGGATAGCACCGAGAGAAGCAGCAGCAATGCCCTTGCCCAGGGATGAAACCACACCACCAGTGATAAAAATATAACGTGTCATCAGGTTATTTTTGGCCTTTTAGATTGTATTTTGGAGCCGCAGAAAGTGAGCTGAATATTAGCAAAAAATGAGTGATTTCTCAATGACTTGTGGGGCTATTTGCATAACAAATCAGGGAAACCCTGACGAAACTCCAGGACACCCGAAATTCTGACTTTTTAGATCTGGCTGCCACCTTCCTGCACAGGAATTCATATCCTGTTATAAACTGATTCTACTCTATGCGTTCCAACGCTGAAGAGACTGTGAAAGTATTATGGAAAGCATGAAAAATGACCGAGCCGTAGCTTGCGGTTGAGCTTGCGAAACCCAACAATCAATCAGTTACGAAGGCACAGCTGTTGGGCTTCGCAAGCCCAGTGCCAACCTGCAATACAAGCTAAGGACAGAAAGCACAAAACAACAGGAGATGCCTTGCCATTCGGCTCTGTCCCTGAGCTATCCCCACAAAATAAGTATTAAAGTCAAAAAGATAAAGGCATTTTTAGCGCAAATAAACGCGAATGTACGCTATTTTTGCAGGAGGTAGCTTTAGCTGACGAAATATTTGTGCAATGC
>QIDK01000128.1 GCA_003228405.1 Gammaproteobacteria bacterium | reverse complement strand
GTTAATGGAAAAACTGAAATCAACCCTGCTCAGGTACATCAGTTAAATACCGCACCCAGCTAGCAATATGTTAAACCCGTAAAAAGAAAACACAAATACATGCTAAATACTAAAGAATCAGGTGAAAAGCATACCTGTTATAAATAGTATCTCCTACAACTACTATTTTTCTATCGCTTATTAACAGACTCCTTTATTTCTGATTTAGTAATAAGCCTTAAGCATCAAGGATTTACGCTTCTTACACCGTCAGCATTATTAGAATTTATCTACATTGCTACTACAAACTTTATTCTATTGAGGTTTTTCTTTTTATTTTATCTTTTTGATTTTAAAGTATATTTCGTGAGGATAGCTCATACGCTCCCGCCTCTGCAAAGCAATGATTTAACAGCAGTTTCCTATTTGTGTACTACAATAAAATGAAGGGCTTAGGGGCTTTATCTTAATAACTTCTTTAAAATAGCGCCCCTAATATGTAATTTACGTCTAAATATGGGCATTGACTGTGCCAGAAATAAATATAATAAATACAATTCTTATCTCCAGCTGTCTGCTTTCAGCTTCGGTAAGCACCTCTTTTGCTGAAGAAAAGCTGCCGCTGGATGCCGTAATGGTAATGGACAGTTCCGGTAGCATGAAAAAAACCGACCCCGGACAACTGCGCAAACCCGCCGCCAAATTATTTATTTCACTTTTAGGCAATCAGGATCGGCTCAGTGTCGTTAGCTTTAGCAGCCAGGCCTGGCCTATCACCTATCTCACCCAACTTGAAACTGACACACAACTGCAACAGGCTTTGCGTGCAACGGACAAAATTTCAGACAAAGGTATGTATACCAATATTCACTCCGCCATTGCCAAAGGCATCGAGTTTTTAAAAGAGAGTGACCAGCTAAACCATGAACCCATCATTATATTAATGTCCGATGGACAGATGGATGTGGGAAATGCTGAAAAATCTGCACAGCTAAGAAAACAGATTTTTGAAGATTTATTGCCCCAGCTTATTGAGCATAATATTAAAATTTACAGCATCGCCTTTACTGAAGCATCGGATCAGGCACTGCTACAGGAAATAGCAGAAGCAACCGATGGTCGTTATGCCCTTGCCGCCAGCGATAAAGTTTTACACAAGGTATTTAGTAAAATATTTGAGCAAACCAGGCAACCGGATATGCTGCCCCTGAATGAAAATAAATTTGTTGTCGACTCCAGCATTCAGGAAATCACTATTATCGCCAATAAAGACTCTGAAAGTAGTCAGATCTATTTACAGCCGCCCACTGGCAATAAATTTAATTCCAGCATTAAATCTGAACAAATAAAATGGTTTGTTTCCACCAGTTTCGACATGATAACCATCAAAAAACCGGATAAAGGTGAATGGACAATATTATTCAGTGATGATGATAACCGGGCCTATATCGTAACCGATGTAAAACTGCGCACCCGATTTGAATTTAATCAGCAAAATGACTATCCAGAATTAATTATAAAATCCTGGTTTGAGCAAAATAATGAAGCTCAGGCTAACCCGGAATTATTAAAAAAAATTGAGCTTATGCTGGAAATAGAACACCCGGATGACATCATTGAAAGCTTTCCGATTGAAGCGGCAAATGAAGAAGGTGTCTATATTATTTACTTCAAACCCGAAATGGACGGTATTTACGGTGCCAGTATTATTGCAGAATCACCTACCTTTCAGCGTCAGCAGATATTTTCTTTCAAAAACACCATGCCTGCCGAACCTGAGCCTGTAAGCGAAAAACCTGTGCAGGAAAAGCCTGCTATAGAGGTAACCAAAACTGAAACAGCGGTGATTGACACAGCAGAAGCTGCAGCTGAAAAACCTGAGGAAGAAGATCTAGTCACAACCCTGATCTATTTCGGACTTGCCAATGTAATTCTTATTTTCCTGGGTTTAAATGGCTTTTTAATCTACAGACATTTAAAAAATAAAAAATAAAGGTCAAATAGCTAAAAGCAATGGACATACCACTTATATATATTCTGATTATTGCAGAAGTACTGCTTATCTTTTTCGGCATAAGCATTACACTGGTCATTATCATGCTGCGTAAATCAAAAACCAGACAGTCCCCGGATAATCAGGCTATGCACCTGGCAGATACAGAAGTAATTGAACTGGGAAATAGTTATATCGATTTTCTTGAACAGGCAATGGAGCGCAATTCAGTAAAAATAACACAGCAACAGAATATTGAGAATGATGGGGCAAAGGAAAACGCCCTGAACAGCGATGGGGATATGGAAACTGCATCTCCTGCCCCAAATGAAGAACAGAGTGAGCTATTACAGGCTCGCACACAATTTTTATTGATGGAAAAAGCTGCCGCAGAAAAAACTGAACATGAAATCCATTTCTGGGATAGCGTCTACGCTGGAATGATAAGCCTGCTGGAACAGTTCAAAACCACTGAAACTACCATGGGAGCAGCCGTATCAGAAGCACAGAAAACAGAAAGCAAAGAAAAAGTATTTTACATAGAAACCCAGGGTAAAAAAATTGATAGTGAAGTCAACAAGCTTAAAGACATTATCTATGATCAGGAAAATGCCCTGAGTAGCATGAAAAAAGCCCTGGTAGGTGCTGAAGAAGAGCACCCTGAAGATTCAAAATCACTTAAGCTGCTTAAGGAGCAGATAGGCATAATCGAAACAAAACTGGATGACTCAAAAATGTGCATGGAAATACTGGAAATGGAAAATGATCGACTCCAGCAGGAAGTTGATAGTATGGAAGCCAGACACAATGCCCTGTTCAAAGATGCTTTAGATGAGAAACAGGAAGAAAACGACTCGGTTATCGACCTGGTACAGATGAAAGAAGTGGTTGAAGACCAGGAAAACAAAATACGACTATTAATAGAAACCATTGAATCACTGGAAATAGATGCCTCGCAAGCTGAGAAATTGAAAAAGACAATCGGTGAGTTTGCCCGCACATCACAGGAAATGATGGGCTGTATCACTATTCTTGAAGAAGAAAACGAACGGCTACAGGTATCTACAGAGCTTGAAAATCAGTCCGGCCAGATCCCTGACAGTGAAGAACTGGACGTCATGACAACTAAAATTAGCGACCTGGAAGAAGGTCTTATTAAAAAAGATGTGGCTTTCGCACAGCTACAGGATGAATTTAACTCAATGGAAGCAGAATATCTGGCTATGTATGAAGCAATGCATGGTAATAATTCATAAACAGTTTTTATGAATTCCAGCAGCTTAGTTTGATCTAAGGCTATGGGATATGTGAATTTATAGCTTTGCCACACAGGCGCAGAGAAGTAATTATTATATACAGTGGGGTTCAAACAACACGGTTTTACCTGGTCACTATGATAATGTCTGGCCTTTTTAGACTTAAAAGGGCCGAAAACAAAGGGCAACCGCAGTGGATTGCCCTTACGATTTCTTATATTTTACTTTTTCTTTGCAGCACGCTTTTTACGACGCTTCTTAGCTGTTTTCTTCTTTGCAGCAGGTGCAGCAGGCGCACTTTGCATACCTTTAACTAAGGCATCAGCACGTTTAACAGTTTCTTTTACTTCAGCTTTAACTGTAGCAGTTTGTGCTGTAACCTGAGCTAATTTAGTTTTTAATGCTACTAACGGATTTGCTTTTTTAGCAGCTTTTTTTCTACCTTTTTTCTTTACGGCCATTTTAAACACCAGTGTTGTTAGAGAAAGTGAGTATCATATTCTTTTTTGATTAAAAAGCATACAATTTATTGTAGTTTAGCAGGTTTTTTCAAGTTTACCTGCAACAATTTTTTATATTTATTTTTTAAAAGATTCATTATCTTTTGATGATACAGAGATAAGGTTTATGGTTTACACATTAGTTTCTTTAGATATTCAGACAACGCAATATCTATATCTGCAGTAATTTGCCTGCATTATTTAGCATAGTATTTTTCTGACAGTTAATCACCATTCTGCCACTTACTAATGAATCAGGTGAAAAGAATACCTGTTTTTATATCACAGAACATAACAATATTCGTTTTTCCTGTAGGCGTTATTTTTCTATCGCTGATTAACCGTATCCTTTATTTCTGATTCAGCAATATATATCCTCAGTTACTTAGTGCTCTGGTCTGTAGCTATCACTTAAAACCTGGCCATTTAAACTGGAATAATTTGTTAAATATCAATATAAATAAGCCTGTCAGGTATAAAATATACTTACAGAGGAGGAAAAAGCCATGAATAAACAGTCGCCCAAACCCTTCCCCACTGAAGGCATGAGTGAGGCCTATGAAAAGCTGTTAAAACTGAGCATTAAAGAGTTCAGGCTACTCGAAAAAAAAACCGGGCCTGCGCTGCATAAAATAATAGATGCCAGCAGTGAAAAGATATCTGAACTAGGCGAGCTCACAGAAGAGGAAGCTGAAAAAATTGCAAAATATCTAAAGCGCGATCTTGAAGAAGCCGCCAGCTATATGACAGAAACAGGGGCTGACTTTAAAAAATGGCTGGCTCTGGATATAGATGTCATTGAAAGCTATTTATATGATTATTTCAAACAGGCGGCCGATCAAACGACCATTGAACTCGCCAGGCTAAAAGCCGCAGGTGAGAGCGCAGAATACCACACGGGTGAACTTACCGGGCCTGGCGTGCTCACCTGTGATGCATGCGGCGAACAACTGCATTTTCATAAGGCAGGCCATATACCACCATGTGCCAAATGCCATAAAACACGTTTTCATCGGTTATTTTGTCGATAATCTGTGCATGGCAGCTGTTTTAATGTTTATGCAGATACCGTGAAAAACGAAAAGGCCCATTTGCGCAAAACAGCCTTTGACTTACAACTATTTTGAACTCCCTGTTTCCAGCTTGCGCAGGTCTTTAGCCAGCTTATCAAGAATGCTATTCACAAACGCATGGCTTTTATCTGAGCCAAACATTTTAGCCAGAGTTATGGCTTCGCTAATTACGACTTTATAGGGAACATCGGCACGGTATTTTAATTCGTAACTAGAGAGTCTTAAAATAGACTGCTCAATCGGGTCTAATTCATCCTGTTTACGATCACTGTATTTTAGAATTAGTTCATCCAGCAATGTAATTTCAGTGGGCACCTGATGTAACAGTGTGTGGAAATAATCTGTATCGACTTTTTCCATATTCTGCTCCTGATGAAACTGCTTTTCAATTTCAGTCAGGTCATTGCCGGACATTTGCCACTGATATAAAGCCTGGGTAGCTTTTTTACGGGCATTACTCCGACTCTTTGCAAGCGACACGGCCATTAAGTAATCTTCTTCAGCAGATTGACCATTTCAAGCGCACTGATGGCGGCTTCTGCACCTTTATTACCCGCCTTTGTGCCGGCACGTTCAATTGCCTGTTCAATGGTATTGGTGGTTAACACTCCATTTATAACAGGAATATTGTTATCTAATGAAACATTGGCCATGCCTTTTGAGGCTTCACCGGCAACAAAATCAAAGTGCGGGGTTGAGCCACGAATGACTGCACCTAAACCAATAATGGCATCATATTTACCACTTTGCGCCAGTTGCTGAATGGCCAGCGGCATTTCATAGGCACCGGGTACTTTAACCAGGGTGATACCTGAATCAGCTACACCATGACGTTTTAACGCATCAATAGCACCACTTTCAAGGCTGTCTACAATAAAACTGTTAAAACGGGCACTAACAATTACGAAATTACCTTCTGTGTATTGTAGTTCGCCTTCTAGTATTTTTATATCTGACATTATTTTCTCTTTACGTTATACAATTTATATTTTTATAACCCTGATCGCGATCTAAAGGTCGCGATTGAGTCACTAAGAATTTATACACTTCAAATAGATAACTCAGGTTACTACGAAGCTTTTATCTTTATCAAATACACTGTTAAAATTATACAGGTTATTCATCACCGCGAACATAATCCACCACTTCAAGGCCAAAACCGGCTAAACCATGAATACGTTTTGGTGCTGATAACAGACGCATTTTATGTACATTTAAATCCATTAGAACCTGCGCACCTATGCCCAGTGTTCGTAACTCTTCCGGTGAATCACTGTCCTCTTTATGCTCTTCTGTATGATCCAGCATCCAGCGCACTATTTGCCTTGCAGATTCAGGCTCTCGTAAAATAACAATCACCCCCGGTTCATCTGCTTTAGCGATAGCTTTCATTGCATCGCGTAATGGCCAGCCACATTTTTTACTGGAGGCTAGCACATCACACATGGTGTTTTCCATATGCACTCGTACCCGCACGGGTTTTGCCGGGTCTATATCGCCTTTCACCAGAGCCAGATGCAGGTCATTACCGATTGCGTCCTGATACGCATACAGCCGGAAATGACCAAATTCATTGGGGAAGTCACTTTCTGCAACTCGTTCTACGGTTTTTTCATTTTTAATTCGGTAACGAATTAAATCTTCGATAGTGCCAATTTTAAGATTATGCTGTTTGGCAAATTTTTCCAGGTCCGGTCGCCGAGCCATGCTGCCATCATCATTTAAGATTTCAACTATTACCGCAGCTGGTTCAAAATCTGCAAGACGTGCCAGGTCACAGCCGGCTTCTGTATGTCCGGCACGATTAAGTACACCGCCCGGCTGTGCTTTAAGTGGAAACACATGTCCCGGCTGCACTATATCCAGTGGGCTGGCATCTGCAGCGACGGCTGCCTGCACGGTAATCGCACGATCCGCAGCTGATATACCGGTGGTCACACCTTCTGCCGCTTCAATACTCACGGTAAAATTAGTGCCGTGCATATCATCTGTATTTTCTACCATCTGTGATAGCCGTAGTTGACGACAACGCTCTTCACTTAAAGTCAGGCAAATCAGGCCACGGCCATAACGGGCCATAAAATTAATATCTTCTGCACTGCAGGAGGCGGCAGCCATTAGCAGGTCACCTTCATTTTCACGATCTTCGTCATCCATAATGACGACCATCTTGCCCTGCTTTATGTCTTCTATAATTTCTTCTATATTATTCAATTGCATTTTTAATATTATCTCACTTCACTACTGTCCCGTTATTTTCAGGTTCCCGTCATTCCCGAATGCCTGTGTCGGGAATCCAGCGACTTTGCAGCATTTGAAGTCACTGGATCTCCGACACAAGCATTCGGAGATGACGAATACGGTGTTTATTGTTTTCATGTCATAGTTAATTTGTTACATGTTCATAAATTATTATATCAAGCCTATGATAGATTTTTTAAAAAGTTAACGAGACAGCAACAACCTCACTTAATAAACCCGTTCTCTGCCAGCAGGGCTTCGGTAATTTTTGCCCCGGGTTCAGCGGCTCGGTCACCCAGCATTAAACGCTCCAGATAACGCGCAATCAGATCCACTTCCAGGTTCACTTCTGAGCCGGGTTTATAACTGTCCATTATAGTTTCCTGCAACGTATGGGGCACTATATTTAACTCAAACTGACAGCCATCCAGTTTATTAACCGTCAGGCTAACTCCATCAACCGTAATCGAACCTTTTACCGCGATATATTTTGCCAGCGACGTCGGTGCCTCAATAATAAAACGTACCGAGCGGCCATCATCATAACGCTGCAGCACTTTACCCAGCCCATCAACATGACCACTTACCATATGCCCGCCTAAACGAGTTTGCAGTGTAAGCGCCTTTTCGAGATTGACCTTGCTGCCTTCACTCAGCTGCTTTAATGATGTTAACGACAAAGTTTCGCCGGACACATCTGCGCAGTAGGCATCATCTCGCAATTCAATCGCAGTGAGGCAAACACCATTCATGGCAATGCTATCCCCCAGCTTCACATCGTGCATATCCATTTTACCGGTTTTAATCCAGAAACGGGCATCTCCACCCTTGTCTTCTATAGATTCAATTTCACCTAGAGATTCTATAATGCCAGTAAACATTATTTTTGTAGCTCGATAATTTGCAGGCTTACCGGTAAACCGGAGGCAACATTAAATTCAGCCCCGGCTTCAACTCCGGCTCGGGCGATGTCTTCGGCCGAGTCTAAACGATCATATAGTGCATACATTGCACCCAATGCAAATTCAGAGCCGGAACCTATGGCCCAGAATTTATGGTATTCACTGACTTCACGTAATGAATACACGCCGAAGATCCCATTTGGATTGCAGATAAGCGCATCAATATGCGTTGCCTCATAAGGGTCATCTTCTTCATCTTTGGAGTTTAGAAAATAGTTTTCTTTTAAGATAGGATGCAATGCACGAAAGGTTTCAAACACCCCCAGACGAGAACTGAAATCGATTTCTACTTTCTTATCTGCCAGCACAGATTCCATTACCAGCGCATGGGCAGCACTGCCAACAATACCAAAAAAACCATCTTTATAAGCCTGTAGTTTGTCATAGTCCCGATCATAGGCGGAACCCATGCGCAGGTCACCAAAGGTGGTTAAACTATCTGCGGCGATGCAGGCCTTACCGTTTTTTTTGACCACGACTATTGTGGACATAAATTTCTCTCTTTAATTTATTAACTGGTCTGTGCGAATGAATTCGCAGCTGCACTTTTATACCCAACTCAATAATTTAGATAAACGCTGAATCATCTCCATATGGTCCTCTAAAAGATAAAAGCAATGTGTCCGCAAATAAACGCAAAATTTTCCTGTTTGTACGTCTTCGACTCACTGCACACATTAACGCTTTTGCTTTTCTTTGCGTGCCTTTGCGTTCATTTGCGGACTAAATGCTTTTATCTTTTAACAATACATCGGTACAGCTATTATTCTCCAGTCCTTTCCTATTGGGCGTATTTCCTTAATTTCAAGGCCTATGCGCTCAGACATGCGCTGTAAACCCGGCAAATGAAACAATCCTTTAGCAGAATCACCCATTATATGCGGTGCCATATAAATCACAATTTCATCCACCAGTTTCTGTTCTAATAACGCCCCGCATAATTCACTACCCGCTTCTACGTGTACCTCATTCGCCTGATGCTGATCCGCCAGATATTTCAGTACCGCGGTTAAATCTACTTTGCCATTTTTTTCCGGCAGGGTAATGGCATGCTCTGCCTGCTGCGTACTGAATAACAGTGTTTGCCCACTCTGCTGAAAAATATTACTATCTAACGGCACTTTTAAATCACTGTCAATAATGGCCCGCAGGGGTTGGTGCGGCTCAACAGGCGTAGCCAGCTCTGCTGCGCTGATACGCACATTCATCGATGGATTATCCGCCAGCACAGTGCCACTACCGGTTAGCACCACCGAACTTCTGGCACGTAATTTTTGCACATCGGCTCTGGCTGATTCACTGGTAATCCATTTGCTTTCACCTGAGGCCATGGCGGTTCGGCCATCCAGACTCATAGCAAGCTTTAGCCGCACAAAGGGCAGGCCGGTTTTCATGCGCTTAATAAAACCGGGGTTTATTAATTCGGCTTCAGCCTGCAGTAAATCACTTTCAATACTAATACCCGCCTGCTGACATTTTTCCAGCCCCTTACCTGCAACCAGGGGATTAGGATCCTGCATGGCACAGACAACTCGACTTACACCGGCAGCGATTAAAGCATCAGCACAGGGGGGTGTTTTGCCCTGATGACTGCAGGGTTCGAGGCTCACATAAGCGGTAGCACCTCGAGCTTTTGCAGCGGCCTGGTTTAATGCATGAATTTCTGCATGGGGCCCGCCCGCCTGCTGATGATAACCTTCGCCGACAATTTCATTATTCGCAACAACCACACAGCCTACCCGGGGGTTTGGCTGTGTGGTATAGAGGCCCTTTTCAGCTAGCTGAATCGCTCTTGACATGTATTGATAATCGAGTGAATTCTGGCTCATGTAAGTTAAAACAATCTACTTAAATTTGAAATATTCTGATAGCGGTTCAGGTTGCCCTGGTATGGCTTCAGATCAAGGCGAAAAATGTGCGTTTACAAATGTAAATGTCCATTTTTTAACGCGGATATGGAGTCATACCGGGGTGAGCTGAACAGTTATCTCTATTGCTGTTCCAGCTTTTCGATGGTCTTACGAAACGCATCCACATCTTCAAAACTTAAATACACGGAGGCAAAACGAATATACGCCACATGATCCAGTGACTGCAGCTCTTCCATAACCCAGTCGCCAATTCTGCGCGCTTCTACTTCTCGCTCTCCCTGTGACAGCAGTTTATGCTTTATATGACTGATGCTGTCTTCTATTTTCTCAATGCTTACCGGGCGTTTTTCCAGTGCCTTGGTCAGACCCGAGCGTAGCTTCACCTCATCGAATGTCTGCCTCGTGCCATCCTGCTTGATAATGCGTGGAAAACTCAATTCAGCCGTTTCATAAGTTGTAAAGCGCTCAGAACAATCCACACACTCGCGCCGACGGCGAACCTGGTCGCCATCGCCACCCAGGCGAGAGTCAACCACTCGTGTATCGGGCGCTTTACAGAACGGGCAGTGCATAAAAAAACAGTCGTAAGTCGTCAGTCATAAGTTTTAAGTCCACAGCGGGCAAGGTTATGCCTTGTATACAGGTAGTCTGGCACATATATCTGATACTTTATTCTGGATGCCCTGAATCAGGGGTTCATCATTCATGTTTTCAATTATGTCGCACATCCAGTTGGCTAAATCTGCTGATTCTTCTGCATTAAAACCACGGGTGGTTAGTGCGGGTGTGCCTACACGAATACCTGAAGTGACAAAGGGGGATTGCGGGTCATTGGGCACGGAATTTTTATTGACTGTAATATGGGCTTTGCCCAGCGCATTTTCTACATCTTTGCCGGTTAGGCCAGCCTTGATAAAGCTCACTAGAAACAGGTGATTTTCAGTGCCGTTAGAGACTACATCATAGCCACGATCCATAAATACAGCGGCCATCGCCTGGGCGTTTTTAACCACCTGCTTTTGATAATCTATATACTCCGGCTCCATGGCTTCTTTAAAGGCCACGGCTTTTGCTGCAATGACATGCATTAGCGGGCCGCCCTGTGTACCGGGAAAAATAGCCGAGTTAAATTTTTTGGTGATTGCTTCGTTTTCTCTGGCCAGAATCAGGCCGCCGCGGGGGCCGCGCAATGTTTTATGGGTTGTAGACGTCACCACATCGGCAATGGGTACAGGGTTTGGATAGATACCCGCTGCTACCAGGCCTGCAACATGGGCCATATCGACAAACAGCCAGGCCCCGACTTCATCGGCGATATCCCGAAATTTCTGCCAGTCCATAATTTTTGAATAAGCTGAAAAACCCGCGATAATCATTTTAGGCTTGTGCTCACGGGCAAGCATGGCGACCTGCTCATAATCTACCTCACCGGTTTCATCTTTTAAGCCATACTGCACCGCATTGTACATTTTGCCCGAAAAGCTGACTTTAGAACCGTGGGTTAAATGCCCACCATGAGCCAGGCTCATACCTAACACCGTGTCACCCGGCTGGCATAATGCCATATAAACCGCTGCATTGGCCTGCGAGCCCGAATGAGGCTGAACATTGGCATAGTCAGCAGAAAATAATTTCTTAGCCCGGTCTATCGCCAGCTGTTCGGCCTTATCTACATATTCACAACCGCCGTAATAGCGTTTGGCGGGATAACCTTCAGCATATTTATTGGTTAGTACTGACCCCTGAGCCTGCATCACACGGGGGCTGGTATAGTTTTCAGAAGCAATTAATTCAATGTGATCTTCCTGACGCTGAGTTTCTTCATTGATGGCACTCATCAATTCATCGTCATATCCCTGAATGGTCATATCTGCTGAAAACATACTGGTTAATCCCCTGTTGATTTGGACCGTTAATCTGGCCGACTGTAAAACAGCATAGCATAGCTTATATGGGGGGTTGAGACCAGTGGAGATACTAGATATAGAAGATGGAGAAGTATTTATGCCTCAGGCATGTCTTTAAAATTAATCGGTCGTTTCTGTTGCGGGCATAGAAATGACCCCCTGCGATGGAACGACTCTGTAACCTGAATTTATTTCAGCCCCTGTCGGGGTTTTATAGTTGGCCGGATTACCGACAGTGACTGGAATAGAAAATGATCGAGCCTGAGCTTTACCATTTGTGATTAATGCTGCGCTAATATCAATAAAAAATCGGCCGTCTTCTAACACTGTTAGCGGAATGATAATTTGATTTTTTTTATTCTCAGGCGCTGCAAAATAATATTGAAGCTGAGAAATACCTGGCTGTAACCCATTATCATATTTCATATTAATCTGTAATGAATCTGCGCTTACCCGGGTTTTAAAATTTAATATCAGTTCAAATGAGTCACCCGCCTGCAATAACTTAGGCCGATTGTAATTTAACTCTATGCCCGCATGAGGTTTTGTATACACCTGATCGTGCCTGGCTGAAGTCTTATATGTCTTTTGCTGTGCATTATTTTCAACTGGCGATGACATGCCATAACTAAAGGTAGCGACAGCAGCAATGGTTAACAGGGTGAGTAATTTATTCATTATTAATTCTGTGTTCGGGTTACTGAGAAACAGGTTTCATTGGCTAAACTACCACTTGGGTCATACGCCTCATCACTATAGTTTGCATATTCGTTTAAATCCAGAACATACACAGTTCCGGCGACTAAATTTACTGAAAATGATTCTGTATTGTTTACGGTTGATTCACCAAAACCAGTTAACACACCACTGGAATAAATCGACATGTCCGGGTCAGACGACGCAAGTCCACTGGTTCTTGTGGCGGTAAATGTAAAATTTGCACTCGCAGGCGCAGTAAATTGCACAAAGCGATGAACTCCCAGCCCATTATAACCGCCATTTTCGCCCGTAACACATAATGAAGCAGGAAAAGATGTGGCATAAACGGGCAACTGATCCGTCGTTCCTGGATTTAATGTTCTTGTGGTTCCTGCATCATCTGTAATCGTAGCAATAGAATGGTCCGTAAGTAATAATGAATCAATATTCGCAGCACTTCCCGCATTCAAAGCTTTAAACGGGGTTATAAAACTAAATAAACTCGTTACTGCTGTTGTAGCAGGTATATTCGTTGTTAATACCGTGTATATAGGTGCAAAGCCCAGATTTAGTGCATCATCATTAGCCACATCATAAAAATCATATAATACAGACTGCACCGAGCACTCACTAAACCAGCCTCTATTCGCGCCACAGTTATTTGATTCAATATCAAAATTAAAGCCTGCACTCAAACCCTGCGAATCTTTATATACAGGCTCACCCGTCACCATCGCAGAAAAAGCATTTCCAAAGCCTTCACTAAAAGCCACACGTATATCTAAAATGTCCTGACGTGTATGCGAGCCTCCAATCGAATCATCTCTTGAAAATGTATCCGTAAAATAATGCGCCCATTCATGGGCAATAACATGTTCATCAAATTCGTCTGTATCGGTAGCGACTCTGCCTACCAGACTAATAATATTGTTTGTATAATATGTACCCGTGATACTACTGGCAGACCACTTCACATCCAGTGGTGGAAACTGTGCACTAGAATTTGCAGCAAGCACCAGTTGCATGGCATCGTAAATGGTATCTAAAATTGCAAAAGGTGCGGCCACCCGAGTAGACGTATAACTACTTCCCCCCCAACCTGAAGCTGCATTCAAATTTCTGCTTGAGTTTGATGTGCCCGAATTAAACTGGCTACCATCCATTGAGAAAATCAGTTTTACGGCCTGAGTTTCATCACTCACCGCTACATCCCATGACGGGGTTCCCGTTCTTAGCAGCTGAGCTTTAACACGAATAAACACACCGCTGGTATTACCGGGAATGGACAGGCTGTAATTACCATTTGCATCGGTGCCTGTTGATACCAGAATGCCATTACATATAGCTTCAACAACGGCGCCTTTTAAGGGTTGCTGGCTAATATTATTAAAATCCAGGCTTCCGGATGATAACAATGCCACCCGGTCGAAAGTTACCATACCACTCACGGTTACATTGGCGACATTGCCTAATGTACAATTTGTATTTGTATTTGTAGAGCCACCGTTGTTTTTACCACCAGCACCACTATTTCCCCCACTACAGGCCTGAAGCATCAGAAGACAGATTATTATGGATAAGACAGACAGGTGATTCGTTTTCAAAACAAGCAATTTAACAACCCAAAAATTATTTTATAATAGCTTAAACTACATCCCTGATAACTAATAGATATATTTTTAGCGCTATCCTGGCATTGCGTTGCCATTTTCAATCTCGGCTAAGTGATTGAAAATGAAACAAAAGAAAAATCACACTTTTTCTTTTGCTTTGTCTGAATAAGCCGGGATGACTTATTCAGGGCTTCCCCCAGTATAATTCAGTATAATTCTGTATAATTCATCAACTCTAAATTTATGCGATAAACTAACGATATAATCAATCCTATGGCACAGTATATATACACTATGAATGGTGTGGGCAAGATTGTCCCGCCTAAAAAAGAACTGCTTAAAGACATTAACCTTAATTTCTTTCCCGGGGCCAAAATTGGCGTACTGGGTTATAACGGGGCGGGTAAATCTACCCTGTTACGCATTATGGCGGGGGTTGATACAGATATTATCGGTGAGGCCAGACCTCAACCCGGCATTAATATCGGTTTTTTACAACAGGAGCCGGAGCTGAATGAGAGTAAGGATGTACGCGGCAATGTTGAAGAAGGCCTTAAGGTCGTTAAAGAGGCTCAGGCAAAACTTGAAGAAGTCTATGCAGCCTATGCCGAGCCGGATGCAGATTTTGATGCGCTGGCGGCCGAACAGGCCAGACTTGAGAATATTATTCAGGCAGCGGATGCACATAATCTGGATCACAAGCTGGAAATTGCCGCGGATGCATTACGCCTGCCCCCATGGGATGCCGATGTAAGTACGCTCTCCGGAGGTGAACGCCGTCGTGTGGCCCTTTGCCGCCTGTTATTATCCGCACCGGATATGCTGATTCTCGACGAACCCACCAATCACCTTGATGCCGAATCCGTGGCCTGGCTGGAGCGTTTTCTGGCGGAGTTCTCTGGCACAGTTGTGGCGGTCACCCATGATCGCTATTTCCTCGATAATGTCGCCGGCTGGATACTGGAGCTGGATCGTGGCCAGGGCATTCCCTGGGAAGGCAACTACTCTTCATGGCTGGAACAGAAAGAAGCCCGCCTGGAGCGGGAAGAAAAGAAGGAAGCGGGTCGACAGAAGGCGATTAAGGCAGAGCTTGAATGGGTTCGCTCTAATGCAAAAGGCCGCCATGCTAAAAGTAAGGCCCGTATATCCCGTTTTGAAGAGCTGCAATCGGATGATTACCAGAAACGCAGTGAAACCAAAGCCCTGTATATTCCACCCGGCCCTCGCCTGGGTGACCTTGTGGTAGAAGCCATCAATATCAGCAAAAGCTTTGGCGACCGTCTGCTCTATGAAAATATTAATTTTAATCTGCCCCGAGGCGGAATTGTCGGCATTATCGGGCCTAATGGAGCCGGTAAATCGACCCTGTTTAATATGATTACCGGCTCTGAAAAGCCAGATTCAGGTGAATTCCGTATAGGTGACTCGGTTGAAATTGCCTATGTTGACCAAAGTCGTGACTCATTAAATGATGATAATAGCGTGTGGCAGGAAATTTCAGATGGCCTGGATAATATAGAAGTAGGCCGATACACCACCTCCTCTCGAGCCTATGTCAGCCATTTTAATTTCAAAGGTGATGCGCAGCAGAAAAACATCAAGCAGTTATCCGGTGGCGAGCGCAACCGGGTGCATCTGGCCAAGCTAATGAAAAAAGGCGGCAACCTGCTATTACTCGATGAGCCCACCAATGACCTGGATGTAGAAACCCTGCGCGCCCTGGAAGAAGCCATACTCGACTTCCCCGGATGCGCCGTGGTAATTTCCCACGATCGCTGGTTCCTCGACCGTATTGCCACGCATATACTGGCCTTTGAAGGCGACTCACAGGTCACCTGGTTTGAGGGTAATTACTCAGATTATGAAGAAGATCGCAGACGCCGCCTCGGTGATGATGCGGTGAACCCGCACCGGATTAAATACAGGCCGTTAAAATAACTTATCAGGAAATCATTCCCCTGTATGCTCCTTCAGGTGCATAAGGAATCATATTCATGATGGCTGGCGCACCTAAGGCAGCAACGACAGAAATTTATACTCAACTGGCCTGTAACATACTAATGCCTGCTTCTGGAGTTAGCTTTAGCTGATGATGCACCTGGCGATGAGCGAGCCGATAAGCTTAACGGCTCGCTTCGCATCGCAATCATTATCGCCAGCTAAAGCCAGCTCCTACAATACTATTTTTCT
>QIDK01000249.1 GCA_003228405.1 Gammaproteobacteria bacterium | reverse complement strand
GAACAGGGCACATCCAGCAGAATTTTATCAAACTGCCGGCCCTGCCACCAGTCATCTATGGCCGTAGCATCTGCGACTATTAATACGGGGTCAAAGCCTGATCGCTGACAATTTTCCTTAACTCGTTGCAGCCGGATTGCGGATATATCTAATGCGGTAATGTCAATTTCAGCCTGCATTTCAAATAAATGCATCGTTTTTCCACCGGGAGCAGCGCAGGCGTCGAGAATATAATCACCGGCTACGGGCTGTAATATTTGAGCGGCTAGCTGTGCCCCGGCATCCTGCACTGACACCCAGCCATCTTCAAATCCGGGCAACTGTTTTACATCTCTTGCCTGTTCAGGCACCAGTGCCGACGCTATGCCCGGAATTTTTTCTGCGACTAATTCATATTCATTTTTTAGCAGTTTAATATAATCATCAATATTCGTTTTTTGCTGATTGATGCGCAGAGTCATGGGGGCCTGCTTATTATTACCCTGCAATATTTGCTGCCAGTTCTCTGGCCAGTCATGTTTTATACGCTCTATGATCCACTGTGGATGCGAAAACCGCGCTTCTTCTGTTTTTAATTCATTAACTAAAGTTTCCGCATCCGTATTTTCCAGCTGACGAAGAAAATTACGCAATACTCCATTCACCATTTTCGCAGCCCATTGCTTGCGTGATTTTCTTATTTGTTTTACCGCCGTATCCACGACTGCGTAATCTGGCACTCGGCTATGCATTATCTGATACAGGGCAATCAGCATCGTTAGCTGAATATCCAGATCTTTTGCTTTAAGCGGTTTTTTTATAAATGGTTTTATCAGCGCCTGCAGTTGCTGATAAAGTCGCAGCACACCAAAACTTAACATGCGTGCGAATGCGGCATCTGCCGAATCAAGATGTTCTGTTTTTTGACTGAGAGATGACAGCGACCTGCCTTCTTTTAATACCGCTAAAAGAATCGATACTGCGGCTTGCCGAGAGGCAATAGAAGTATCTGTATTTTTTTTATTACCTGTCAAATCAACCTCAACCTCAACCTGATATTATTAGCTGATTCTTCTCCGGCTTTGTGTAAAAACCATTAGAACAGCACACTCTGTCGTTTCCGAATACCTGTAGCGGCAACGACAATATTATTTTTACTCCCTCAATATTACTTGAGCGAACCTTAGCCCAGCACCCTGCCGCTTATATCATTTGCATTTACAAACGCTTTTACATCCATGGGTTTTTTGCCCGGCATCTGAATTTCTAGCAAGCGCAAAATACCATCACCGGTTGCCACTTCAATGCCCTGCTTATTACAGCTAACAACTTTTCCTGGCGGTTCAACCGCCTGGCCATTAACAACATCAACTGCCTGTGCTCGCCAGATTCTTAACATCTGTGCTTTACCTTTCACTTCAATCGCAGTTTGTGCCACCGGCCAGGCATTAAAAGCATTAACCTGGGCCTGTATTGCTTTCGCAGTTTTTGACCAGTCAATTAGCGCTTCAGACTTGTTTAACTTTTTTGCATAATTTGACAGGCTATCGTCCTGCTTTTCCGCCTCTAAGCTACCCTTTATTATGCCGGGCAAAGCCTGCATTAATGCCTCTGCGCCCATGTCTGATAAACGATCATGCAGACTGGAGCCGGTATCACCATCTTCAATGGCACAGGCTGTTTTAAATAGCATGTCACCGGTATCCAGGCCTGCATCCATTTGCATAATGGTAATGCCCGATTCTTTATCGCCTGCCAGTATGGCACGCTGAATGGGTGCAGCTCCTCGCCAGCGCGGCAGCAGGGATGCATGAATATTGATACAGCCCAGCCGGGGAGCCTTTAATATGACTTCGGGCAATATTATCCCGTAGGCCACCACCACCATTAAATCGGCTTTAAGCTCAATGAGTGGTTGTTGATCTTCCGGGTTTTTTAACTTTTCCGGCTGATAAACTTCAATGCCATGTTCCTGCGCACAGGCTTTTACCGGGCTGGGGCTTAATTTACGGCCTCGCCCTGCGGGACGATCTGGCTGAGTATAAACCGCAACCACCTCATGCGTGGATTCAATCAGGGCTTTTAAGGGGGGCACTGAAAAATCGGGTGTGCCCGCGAATATAATTTTTAATGGTTCTTTCTGGCTCACTACATATCCGCCGTTTTCTGATGTTTTTCCAGTTTCTTTTTTATGCGATTGCGTTTCAGTGGTGACAGATAATCCACAAATAGCTTGCCGACCAGATGGTCTAATTCATGCTGAATGCAAACCGCCAGCAGATCATCGGTTTCAAGCTCAAACGGCTCACCTTCGCGATTAAGCGCCTTTACCGTTATAAACTCCGCCCGCTCCACGATTTCATAAACCCCCGGCACAGATAAACAGCCTTCCTCATGCTCTTCTACCCCATCCTTTACCGTAATCTGCGGGTTAATAAGGCACAATGGCTGATCTTTCTCAGCGGATATATCAATAACCACAATGCGTAGATGCACATCTACCTGCGTTGCCGCCAGACCAATTCCGGGAGCCGCATACATGGTTTCCAGCATATCATCCACCAGTTGTTTTATTTCATCGGTAACCACATCTACTGGCTTTGCCGTGGTGCGTAACCTCTCATCGGGAAACTTTAAAATCTCCAACAGAGACATAATAACTACCTTTCTAAATAAGCTAAAAAATTAGCCATAAAATCAACTATTGTTAATTACTGGCCAAACTTACTTCATTAATTCAAGTTTATCAGCTAAACTCTTGAAAACCACGGATAAATATGGGGATTCATACCTTGGATATTAAAGCACTCATGCCCGGATGTGGACGCTTTGCACTATTAATTGTATCAGCTGTACTCATTTCTGCCTGTTCTAGCACACCCACTGAGCCAGATAACGATGTTATCGAAGAACTGGCTCCATTCGAGGCACAAACAGGTTCAATTGAGCCGGCTGGGCCTGCCTCAGATGTTCATGAAGATGCTGCGGCTCACATGCAGAACATTCAGCTGGCCAATAATCATCCCCGGGAGTATATCGTGAAAAAGGGCGATACGCTCTGGGATATTGCCACTATGTTCCTTAAAGACCCCTGGTACTGGCCTGAAATCTGGCAGCGTAACCCACAGGTTAAAAACCCTCATCTAATTTACCCAGGCGACATTCTGACCCTTACCTATGTTAATGGGGTGCCACAAATTCAGTTAGCACGTCCTGCCGAAGGTGTGATTCGCCGAGAAAGCCAGGATACCTCTGGTCGCAAGGTGGTTAAACTAACCCCTACCATCCACCGGCAGACATTAAATGAAGCGATTCACAGCATTCCAGCGGATGCGGTTCGCCAGTTCCTGACCCGGCCACGGGTTGTTACTGAAAGCGAATGGGCTAATGCACCCTATATTGTAGGTAGTGATGATGACCACCTGATTCTGGGTGCTAACAATAAAATTTATATTCGAGGCGAACTGGATAAAGAACGTAGCCGTTACAGTATCTTCCGCGAGGGCAGCCGTCTGGTAGACCCGGATACGGATGAACAGCTGGGTTATGAAATTATTTATGCCGGGCAGGCCAGAATAAATAAATATGGCACTCCATCATCCGGCATCCTGCTCAGCACTTCCCGTGAGGTGCTGATAGGCGATCGCTTATTGCCCACAGATGCAAGCGCCATTGACCAGCAATACTTTCCTCGGCTACCTGACAAGTATATCGATGCAAAAGTAATTTCATTATTTGATGCTATTTCATCCATTGCCAAATATCAGATTGCCGTAATCAACCGGGGCAGCAATGATGGCCTGGAAGTAGGCCACCTGCTGGCCACTTATCAGGCGGGTGGTTTTGCCAAAGACCGCTTTCTGGATCGCACCAGTAAGAGCCGGGGCGATGAAGCTAAACTGGAAATACGACTGCCTGATGAACGTAGCGGGCTGATGATGCTATTTAAAGTATTCGAGAAGGTAAGCTATGGCCTGATCCTTAGATCAACACGCTCTATTAGAAAGTTCGACCGGGTAGACAAACCCCGCTGATATTATATTAGAGACAAAGCTCCATTATTAAGCTGGCTGCCTGAAAATCAGGAGCCAGCTTTTTTTGTGGAAAATATAATTATATATTTAGAATCACTGCTGTCCCGCTTACTCGTCATACCTGCGAAGGCAGGTATCCAGTGTCTATTGGCTTTCCAAAGTCACCAGGTTATAAAGCTCATCCATGAGCTTTATCCTTCGGGCTGTGCAAAGCACGTTTAAATTTGGTCCGGTCAAATTTATCCTGCCTTCGCAGGAAGGACATAGTATTATTTTTATTTTCATGTCTAGTTGAGTTTAAAAACCATATTAGCTTTATTTGATGAGATTTATTGCTCGGTTTATTAAATTTAACGGGGCAGCAGTGATTTAGAATAGCCAATAAAGGCTGTTTTACTCTTTAGTTTTGAGCCTGTTTTAAACAGAAAGAGACGTTTTTCCTGCCTTTAAATAACTCCATTCCTCCTTCAGGCTTAGATGGTTGTAATGCAGGCAGTTATGGGCAGCCAGGTCAGACGGTTTTTTTGGCTACTGCGCCTCAGGCGCAGTAACCAGCATTCGCTTTTCTCTGTGCCCTTCGTGTCCTCTGTGATTCAATCTTTTTTAAAAACCAGCTTCAGGCCGTTAAGCTTCATGCAAAAATATAACATTCACATTTGCCTTTCTGAATTCATTACCTATAAACTATCCGCCAGAACATTCTTTTACGGGTACATTATATGGATGCAATATCAGAGGACGATTTACGCAACCGGCTTAAACTGGTGCGCTGCAATATCCCCACGGCTAACCTGTTTGCGCTGCTGGATAAGTTTTCCAGTGCCGGCGCAATCTGCAATGCCTCACGTAGCCAGCTGCAGGGCAGGCAGCTTAACGAAGATCAAATCAATCGCATTCAGCAAATTGACACCGCTGATATAGAGCGTGATCTGACCTGGCTGGAAAAAGCAGATCATGGCATTCTGTTTTATGATGAGCCGGGCTATCCCCGGCAATTGCTGGAAATCAGTGACCCACCCTATGCCCTTTTTTATATCGGCGATATTGAATATTTGCAGCAGCCACAACTGGCCATGGTCGGTAGCCGCTCACCCACCGCAACGGGTAAACAGATTGCAGAAGATTTTGCGCGGCATCTTTCCGATGCCGGGCTTACCATTACCAGCGGCCTGGCACATGGCATTGATGCGGCCAGCCACCGTGGCGCGATTAAAGGCATTGCCGGTAGTGTGGCGGTCGTGGCTAATGGCCTGCACACCATCTACCCCAAAGCCAACACCAGGCTGGCGGAAGCCATTTCTCAACATGGCTGCCTGATTACTGAATCGCCGGTTGGCGCTGCGCCACACAAGGGTTTATTTCCTCGCCGCAATCGAATTATCAGTGGCCTGAGCATTGGCACACTGGTCACCGAGGCCGCGCTGAATAGCGGCTCACTCATTACCACCCGCCATGCCATGGAACAGGGCCGAGAAGTATTTGCAATTCCCGGCTCAATCCATAACCCACTGACAAAAGGCTGTCACAAACTGATTAAATCCGGTGCAAAACTGGTTGAAACTGCCTCTGATGTGCTTGAAGAACTATTTCCACTGGTAAATTCAGACTCTATTCGCCATACTAGCGCCGCTGAATCTGAGCAAACAATTTTAGATAAATCTGAAAATGAGCTTGATTCCAGCTACCAGACTCTGTTAAAACACATGGAGTTTGAACCTGCGGGTATTGACGAACTGGTAGAACGCAGTAATCTAGACGCATCAGAAATTGCCTCTATGCTACTTATACTGGAATTACAGGGGCAGGTAGTGTCACAAAATGGGCTATATTCTCGCACCTCATCATAATGAACGGCGAGATTTAAGAGAGTTAAGAGTTATATGAAACAAAATGTTGTTGATGTTTTGATGTATCTGTTTGAAAACATCATTACCAGTGAAAATCCGGTTTTTCCGGAGAATGAGCAGATGTTTGACCGCCTTGAAGATATGGGCTTTCCATCCCATGAAATTCTACTGGCCTTTGACTGGCTTGAAGATCTGGCCGAAATTCATACTGATTTATTATCTTCTACTGAGAATAAACCAGATATCAATACACTGTCGGTACGTGTGTATAGTGAGCTCGAACAGATACTGCTGGATACGGAATGCATAAGCTTTCTGATGCAGCTTGAACATAATCAGATTATCTCTGCTCTCAGTCGTGAAGTGATACTTGATCGTGTCACTGCCCTGGATGTAGAACTTGAACTGGAGCAGCTTAAATGGGTCGTAATGATTGTGCTGTATAGTCAGCCAGAGGAAGAAAATGCGTATGCATGGATGGAAAATCTGGTATTCGGCACAAACATAAGCTATATCCAGTAACACAATAATAACGTAACTTTTCAGATTACCCTGCATATGCCTTCATAGCAGAGATCAGGGTAAACAGAACAGCTACCTAACAATAAAGAAACTAAATCGTACATGACTAATAGCCTACTAATAGTAGAGTCACCAGCAAAAGCTAAAACCATAAAAAAATACCTGGGCAAGGGATTTCACGTGCTCGCATCTTATGGCCATGTTCGTGACCTGATCCCCAAAACCGGTGCTATTGATCCGGATAATAATTTCAGCATGAAATATCAGCTCATTGAAAAAAATGAGAAGCATGTTGAAGCCATAAAGAAAGCCCTTAAAAAAGCTGATACCCTCTATCTCGCGACCGACCTCGACCGCGAGGGAGAAGCCATTTCATGGCATTTGTATGAGCTATTAAAAGAAGCCGGCTCACTTAAAGATAAAACTGTTCACCGCATTGCCTTTAATGAAATCACCCAACGCGCACTAAAAGAAGCGGTGGCTTCACCCCGCAAACTGTCTATGCCCATGGTTAATGCACAGCAGGCGCGGCGTGCATTAGATTATCTGGTCGGCTTTAACCTGTCTCCGCTACTGTGGAAAAAAGTACAACGAGGCTTATCTGCGGGCCGGGTTCAAAGCCCTGCACTGCGCATGATTGTTAGCCGTGAAGAAGAAATTGAAGCCTTTGATTCTAAAGAATACTGGACTATTTTTGCGGACACTGAAAAAGACAATAAAAAAATGTCCAGTAAACTGCGCATCTACAATAATGAAAAAGTATCGCAGTTCACCATTAACAATACCGAGCTGGCTGAAGCCGCACAAAAAACCATAATCGGTGACGCCCATGGCAAACTTACTGTTTCTAAAATAGTTAAAAAACAGACAAAGAAAAATCCTGCACCACCGTTTACAACATCTACATTACAACAGGAAGCCTCACGAAAATTAGGTTTTTCTGCACAACGCACCATGCGCACAGCTCAACAGCTATACGAGGGTATCGACATAGGCGATGGTGAAACCGTTGGTTTAATCAGTTATATGCGTACTGACTCTCTGATGTTATCTCAGGATGCACTGGCAGAGCTGCGTGAACTCATTGTCAATCGTTATGGTAAAGACAATTTACCGGCTGAAGCACGTGTATTTAAAAATAAATCTAAAAATGCTCAGGAAGCTCACGAAGCCATTCGCCCAACCTCGGCAAACCATATTCCAGAACAAATAAAAGCTGCCCTCAAACCAGACCAGTTCAAGCTATATGAGCTCATCTGGAAACGCACGGTGGCCTGCCAGATGGTGCAGGCCATCTTAGATACGGTTGCAGTTGATTTACAATGTGGCGATGCTCATCAGTTTCGCGCCAATGGTTCTACCATTAAACATCCCGGTTTTATGTCGGTATATATGGAAGATCAGGATGAAACCGATGCGGATGCAGATGAAAAGAAAAATGATGATGACGAAAAATTTCTACCTGCATTAGAAGAAGGCGAAGAATTAAAACTGCTGGCGGTAAACACCAACCAGCACTTTACCAAGCCACCGCCAAGATACACAGAAGCCAGTCTGGTAAAAGCTTTAGAAGAATACGGCATTGGCCGCCCGTCAACTTATGCCAGCATTATTTCTACACTACAGAACCGTGAATATGTAGAAAATGAAAACCGTCGTTTTACACCTACCGACATGGGGCGTATTGTTAATTCATTCTTAACCCAGTATTTCACTAACTATGTAGACTACGACTTTACTGCACGACTTGAAGATGAATTAGACGCCATCTCCCGTAATGAAGAAGAATGGCTGCCCCTGATGAAAAAATTCTGGGATCCGTTCATAAAAAAAGTTGAAGACATAGATGCAAATGTAAGCCGTGCAGATGTAGCTCAAAGCCGTGATGTCGGCACAGATAAAGAAACCGGAAAACCAATTACCGTTCGTATGGGCCCCTATGGTGCCTTTGCACAAATTGGTGACAAAGACGACGAAGAAAAGCCCCGTTTTGCCAGCTTAAAACCCGGCCAGAAAATGAATGACATTAACATGGATAATGTCTATGACTTATTTGTTCTGCCTAGAGTTCTGGGTGAAACAGATGAGGGTGAAGAAGTTTCAACCAATGTCGGTCGTTTTGGCCCTTATGTGAAATTCGGCAAATTCTTTGTTTCCATTCGCAAAGAATTCCAGGAAAAAGGCATAGACCCGTATAATATTGAGTTTGAAACCGCAATGATTCTGGTGCGCGAAAAGAAAGAATTTGAAGCCAATAAATACATCAAAACCTTCGATGACTCAGACATTCAGGTGCTTAATGGTCGTTATGGCCCCTACATAACCGACGGCAATAAAAATGCCAAAATCCCTAAAGACAAAGAACCCGCCAGCTTAACTCTGGCAGAATGCGAAGCCTTAATTGAAGCAGCGCCAGAGCGCAAAGGCAAAAAGAAAAAGGCCGCGAAGAAGAAAGTGGCTAAAAAGAAAGTAGCGAAAAAGAAAACCGTAAAGAAAAAAGCGGCGAAGAAAAAAACTGTTAAGAAGAAAACTGTTAAAAAGAAAAAGCCTTAAAAAAGCTGCTTACCGCAAATAGACGCGAATACACACAAATTTAATCAATAGCATATTACTCTGTTATAGCTGCGCGGGCAGGTATCCAGTGTGTTTAAACTTCTTAGTGTCACTGGATTCCAGCCTTCGCTGGAATGACAGATTGACAAGATTAACCAATATATAAATATTTTCGAATTATCTCAATGCCTCTAAACTCACAGATCCAGCAGGCCGCCAGCATCATTCGCAATGATGGTGTTATTTGCTACCCGACAGAATCTGTTTTCGGGCTGGGCTGTGACCCACTTTCAGAAATTGCAGTGCATAAAATACTTCGACTCAAACAAAGATCTACCGACAGGGGTCTAATTATTATCGCGGGCAACCTGCAACAGCTCGGCCCATATATTGAAATATCTGAAAAAGAACAACAGATAATATTAAAAGAAAAATCGGCCATGACCTGGCTGGTAAAAAAATCAGACCTCACACCCCACTGGGTCAGCGGCAAACATAAAAAAATTGCTATTCGAATTTGCCGGCATCCACTGGTTATAGAATTATGCAAAGCACTTAATCAGCCGGTTATTTCAACCAGCGCAAACCCGGCAGGGGCAAGCCCGGCACTAAGCAGCCAGCAATGCAGAGATTATTTTTCTAATCAGGTAAATTATTACCTGGATGACTCAAGCCAAATAAGCGGCCTGCCAACTCCCATTAAAGATATTGAAACAGGCATTGCCATTCGTTGATTTTATTGTATGGAGAAGCTGTTTTTATTACTGAGTCAGAAATAAAGGAGTCTGCTAATAAGTGCTAGAAAAATAGCACCTGCAGGAGTTAGCTTTAGCTGACGATGCGCCTACAGATGAATCCATTTTTTTAAGCTTCTGTGATATAAAACAGGTATTCTTTTCATCTGATTCATTAGTATGTGTTTGCGCATAGCACAAACCATAAAAAATCTCTGCGAACCTCTGCGTCCTCTGCGGTAAACAGCTTTTGCCTTTAACCTTCCGCTTCAGCCTAATAACACCCCATATCGGCCAGCAATACGAACAAGCAGCTTATCTGTTCCAGCGCTCAGGGTCACTTATCTGTTCAAGCTCCTGCCTGATCCAGCCTTCTATTTTTTGTTTAACTTCTTCCGGCTGCATGCCACTCGCATTAAATGCTTCGCCTATGGAAACGGTAATGGTACCAGGATATTTTATAAAGCTATGTTTGGGCCAGAACTCACCTGCATTTTGTGCTACTGGTAAAACCGGATGACTAATACGTGTAGCAAAAATAAAACTACCCTTTTTATATTTACTTTTCGCACCGGGTGAAATACGTGTGCCTTCTGGAAAGATAATAACCCAGCGTCCCTGATTTAATTTTTCTTCTCCCTGCTCAACAATTTGATCGACTGCTTTTTTACCGGCACTGCGGTCAATTGCAATCGGGCTCATCAATGCTAACCCCCAGCCAAATATAGGAATACGAAATAATTCTTTTTTCATCACCCATAACTGATTAGGAAAAAAATCCTGGAATGACATGGTTTCCCAGGTGGACTGGTGATTAGATATCACCAGACAGGCTTCATCGGGTATATTTTTTTTGCCTTTGATTTCATAAGTTAAGTTACAGAACCAGCGCAAAAAATGCATATTCATTTTTGCCCAGCTTGAACCTATTGCATAGCGTTGATTAACCGGTAACCAGAAAAAAATCAGCACGCCACTGACAACCAGCACCATGCTGACAAAATGAAATAACCAGAAGATGCTTGAGCGAATATAAAGCTCTGCCTGTGAAGGCTGGCGATGATTAGGCACTAAATTTTTCCTTTCGTAGGCTGGGGTGACGCAGGGACCCCGGCACCCCGGCACTAAACTGGCTGAAATGCATTAATTTGTTGGGGTTCCTGCGTCACCCCAACCTATAAAATTATGATTGCAGGCGAGATAAATCGGCTGCTTTAATAAATAAACCGTGCAGCTGACTTAATAATGCCAGGCGATTATTTTTCAGGGCCTCATCATCTGCCATCACCATAACCTGATCAAAGAAGGCATCAACAGAATCACGCAGCCCTGCCAGTTGCTGTAGAGCTTCGGCATATTCTCCTGCTTCCATTTTTGGCATGACTTCCGAAGAAATACTCTGTAATTTAGCATGCAGGTGTTTTTCTGCTGATTCCTGCAGTAAATTAATATCAATTTGGGCGGGTAATTCACCGTCTATTTTTTTCAGGATATTGCCAATGCGCTTATTAGCCGCGGCCAGGCTTTCCGCCTCGTCCAGCTTTCTGAAATCATTGACCGCATGAATTCTGCGATCGAAATCTATTGGCCGGGTTGGTTTTAAAACAATCACCGCATCATAAACATCTACTGTAATTTTCTGGCTGGTGTAATAAACTTTCAGGCGATCCAGCATAAAAGTGATGACATCATTAATAGCTGATTTCGTATCCAGCTTATTTGTGTAGTCATTGCTCGCATAGGCTTCTGCTGCATAGGCTAATAATGTTTTTAGATCCAGATCCAGTTTACATTCAATTAAAATACGCAGAACACCCAGGGCTGCTCGGCGCAATGCAAATGGATCTTTTTCGCCCGTCGGCTTCTGGCCTATGGCAAAAATACCGAGTAGAGTATCCAGTTTATCGGCCAGTGAGACAATCTGTCCGATTTTACCTGCGGGTAAATTATCCCCCGCAAAGCGTGGCAGATATTGCTCATCTAATGCATCGGCAACCTCGTCTGGCTCACCATCATTTAGCGCATAGTAACGCCCCATAATGCCCTGTAAATCTGCAAACTCACACACCATTTCAGTCATTAAATCACACTTGCTTAGCAGGCCCGCACGTTTTGCATAAGCTACATTTTCATTTAATTCTTTAGCAATGGCTTCTGCAATGCTGGCAATGCGACGCGATTTATCACCCACGGAACCCAGTTTATTCTGAAACACGACTTTATCCAGTGATTCTATATGGTCTTCGAGTTTCTTTTTATTATCCTGTTCCCAGAAAAATTTGGCATCACCCAGGCGGGGGCGAATAACCCGTTCATTGCCTTCTTTAACTTTATTGATATGTTTGCTTTCAATATTACAGATGGTAATAAAGTGGGGCATTAAATTCCCACTGGCATCGACCACCGGAAAATATTTCTGATGATCCTGCATCGATGAAATTAAACTTTCTGCTGGCACATCTAAAAACTCTTTATCGAAATCGCCGGCAACTGCTACCGGCCATTCAACTAATGCGGTAACTTCCTGCAAAAGATCTTCATCAATCAGCGCTTTACCACCCAGTTTTTTTGCGGCTTTTTCCGCCTGCTGCTTTACGCTTTGTAAACGCTGCTCACGATCAGCCATCACATAACCCGGTGACTGTAAGCGGTGTATATAATCTGCCGGCTCCTGCAGATTAATGACTTCGGGATGATGGAATCTATGCCCACGCGACTCTCGGCCTGATTTAATGCCTAAAATTTCTGCTTCTATTACTTCATGGCCAAATAACATCACAATCCAGTGAACGGGGCGTACAAATTCTGCATCGCTATCACCCCAGCGCATACGTTTTGGAATGGGTAGTTTTGCCAGAGACTGATCGACAATGGCCGGCACTAATACCGTGCTGGCCTTACCTTTTTCTTCAACTCGATAAACCAGCCTTTCACCCTTGTCCGTTTCGGTGGTGGCCAGCTCAGCCACTTCAACCCCACAACCACGGGCAAATCCCTGCGCCGCTTTTGTTGGATTTCCATCTTTATCGTAAGCTGCTTTAATCGCCGGCCCCAGTTTTTCGATATTTCGATCGGCCTGTGATTCTTCTACCTTATTAATCAAAACGGCTAGACGTCGAGGGGTGGCATAGATATTTATTTTTTCAAAGCCAATAGCGGCTTCTTTTAAGCCGCTTTCTATACCCGCTGCAAAAGCATCGGATAATTTATTTAAGGCTTTCGGGGGTAATTCTTCTGTGCCAATTTCTATTAGTAAATCGCGCGTGCCCATTATTTTGCGCCCCCTTTCAACTTTTTATTCAGGTTTTTATTCAGGGGCTTACCAATGGGAAAACCCAGTGCTTCACGGGCATCATAATAGGCCTGTGCTACGGCGCGGGATAATGTGCGTACCCGCAAAATAAAGCGCTGACGCTCGGTTACGGAAATAGCATGGCGTGCATCTAATAAATTAAATGTGTGTGAGGCTTTTAATACCTGCTCATAGGCAGGCAGGGGTAGCCCGGCTTCAATTAAGCGGGCACTCTCTTTTTCGCAGGTATCAAACCAGGCGAACAGAGAATCTGTATCTGCCTGTTCAAAGTTATAATGGCTTTGCTCAACTTCATTCTGGTGAAAGACGTCTGCGTAGGTGACCGTGCCCTGCGGGCCTTTAGTCCACACCAGATCAAAAATACTTTTTGCATTCTGAATATACATGGCCAGACGTTCCAGGCCATAGGTAATTTCACCGGTTACCGGGCGACACTCCAGCCCGCCAACCTGCTGAAAATAGGTAAACTGGGTTACTTCCATGCCATTTAACCAGACTTCCCAACCTAAACCCCAGGCACCGAGCGTGGGGGATTCCCAGTTATCTTCCACAAATCGAATATCATGTTCGAGGGGATCAAAGCCGAGCATTTTAAGCGAGTCTAAATACAGCTCCTGAATATTATCCGGGTTTGGCTTTAGCGCTACCTGAAACTGGTAATAATGCTGCAATCGATTCGGGTTTTCACCGTATCGACCGTCGGTGGGGCGACGACAGGGCTGCACATAGGCCGCGCGCCAGGGCTCCGGGCCAATAGAACGCAGAAAAGTTGCCGGGTGAAAGGTGCCCGCCCCCACTTCCATATCCAGTGGTTGAATAATGGCGCAGCCCTGCTTCGCCCAGTAGTCCTGCAGGGCACTAATCAGGCCCTGAAATGTTGATACATCGTGTGACATAAATCTATGGTTCTGTTTGGCTTTTTACGAACGCGCAAGTATAAACCATACAGATATAACGCATAAGCTTTAAGCTGAATTTTTCATGACCAGAAAGCTTATGCAGAGAATGTCTGCCGCATTTTTACGTGCTAACTAACAGCAATAAGCGATATCAGCCATCCCTCCATTTAATAGAACACCCCATACTCGGAACCTGTTCCAGAGGGCCTTTACCGGTTGCTGCCACCGCTTTCATGCCTTCAAATAAATCCCGACGCACATCCCCGGCCGCCGCCTCTTTACGACTTTCATCCAGGCGGCCGCGATATTGCAGCTTTAAATCTGCGTTATAACCAAAGAAATCTGGCGTACATACCGCCCCATAGGCTTTTGCCACCTGCTGGGTTTCATCGAATAGATACGGAAAATCAAAGCCATACTCATCTGATATTTTTTTCATATTCTGAAAAGAATCTTCCTCATATTCAGCCGGGTCATTCGACATAATCGCCACTGTATTCACGCCTATCGCCTTAAGCTCACGGGTATCACGCACGATTCTGTCTCGAATAGACTTCACATAGGGGCAATGATTACAGATAAACATCACCAGAAGGCCTTTTTCACCCGCGCAATCCTTCAGGCTCCAGCGCTTACCATCAACACCCGGCAGGGAAAAATCAATCGCCGGTAAATCAAACTCACACACGGGGGGCTGCAAACTCACCATTTCACTCTCCTCATCATATTTTTAGAAAACCTCTGTTTAAGTCATGAAAAAATTGTGGCTCAAAAGCTGAAAATTCCAGGTGAAGATCACAGCTGAGCCCACCCGGCTGCACTTTCAACGCTATAGCAAGACGTTTTGGGCCACAAGACCACCACCATGACCTGATAAGAGCTTCATTAGCGACACTTTGCCATTACTTATGGGTAAAGGTAAACCGGTAATTCTTATGGAATTACCCCACAAAGCTTATCTTTACCAGACCACTGCGTAACAATGGCCAATAAATACATTTATTTTATTAATAGTCGGTATAGTAACCCACTAATATACATGCTAAAATTCGAAGTTCAGTTTTAAACCTTGTAATCTTTAGCGGAAGAACATGAGCCAGCCAAAAAAGCAGAAAAAAAGCCTGCCACCGAAAAAAAAACCCCCTGCCAAAAAAGATAAGACCATTAAAGACCCGGTCAACAAAGCGCAAACGGAATCAGTGAAAAGCACTACAGATGACGCAAATAACGGCCATGCGGATAAACAGTCTCTCTTAAAACAGCTTATTGCCAAAGGCAAAGAACAGGGTTACCTGACGTATGCCGAGGTAAATGATCACCTGCCTGAAGAAATTGTCGACCCGGAGCAGGTTGAAGACATTATCAATATGATCAACGACATGGGCATTACGGTTCATGAAGTTGCACCTGATACAGATTCTCTGGTTTTAACCGATGCCAGTGCCACCGATGACACAGCCGCAGAAGAAGCCGCCGCCGCACTAGCCTCTATTGAAAATGAATTTGGCCGCACAACCGACCCGGTGCGCATGTATATGCGTGAAATGGGCACGGTAGAGCTGCTTACCCGCGAAGGTGAAATCTCCATTGCCAAGCGCATTGAAGAAGGCCTGAAACAGGTCATGCGCGCCCTCGCCACCAACCCCCGCTCAGTGCATCAGGTTTTAAAAACCTATGAATTGGTTGCAGCCGAAGAAGCTCGCCTCACCGACCTTATCAATGGCTTTCGCAGCGATGACAGTGATGAAATTGCACAGCCTGCTTCCGGCCCGGCCGATGAACGCGATGACGATGACGAAGAAGAAGTCATTGACACCGGCCCTGACCCTGAGCGCGCAAAAGATCAATTTACCCTGCTCGAAAAGGCATACAAAAAAACCCTGAAAGCCCTCGAGAAAAAATCCAGGAACTCTTCTAAAATTCGTGAAGAAATGTCCGAAATTTTTATGGAATTAAAATTTCTGCCAGTCATTATTATCGCCATGACCAAAGAGCTGCGCAGCACAATTGATCGCGTACGCACCCATGAACGCCATATTCTGAACCTGTGTGTAAACAAGTCGCACATGCCACGTAAGACATTTATTCAGTCGTTCCCTGAAAATGAAACCAATCAGAAATGGATTGATCAGTACTTAAAAGGCCACGAATATTCTGAAGCACTGGCGGAACATGCAGCAGACATAAAACAAACCCAGCTAAAACTTTCGCTGCTGGAAAGAACCTACGGCCTGGAAATTACCGATATTAAGGAAATCAATCGTAAAATGTCGATTGGTGAAGCCAAAGCGCGTCGTGCCAAAAAAGAAATGGTCGAAGCCAACCTGCGCCTGGTTATTTCCATTGCTAAAAAATACACCAACCGCGGCCTGCAGTTCCTCGATTTAATTCAGGAAGGCAATATCGGCCTGATGAAAGCCGTCGATAAATTTGAATATCGCCGTGGTTACAAGTTTTCAACCTATGCCACCTGGTGGATTCGTCAGGCGATCACAAGATCTATAGCCGACCAGGCAAGAACCATTCGTATTCCGGTGCATATGATTGAAACCATCAATAAACT
>QIDK01000279.1 GCA_003228405.1 Gammaproteobacteria bacterium | reverse complement strand
GGCAGTAATTCCATCTCGATATTTTTCGCGATCGGATTTTGAAATTGATATACTTTGACTACTGCCATTAGTGCTGCTTGAGCCAGCTGGTTTTAATTGCTGCTGTGCGCATGAAGTTAAGGCAAGGGCGAATATTAGAAAAACCATTCCTGAAAAAGTGTAGTTATACATATTGATAAATTTTGAATTCACGACGAAGGGCTCTTTACTTTGTTGAGGTTGGCAGCGAGGTTTTTAGTGTAATTATGCAGGCTTATATTTAATGAAAATATAATGTTATTTCTATCCTCAAAACAATTACAGGATTTTAAACCCATAATAAAATTGTTTATTATAAACTTAGTGCAGTACATTTATGTAGTTATCCACTTTAGGCTTTCTGTTGTATCGGGTAGGGAACAGAGCAATTAACTGTTCGTGGCTCTTTCTTATCCATTTATTATAATGTCCATCTTTAACTCGGGTTAAATTTATTTCAAAGAACTCAATTGATTTGTCTTCAAATGGAAAGGCCTGATCTTCTAGTAAAATCTCATACTGGTCTAATTCTTCTGCATTTAGTTTTGTTGGTCTATCAGATTGAAGTAATGAAATGCTAAAATCTTTATATATAAGGGCAATAGAAAATGTAGATTCGGTGGTGGCCTCATATATATTGTACTTTGAAGCGTTACCATATAATTTAACGGAGCTTTGCATAGCTGTCTTTTTCTTTCTTAAGCTTCGTTTTAAAGGTAATGATAGCTTGATTTTATCGAAGCGTAATTTTTCACTGCGCGCAAGCCCTAAGTTGGCGAATGATGATATATGTTTTGTTCTATCAGTTTTAACATTATTCAAAGCTCGTTTGTCTGCTGTTATTATATTTTTACGCCATTTATTTATTTTTCCTGGTGAGCCTTTTTTATCATAAAGCTCGGTTAACTTATTCATTGCTTCAATATACTGAGGGAAAGGCTTTTTAAATTTTCTGGCATATTCTTCATATGATCTGATGGCACTATTTAATTTATTTTTTTCTTCATAAAGCTCTGCAGCCTGCCATAAAGCTGCTGATTTAATAGTAGCATTACTTCCCATCGAGGATAATTTTTCAAACTCGGCTGCCGCTTTTATACCCTGGTTTGAGCTCAGGTATGCAACAGACAATTTTTTGGATACATCGGCCTGTAGTTTATTATCAGGGTAAAGGCTTTGAAACCGTTTAATATCACTTATGGCACTTTTCCATTGCTTATGTTGCATATTAAGAGCGATGGCATCATACAGGCCTGTAGCAGCGATGCTGGATCTTCCTGCAACCGTTGATATTCTGGAGTAATGATTTATCGCCTGTGGTGTGTTTTTATTGTTTAAGGCTACTTCACCCTGTTTATAAATAGAGAGTGCCAGTTTATCAGTATATTTGGCTTTTTGCTTTCTGCTCGATTTATTTGACTGAATGAGCTGGTTATATAAAGACTCAGATTCCGCATATTCTTTGAGTTTAAAATAAGATTCAGCCTTAAGACTGATTATATAAGTATTATTCTTAGCCTGATTGTTACTGATCAGAATATCGGATAGTTCAATGGTGGTTTTGTAGTCAGATGATTTATAGGCTAATTCTGCTGCATGTTGAATTATTTGATGTGTTTTTTTATCAGTTGGGTATTTCTGTGCATACTTTAAAGCATAGGATATATGCTTGTTTAAATAGCCTTTATTTTTACTATTTTTAGATGATAATTTGTCGCTAATTACAATTGATGCATAAGCTGCCTTTTTATGAATGATTAAATCATTATCATAAGCTGCTAGTTCGTAGTATTTTAATGATTCACTATCTCTATGCTTTTGTGATAGTAATTCCGCATATAAGAAGTAAATGTTGTCTTTTTGGGCGTAGGCACTGTAATGTTTTAAATATCGTTTATACCAGCGTACCGTTTTTTCGTAATCGCTATTTTTAGCCATTTTCTGATATTTATTGTGGTAGTAGCCGGTCATTAAAACCACATATTCTTTTAATGAGCGTCTTATCGCACGATTAATGCGTGAGTTCTCATTCTGGTTTTTCCAGTAATTACTTGAAGGGTTGTATTGAAGGTAAAAGCTTTCTATAGCGGCATATATTTTATTCGTAAAGCCACTATTTTTCCATATTTCGATGATTTTAAGATGCGAATATGGAATGTTGTTTGACTTAGGGTAATATTTTATAAACTGCTGATGCGTGTCTACTGCATCAGAGAAGCGTTCCTGCTTTAAATATATCTCAGCTACCATTGAGTAGGTATGATAGGTGTAGATAAAATCAGGTTGATCTTTAAAATAGTCATAAAGAGGCTCTGAACCTCCCAGGTATGAAAAGGCTAAGCCGATTGCTCTAAAATATTCATTGAACTGTTCGCGTTCTGATTTGTTTAATGTTTCGAATTCATCAAATTGATGTTCTAATACGGCTTCAAGAAAGTCATCTACCGCATCGGTATAATATTGTTGCTTGAATCTGGCCCAGCCGCGTTTAAATAATGATTTTTCATAAAATATATCGTTGTTTTTTGCAATAATGACTTCCGTGTATGCGTATTCTGCAGTGCTGTAATCTTTATATGAAAATGCATCTTCGGCTATTCGAAACTGTGCTTCCACATAAAATGGACTTTTCGGGTATTTCTCAATTAGTTTAGTTAAGGCGTCTACTGATTTTTGATGATTGCCTCGTTGGTCATATGCTTTTGCTATCTGGTAGAGCAGGGTATCGTTGTTTTTTGATTTTGGATAATCTTTTAATGATGTGCTTAGCAGGTTTATTGTTTTATCCAGACGCGAATTATAGAGCCTGTCATCAAATGCATCTTTTTCTTCTTTGCTTAATTTTTCCTGTTGTTGTAGTAATTTATCGCTATAACTAAACTCCAGTTCTGCAAGCCTGCTTAGTGCATCTAACCTTGCGTTGTCATTTTCCCCTGCATTTTTCAGGTATTCCGTATAGGCAGTGCGAATTTCCTCATCTGATTTTGGTTTTATGAAAACCCTGTTTTTTGATTCTTTATTCGTTGAAACATCAATATCTGCAAGACTTGTCTGTTTATCAGAAGAATTACATGCGGCAAGTAATAGCATTGCTGCTATTGATAAATGTTGCTTTAAATTTAAATTTATATGTATGTTCAATTTCTCGTCTCATTAGTGCTGTCATATAGACGAGCCAGGCCATATCTAGATTGATTGAGGTAACTTTTCAAATAATCTATTCTCTGCCTGGACAGGTTAGAAACAATATTCTGATAAGTAGTATCAAACCGGGTTATTAGTTTTGATATTTTATTTTTAATCTTTGAGTTTACTGCAACGTTGTTAAATTCATTGAGTCGCCGGTAATTATTAATAAACGATTCAGGATACTGGCTGCCATAATCAAAGTTATTGCTTTGAATAATAAAGTTTGATGCTTTTTGCCTGTATTTAAGATTTAGAAAATCTGCATGCTGTGTTGAAACCTTATCAAGCATACTTATGCGGCGTTGATAATAATTCATAGCTTCTGTGTAGCTTGTGGTAACGGTTATTTCCTGCTGCAGCTTTTCGTATACATATGGCACCAGAAGATATGATTCATCAACTGATAAGTCATATGTTTTTTTGTCTTTAAGTATTGTAAGTGCATTTAAACCACCAATAAAGTCTCCCTGGCTGGTGGCCGTTAAGCCTATTCCTAACAGGGCTCTATTGGTATATTTGCTATTTAAACCTATGTGTCTGAATGCGTTACGTGCATCGCGATAGTATTCCCGCTGTAATAGTGCGTAGCCTAATACCAGGTAAATTCGGTTGGTTAATTCATCTTTGTTTGTTTTACTGGATTGTTTTATCAGGGCCTGAATTTTGGTCTGAGCGTCAGTCCACCAGCCCTGCCTGATATTGGCAATGGCTATATTAAGTTGTGCATGACTGTAATAAGGTGAAGTTAGGGGTATCTTATTATAATTTTTTACAGCCTGGCGGTGTTTTTTTAGATGTTGTAAAGCTGAGCCATTAAGCAGGTAGGCATAGGCAGCATCTTCATCAGAGAGTTCTGTAAATATGCCTTCTAGTAGCCTGTTTGTCTGCTGCCATTCATTTCGTTGGGCATGATATTTTGCAAATATAAATTGTACTGTAGCCAGCAGTGATTTATCACCATCACTTTTAATGGCTCGAAACAGGGTGTTGGCCAGGTTCCATTCATTGTTTTCGAGTAGCAACTCAATAACCTTGAAAACAGCTTTTGTATCGAGATTGTCTTCTACCGTTTCTATATTTAAATAGATCAGCTGAATAGCGGTGATTGACTGGTTTGAGTCACTTAGTTTGTTTACTGTGCTCAGTAATTGGTCAATATTTGTCAGTGTTTGCAGGTTATCATCGGCTTTAGTGGAGGAATCCTGGTAAAAGGCAGTAGAAAGGTTTTTAAATCGAGCTTCTAGTCGCTGTATTTCGGCATTTATTGCCTTACGGCTGGCAGAGGCTGGCTGAGCCATAAAAATGCACAGGCTGAGCAGGCTAAGGCCTTTTAAAGCATGTTTGAACCAATTATTCATTTGATTAAATCCATTTTTGCAACATTGGTTCTATTTTCATAAAAATCAACTACTTACTATATAATACAGGTCTTTTTCAGGTTGTGAAATATACCATTTGGGAGGTTTTGTGGCAAATGGATCTGACATATTTTGAATAATGAGTCTCCATTTAATGTTTAGATAATAAATTATAGGTATATTAAAAATACTTAATACGAGCATTTTTTTTTGCGTGCTATATTGAGAACTATTCATAGATACAGGAAAATCTGATGCAAGCGGGTCCTCGTCAAATTACAACACCATTTCGTCCCATACCTCTTGAAGTACCTGAAGGTATGGCGGCAAATGAATTTTTTAATAGCACGGAAAATCTTAATGATCTAATTCATAACAACGGATTACTGGAAAACCCTGAAGGCTTATTGTTATACAGAAAAGCATTAGGGCACTCAAATGAATTTGATACTTCAATTATTTATAACACATCCAGGTCAATATTAAATCCATTGGGACGACCCGTTCGAAGAACTCAGGTACCCGATCATGTTAAACGTGACTGGAATAGAATGAACCAGATTATTATTGAATATATGTTGCAGAAATTTCCTGATCCTGCGGAGCATATAGTGTTGGCGGGTGAGGCAAGTTTAGATGCTACATGGCCCTTAACATCTCCCGGGGTGCCGAGTATTCGTATGTTACATAATCATTTCATTGTGTTTGATAAAAATGCACTTATAGCGGCCGATCTTGCTGACCCTGCTAACCCCAATTTAACGGATGGGGGTCAGCATAGTTTGTTTCAATCCTATATGCATGACGTGTATCGGGTTTTTTTGTCTGAACTGGATTTAGAGATTTTAAAACCCGTAAACAGTAATGAATCGATGTTTGAATTAACCGGTTATCCACAGGGTTTGCCCAGCTGGAAAATTCAGGGCGGGGCTGAAGCATTAAAAAATATCCGCTTCTGGGAAGAATATGATGAAATTTTAAAAGGATTTATTGATTTCTATCGCGCATTCTTTTCTCAGGTTTCATCGCGTAATTCGCCTGTGCCAAAAGATTCTTATTTTCCTGATCAGATTGAATCTATCTTACTATTTAATAATGATTTTATGGGTGCAGCCAAAAAAGTTAGAGAGCAGTGTATACATGACCCAAAATATTCTAACTCAATTCGCTGGCAGCCTGCCTTTAAACAGCTTATTTATAGAAACGATCAGGGTGATTTAATAGTCACAATTAGCCAGAATTCTATAGGTAATGCGATTACCGAATTATTGGGTGTAGTTGTAAAAAGAACAGCTGATGCAGAGGCTTATGAAAAATATGAACCGGCTCTTATTGAGAGATTGCTGGAGGTGAGAAACAGGTTGGTTGAAGCTGATTTAGGGCAGGGTATTGCCACTCAATATTGGCAGGCCTGAGTCGTAACAGAAAATATAGAGATACACATAACAAATCAAAAAATATAGTTTAATGGCTATCACTACCGGGTGAAGTGAGCAATGCTGCACAGGGATTTTTATCTTTAGCCCCGGTATCACCAAACAGCACAATTATGGTGGCGGGATTTGACAGGCCAATTGCCCATTTGCCCAGAGTGATAAAACCTGATTCTGCGGATGAAATTCTGGGGTTTAGCAGTGTGCCACTGAGTTTTAATGGTGTGCCAATACGCATTAAAGTAACATCTTTCGGTTGAGATTCGAAGATGCCTTCGATTTCTTCTGTTTGCCAGTTGAGCATGACTTCACCTGCAACGGTTACTCGCCTGGTATCTGCCAGTAGTGTCTGGCTTGTCATTGTGCCATTTTCTAAATTAAATTTCCCCACCGCACAATTCAGATCGGTGACAGCTTCTTCCATCCAGGTAGTCGGCACGAGAATACGCAACAGCCCAGCACCCCAGATTTCCAGCAGCCATTTCGGTACTGAACCCTTAGCTGCAATAACCTGAAGTTCACCATTGGTTGAGCCAATTAACTTATGTAAATTTTTACCCTGCCCTGTAACATTTATATTTATATCCAGAGAGCCGTTGAGTTCATCGGTTATTTTCAGTTGTCTTAGAATTTCGCCGTAATTTATATCGTTTGCCTGAAGTTCATATTTGAATCGGGGTACTGGCAACGAGTTATTCAGTTCAATTCTGCTCAGGCTGGTTGAGTCGTTAGTCGCTGATCGGGTTTCAATCGAATCCAGCACAAATATACCCTTAGCGGCAGTAAACTGGCCACTGAGCATAATAACCGGTGTAGCATTGTATTCAATGCTCAGTTCCTTAATATTGATAGCGGCATCAAGTGAGTTGTAGTGACTAAAATCAAACGCAATATCAGGAATGATGCGCTTGTGAGGCTTTGTCTTTTTAGAAGACTGTTTTTTTAGTTTGGCCTTCTTATTCATATAGTGCGCTAAATCAATGCTGCTATCAGAGGATTTAATCTCTAGATTGGGAGAGCTGCCCGTTTGATAGTTCAATTCACCATTTATCTCAATACCATCGGTAATTGCTGTAATTCTGCTTAATTTTAAATCATCCCGAGTTATCGTAATATGTCCCTGTGCATTAACGCTTTGTTTACGTTTAATCGGGATATTGATAAGTTGACCGAGTGTGGCTGCCTGACTTTTCATAGTCAGATCACCTGCTAGTATTAAGTCTGTAAGGGGTTTCTGCAATGCTCCCTGAAACGAGGCAGATAGATCTTTAGCGTTTAAATGCAAACTCAAGGGGTAAGGCTGAGTGGTATCCAGCAATTGATTAATACTACCGAGTTGAGCGTCCACATTAAGTGCAAGATTATTATATAAACTCTTTGCTGTTAGGCTTATTGGCTTTTGCTCGTGCATTTCTAACTGGATATTGTTGAGTGAGAAAATATAGTCTGCGGCGGTGCCACTGGAAAGTGGACTGGAACGCCAGCCGATTTGCCCACCTTTAGCGCTAATATCCCAGGAACCTGCTAACAGGCTTTGAAAAAAGTTTGTGCTTTTACCCTGAATGTTTATATTTAATCCATTCAGGCTAAGCTTAAGTTTTTCAGGAATCTTATTTTCAGGTAATAGCTGGTGAATATCAAAATGCTTAGCATTTGCTTTTATCGAAAGCATGAATTCGTTGTTATAGCTTAATGATGCTTCACCATTAACTTTCTGTGAACCCAGTTGACCCTTAATATCGGTTAACAACAATGAATGACCGATGATTTTAATTTGACCTGAGGCGTTTAATGCAGCAACTTCAGGCCATTTCAGTGCAAATGGTTTAGCTAAAAATCTTAAATTTTCAGCTTGTACTGATGCCTTAGCAGAAACCGTGAGTTGCTTATGATCATGGCTAATTTTACCCTTGAGCTGAGCTTTTAATCCGCTAGAAAGAATACTTATATTCAGCGGTGCCGGTTTACCTGTCCACAATGCAATTAATATACCTCCAAAACTGCCATGCACTTTATAAGGTACGTGATTGGACGAGCCATGCAGCACCACAGTAAAGTTAGATTTTTCTGTGGACTTAATATTTAAAGTTTTGATTTCTGCATGAAAATATTTTTTATCAGATCTATTTACAGGATGTTGATATTTAATATTTGAAGCAGATATTTCTGCCTGAATGCTTTTAAGTATTTCAGATAATGTTTCACCTGAGCCCTGAGCATTAATTTTAAAATCCTGAAATTTAACTGAAGGTTTTTGCGGGCGCAGTTTCGGCTGGTATAAACGTGACAGGTCAAAACCATAAAACTCACCATAGAGTTTTATGCTATAGGCATCGCCAGCTTTATTAATATTTAGTCCGGCCTGATAGTGATCTACCAGGGGTTCAAAATTTTGTCCAAATAAAATGGATGTGCGTGGTATCTGTTTATCCGAAGAAAGTTTTAGCTCCACCTCTTTTAATGAAAACAGGTCAGTGATATATCCTTCAAAATCAATTTTTCTGGTATCTGTATCCAGTGAACCTGTCATCGGCCAGCGAGTGTCAGAATTGAATAACTGTGCCAGTGAGCCACCTTGTAATTCTATATTCAGTGGCAGGTCGTTAATGTTAGAAATTACACGAATTTTCATCGGTGTGTTCTGTTTTAATGAGGCCTGTAACTCATCAATATGAATTTCAATGGGAGGTCGGTCTGTCGGGTAAAATATGATCAGAATATTTCTGGTATTTAGTGCAATAATCTCAGGTATCAGCTGGAATGATGCACTGTTTTTAGCAGCGGCTTGTAGATCCCAGGTTGAACCATTTTCCGCATCAATTTGCAGGTGCAGGGTAGCGCCATTCAACTTGATATCATTAATTACCAGCTTACTTCTCAGTAAGGCCAGCAGGTTGATTTCAAGCTCAAGTTCATCGACTACCAGCAGTTCGGGGTGTGTAGCCCATGGCGGATTTGCAATACGCACATTCGCAATAGAGATTCTGGGAAACAATGAAGCACTAAGATGTATTGGGCCATCAATCTGCACCTTTCTCGCTAATGCCTGACTGGCCAGTTTCTCAATATTGTTGCGCTGTGACTGTAAATCAAGGGTTGTAAACCAGATCCATGAGGCAATTACAAGGATGAGAAGTATCCCAACAGTAATACCTGCTGCCCTGAATAAATATTTACGGATTAATGTAATTCGTTGCATCGATTTATGATTTACTTTGTTGTCATTTCAGTAGTTACAGGGCTTTTCCATAGAGGCACTGATTATTTTATAGTTGTGACTCTATCGGTAGTAGACTCATAATGCTTACTCCCAGAAGCTGCCAGAAGCTGGTGTAAGGGTCAACATCAAAAGTAATGGGCTCTCCATTTTCATAACCATGCCAGAGTATCTGTTCGTATCCATCTTCATCCATCTGTAGATCCAGCCGGAATGTGTAATTTTTATCAGCTTTAGTAATTAAATCAGCCATAGTACCAGCTACTTCGGGGGAGTCGATGACCAGACCTATTTCTGTATTTTCATAAAATGACCTGGGATCCAGATTCAATGAACCGATAAATACTTTTTCACGATCCAGAATAAAGACTTTTGCATGCAGGCTGGCTCTGGATGAACCACCTATGCCTTTTTTTTCTTTGCGCTGTTTAGGTGACATCTTTTTATTCATTTCATACAGTTCTACCCCACTTCTTAATAATGCATTTCGGTAGTTTGAATAGCCAGCATGTACGATGCTGACATCATTTGATGACAGGGAGTTTGTCAGTATGTGCACTTTAACGCCTTTGTCGATGAGTGTTTTGAAAAAATCTACACCTTCATCTCCAGGGATAAAATACGGTGACACGATGATCAGTTCATTTTTTATGTTTTCAAAATAGGGTTCCAACTGTGAAACCAGGTGTAATTCATTGTCATCACGGGAACTGTTGATCTTGTCTGGGGGGTCGACCACGATTACTGCCTTAGCATAGGTGTACACAACTTTGCCTTCACGAATATTTTTTGCCAGGCCGGATGTTCTCAGTGCTTCTACATAGTCAGATTCCCATTGTTTATCGAAAAAATCATATATTTTATTTCTAAAAGCATGAGCTTCTTCCTCTGTTATGGGCTCATCCATCAGTGTTGTTGCCGGGTATGCCATATCACTGTTCCAGTAAAGATCGAATGAACTGGAAACCTCTTTGACCACGTCGCCTATGGCAAGCACATCGAGATCGACAAATTTCAATGTGGGATTAGCATCAAAATATGCATTGCCTATATTGCGGCCACCGAGAATGGTTGCCACATTATCTGCGGTGAATGATTTATTATGCATACGCCGTGTAACCGTACCCAGGCCAGTTATGAATTGTGGTATTCTGCCGATGCTTCGATCAAAGGGATTGAAAATCCGAATTTCAATATTCGGGTGCTTATCAATAGCAAGAATAGCGCTATCCCTGCCATCCATGTCCATATCATCCAGCAGAATTCTGATGCGCACGCCACGGTCTGCCGCTCTTAACAGGACGGCGGTAAACAGACCGCCAACCAGGTCATGGTGATAAAGGTAATACTGAACATCCAGACTCTTTTCTGCGAGCTCGGCTAATGCAACTCTGGCGACAAAAGCATCTAGTCCGTTGTAGAGCAAAACAAAGCCATCCTGTTTTATACCCTGGTTGCGGGATTTCTGCAGGCCTTTAGCCAATTCAGTTTTGTACGTGTCTGTGATAACAAAAGATGCGCTTCGGTTTGAGTTATCAGGAAGGGATGCACAGCCTGATATCATAAGCATAAAAATCAGCATACTGGATGCAGTGCGGATCATTTTAGTTTTATACCTTTCGCTTTTTGAGTGTATCTCATTCAGACTTACAAATTAGATCATGAGCTTAAGTTTAGGCGCGTTTTGATCAGAGGTACCCTGGCCATTGCCAAGCATAACATAAAAAAATACTAGAATACTGAGTGGCTGCTAACAACGGGGTGGAGTTATTGGGCAGGCAGATTTTAACGTCATCTGTGCATAAAAAAGCACCCGTCTGGGTGCTTAATAACGCTGATGCTTATCTTTTATAGTAGTATTTATCTGTTACTTTTAACTATATGTGAAATAACCTGGCTTAATGCATGATCAAATACTGAATGATCTTCTAGAATATGCGATTGACCTTTTAATATTTCACTACTAAATGCATTGGCATTTTTTTCAATAATCATAGTGCCCTTTCTATCTACAAAAACCAGAAGAGCATTTTCAGGCGTTATTATTGATAATTTAAGCCGACGGGGAGGCGTGTCCTCACTGGTATAAATTTTAAACCAGACTCCAGGTTTAACATATTCAGGAAGCTTTGCGATAATGCTTTTTGCAGATTGTTCCTGTTTTTCTACCGGACTAAGTTCATCACCGCTTTTATCGGCGTAGATTGAATCTTTTAAAGGGGCATCATCTTCTTCTGCTAATGCTTTTTTCTCAAAAAACTTTGATTTATTAATGGTGCTTTCATAATGTTTTCTGAGATTATCAGTCGCAAGATATAATTTTTCCTTGTTTTGTCTGGTGCCTGAAACCTTCTCATTAACCGTGTTTATTATTTCCTGATAATTATTTTTTAGTGATGTCCATTCGGCGAGATTATCAACAGGGCTGAGTGATTTAGTTATTATTTTAAGAATATCAATTGATTCCTGCCATTCATAACTGCTTTTTCCAAATTTTAAATAACTGGTAAACATATAAGTAGACCAGTGGTTTAAAAGCAGTGGTTGAACTGGCTTAGGCAGTTTTATATTCATGGTGTGATATTGCAACTCAGATAAAACAAGCTGTCTTGCATGCTCTTTTATAATCTGGCCGCGAGTCACATCTTCATTTTGCTTAAGCTTTTTATGCTCTATAGTTTTTAAGCGCTGTAATGAAGATAAAGCAGTACGGAAGCTAACGATATTTTTATCAAAGCTACGTAGCAGTTGATCGAGAATTAAATCGATAGTTTGATAAACTGTATTCTTTTCTTCTTCTATACCTATGCCAAGGTGGGCTATGGTATCAAGTAATGTTCTTGCAGGGTGTTTACTGTTATAGAAAAAATCATGGTTAATAAGAGATGTTTTAATAACCGGTATCTGTAATTTGAGTAGCAGGCCTTTGATGACATCAGAAATATTATTATCACGCAGAAATGCACCAAATATCATTTCAACGAAATCAATGGTTCTGCCATCAATTTGATTAATAGATTTAGGCACAGACACATTGTTCATTTTGGCTATGCTGTTTAACAGAGATGTTTTGAATGCTTCGGTGTTAATATTGACCTGCTGGCCCGGAATATATTTTGATTTATAAACAAGCTGGATATTGGTTAATGCTTTTAATACATCATCACGGTTGAAGAAATTTTTGCCTGCAGCTGAGTTACGAAGAGCTGCGGAACCATCAGCAGATGCGTTTTTCACATAGTCGTTGATTACTCTGGAGACATATTCATTGTCTTTCAGATTAGCCGAAAATGTCTTAACTGTATTGTCAAAGGTGCTCATGTGCACATCCTGCTGGGAGTAGTGTTCCCGATTAGTTAACTACTTCAGTGCACTTAAACATTATTTATGAGGATAAGCTAATCCATCATGGCCAGCGTGGCTATAGATGTTGTTAGTGCACGTTCTTTTATGCAGGCTACCCTGCAGGTGCTTTTAACATTTGATGGATTGCATTTACTTGATACTGCATAACCATTTATTGAGTATATTAATCCCTCAAATGGGTTAATAATGTGAACAGGTTCACAAAATTTGGTTATACAGCTAATAGTAATAATAAGACATAAATACAAAAAAACAATGAAAAACCTCTAAAAAGCTATAATAAGGATGAAATTTCCGATGAGAGGTCTTTTTGCGGGGAGTCCTTAAACAGTGCCTATTCTAACTTATTGAAAACATTGTAATTATCTAAAATACAGGGCATTGTCGTAAAATGCATGATCCTGGTCTGGCCAGTATCCGGGAATGCCGAGCAGTGGCAGAGGATTGAATTTGACGGGATCCAGCGATATCTTATTCTTCCAGAGATCGGCTAGCTGTAGGTCTAAAGGCCCCGTATTACCGTGTTTTATTGCCTCAAGCAGCTCATTATCGTGCAATATTAAGCACTGACAGGTTATGCCGATATAGGGGTTTAGTGCTTTTTCAAAAATGGCATGGCCAAATATGATGCAGCGAAAATTTTCAGCAAACTGTTTTTTCTGTTCAATAAATAGCTGATGCCATTGATGGTGTCTAACCAGCTCTAGCAGGTAGGGCTTATTACTAATAATTATTGCGCCACACTCATCAAATAGAGTAATTCTATTTTCAATTTTTGATCGATTAGTTCCTTTGGGTCTTTTGCTGGCCTGTAAATAATGTAGTTTATTTAAGGTGAGCTTTGTTTTTGGGAATTTTAACCAGATTAAGGCATTAAAAAAATCATGCCAGTTGTGGGTTCTGGTTTGCAGCTCTTTTTTTAGAAATACGCGGGGTTCATACTGATCTTCGAAGCTGGCAAAGGTGTTAGACTGTGCGACAGGTGTTATATCTACATTATATTTTTTAAATAAGTCTGCATATTCGTCAAGCGTAGGCCAGTTTTCAAATTCATTAAAATGCTGAGTTAGTGAATACAGCTCTTTAAATACTGGAGAGCTATCAAATACAGACGTACTCCACTGGTCTTTAAGGGTCATAATTAAATGGACTTTGCATTATGTGTATTCAGGTGAAATCTGCAGTACAACTGATATCTATTGTTAGTTTATTTACAGGGTGTATAAAACTTATTTTTTCAGCATGCAATAATAATCGATGGCTGGTATCTGTTGATTGATCTGGCGCATATAACTGATCACCTATAACCGGGTGACCCAGTGATAACATGTGAACACGCAGCTGATGACTTCTGCCTGTAACAGGTTCCAGCTTTACCAGGCTATTTTCTGCCTGATCAATAGAAATTAAAGTATAGTGAGTGGTTGAGGGCTTACCGATTTTATAATCAATTTTCTGTTTTGGTCGATTAATCCAGTCGGTTATTAGTGGTTCCTCAATAATGCCTTTGCTTTGTTGTAAGGCCCCGAAAACTTTTGCAATATATTGTTTTTTGATCTGTTTTTTTTCAAATAAGATGCTCATCTGGCGTTGCATCTCCCGGTTTAATGCAAACATAATAATGCCGGAGGTTGGCATATCCAGCCGGTGTATTACTAATGCCTGGGGATGTTCCATCTGTAACCGTGATAGCATGCAATCCTGCTTTTCATCACCCCGGCCGGGTACGGAGAGTAGCCCACTCGGCTTATTGAGAATGATCAGCTGCTCATCCTGGTATAAAATATCCAGCCGAGTATGGGGTGGTGGCTTATAGGCGATGGCTTGCAGCATTTTATCCGGGCTTATTTATCAGGGGTTTAAACAGGTGTTCCAGCCCGTTGGTTTTTATTTCGTAGGTAATGCCGAGCATACGCCCCAGTTCACCGTCAGGAAAACCTTTCTGGTGAAACCAGACTACATAGGGTTCTGGTAAATCAATTAGCAGTTGCCCTGCATGCTTTCCGAAAGGCATGCGGTATGAGGCCAGTTTTAGTATATCTTTATGAGCAAGCTCTGTATCAAATGTAGCCATATTAACCGAAATACGTGAAAAGGGTACTATTTAACCCTGTTAGTCGTTACTATAATTTATCACCGCTGCTCCTTGTAACACAAAAAAACTGTGCATACTTAGTTATTATTTTTCGTGGGTACAGCAGTGATGGTTTATAATGAATCTGTATTATATCAATGTATTATATCAGTTGATATTCTCAGGTAACTAAAGCCACCAGATACTATGCAAATTACTGATCTATATCGATACTGGCGGATACTGGAAACCAGACCATTGGGTCACTGGTTATTTAACCGTATAATTCGTATAGTTAATCCGTATACAGGCGCCTTAAAGGCTGACATAAAGGTTTTACAAAAAGGCTATGCCCAACTGGAGCTAAAAGATCGCCGGGGCATACGTAATCATCTAAACTCAATTCATGCGATTGCTTTAACAAACCTGGGTGAATTTACCAGTGGTCTGGCATTAATTTCACTATTCACCGAAAATATGCGCGGTATTCCAGTTGAAATCAAGATTGAGTTTCTTAAAAAAGCCAGGGGAACCCTGAGTGCAGAATGTACTACCCGGTTACCAGAGTTTGAACAGGAACTGCAACATACGGTAGTTGCTAATATTACAGATACTGAAAATGATATTGTTGCAACTATAACCGTTATCTGGAAGCTTGCTTATACATCAAACTAACTCGCAGAGGATAGCCCTGTACCTGAAACCTTTGAACAGTAATAGCATCATGATTAAATCAGGATTATGAGTTCTATGTCAGCTGAAAACTTATTTTTAAAACAGAGCGGAGTCAGACACCCCATCATCTGTGGGCCAATGTATCCCTGCAGTAACCCTGAATTAGTAGCAGCCGCTTCAAACGCGGGAGGAATAGGCATCATTCAGCCTATATCATTAACCTATGTCCATGGTTATGAATTTTCTGCGGGACTTGATTATATAAAATCACTAACCAGGCAGCCTGTTGGTATGAATTTGCTAATTGAAAAAGGTTCTAAAAAATATCATCAACGCATGGAATACTGGTTAGAAACAGCATTACAAAGTGGCATTAAATTCTTTATTACCTCACTCGGTAAGCCTGACTGGGTGGTAGAAGCTGCACATAAAGCCGGGGCTTATGTATACCATGATGTAACTGAAGCTAAATGGGCGCAGAAAGCGGTGGATGTGGGGGTTGATGGATTAATAGCGGTGAATAGCAGAGCCGGAGGGCATACAGGTACGTATTTCTATGACCAGCTGCTAGAACAGCTGGAGCCCTTTAAATTGCCTGTGGTATGTGCAGGCGGAATTAGTGACGCCAGTGCTTATCAGCAGGCCCTGAATAAAGGCTATCAGGCAGTGCAGATGGGAACGCGCTTTATTGCATCAGAAGAATGCAGTGCCAGTTTGTCTTATAAACAGGCCATTATTAATTCACATGAAACGGATATCGTGCTAAGCGAGAGACTCACAGGTGTGCCCGTATCAGTAATCAATACAGCCTATATCAGAAAAAAGGGGTTAAAAACAAATCTTTTTGAAAAGTGGATGCTGAATCACTCAAAACTTAAATATATGATGCGAACTATACTGGCATTAAAATCTCTCAGGTCATTAAAACATTCATTGCTTGATAAAACTGGAGAGGCTGATTTCTGGCAGGCAGGAAAAAGTGTTGAAAGCATAGATTCTATTTTATCTGTTGCAGAAATCTATAAAAAATTTACTCAGAACCATTCCTGACAATTACTTCCAGAAAATGTAGAATAGTAAGGGGAAAATAATCCAGTTATCCATTTTCTAAATGGCGTGATTGAATATGCATCTGGAAAGTAATATGGAATCTCTGATTAAGTCTGGTTGATGAGATTGTTGTCAAAAAATTTCAGATACAAGGCGAAGATTGCAGCTAATAGCCCGCTATTAGCAAGATTT
>QIDK01000086.1 GCA_003228405.1 Gammaproteobacteria bacterium | reverse complement strand
CTGCGCAGGCAGGAATCTAGCGGCTTTGATAAGCTTATAGACACTGGATACCTGCCTGCGCAGGTATGACGATGTTTTTTTAAGTTAACGGCTCAGCAGTGATATTTCATTAGTAATTTACGAATTGTTAACAAAAGAACTTTTTTTGAAATCCGTCATTAGTCAGGCGCATGCACTTCATTTTAAACTGCGTCATTTGTAAAACCCTGAACTGACTTACACTACAAATAGTAAACTCAGTTATTTATCGGGAATTAAAATCGCATTAAAACCGGCAGCATCAATTGCATTACGAATAGATTCTACACTTGGCGTCCCTTTTACCACTGCCATTGCTGTATCTAAATCTACTTCTACAGACTCTACGCCGGGTAGTTGTTTTATGGCTTTTTCAAGCGTCGATACACAGCAGCCACACTTCATTCCATTCACTTTAAAGTAATATTGCTGTGACATATTTATCCTTTTAAATTCGGGTCACTGGTTTTTAAACACACCACCAATGACCCGTATGCTGGTTAAGATTTATCAATAATCATAGATTTTTGCTTCATCAGGAAAAACACTGAAGGCAATACTACCAGGGTAAGAATGGTTGCGCTCACCATGCCCCCGACCATCGGTGCGGCAATGCGACGCATCACTTCTGAGCCGGTTCCTGAACCTAACATAATGGGTAATAAACCGGCAATAATGGTTGCCACGGTCATCATGATTGGGCGTACACGAAGTAGCGCGCCTTCTTCAACCGCGATGCGTAATTCATCCAGCGTCACATTGCGTTTTTCATGCTGGGCTTTTTCAATATGCGACTGCAATGCCTGATTTAAATACACCAGCATAATAACACCGATTTCTACCGACACCCCGGCTAGCGCAATAAAGCCAACACCCACGGCGACTGACATATTGTAATCGAGTAAATACAGCAGCCAGAAGCCTCCAATTAATGACATTGGCAAGGTGCCCATTATTAACGCCACTTCGGATAATTTGCGGAAGTTTATATACAACAGCAGTATGATAATGCCCAGGGTTACCGGCACTACTGCCGACAAACGCTCTTTTGCGCGCACCATATATTCATACTGACCCGACCAGGCAATAGAATAACCCGGTGGCAGCTCTACCTGTGCGGCAACCACTCGCTGTGCTTCTGCAACATACGAGCCTAAGTCACGGCCTTCGATATCAACAAAGGTCCAGCCATTGGGGCGGGCGTTCTCACTTTTAATAACCGCAGGCCCATCTTCAACCTCAATGCTCGCCACTTCACCCAGAGTAATGCGCGCGCCGGAGGGCGTAACCACCGGCAGGTAACGCAGCTTATCAATGGAGTCACGGATATCTCGTGGATAGCGCACATTAATCGGGTAGCGTTCCAGCCCCTCTACCGACTGAGATACCTGCATACCCCCTAATGCGGTGCTCACCACATCATGCACATCGGCGATATTTAAGCCAAAGCGCGCAGAGGCCAGACGATCAACATCGATCGTAACATAACGACCACCGGCAACCCGCTCCGAATAAGCAGATGCAGTGCCCGGCACTGTTAACACTGCTTTTTCTATCTGCTTGCCGATTTCCTCTATTACACTCAGATCAGCTCCCGCGACCTTAATGCCCACCGGAGTTTTAATCCCCGTCGCCAGCATATCTATTCGCGTTTTTATGGGCATAACCCAGGCATTAGTGAGGCCTGGAAAATTAATCAACTCGGATAATTCCTTTTTCAACTTTTCAGTGGTCATACCTTCACGCCACTGATCATGGGGCTTGAGCTGCACCGTGGTCTCAATCATGGTGAGGGGGGCCGGGTCTGTGGCGGTATCTGCACGACCAATTTTACCGAATACCGATTTCACTTCAGGCACTGTTTTTATTAGCTTATCGGTTTGCTGCAAAAGTTCCTTTGCCTTACCAATAGAAATACCCGGGAAAGCGGTTGGCATATACATTAAGTCGCCTTCATCCAGGTCTGGCATAAATTCCGAACCCAGCTGAGTTACCGGCCACATGCCGACAATGACCAGCACCAGTGAAAAACCAAGTACGGCTTTTGGTGAATGTAGAACCATATCTATAAAAGGTTTATATCCCTTCATTAACACCCGGTTAATCGGGTTTTTCTCTTCCGGTGTAATATGGCCTCGAATAAAGTAGCCCATTAATACCGGCACTAATGTAATCGATAGACCCGCAGCAACCGCCATTGCAAATGTTTTTGTATAGGCTAATGGTGCAAACAATTTACCTTCCTGTGCTTCCAGTGTGAACACCGGCATAAAGCTCAGGGTAATAATAATTAACGAGAAAAATAAAGGCGGGCCAACTTCAGATGCGGATTTGGCGACCAGTTGCCATCGATTTTCATCGGTCATGCCTTCATGCTCTATATGTTTGTGCATGTTTTCTATCATAACAATGGCGGCATCTACCATGGCACCAATGGCTATGGCTATACCTCCCAGCGACATGATATTCGCATTCATTCCCTGGTAATACATAATGATAAAGGCACCCAGTATACCCACGGGTAAAGATAAAATGGCCACTAATGCAGAGCGCATATGAAATAGAAATGCAGCACAAACTAGTGCCACAACAATAAACTCTTCGATCAGCTTTGTACTTAAGGTGTCGACCGCACGATTGATTAAATGTGATCTATTATAGGTTTCAACAATTTCAACACCCTCGGGTAAACCGGGTTTCAGTTCTTCCAGTTTGGCTTTTACACCGGCAATGGTCTTTAATGCATTTTCACCAAAACGCATCACCGCTATACCACCCACCACTTCGCCTTCACCATTCAGCTCGGCGATTCCGCGGCGCATTTGTGGGCCCAGTCTCACTTCTGCAAGATCTTTAAGAAGAATGGGGGAGCCATTTTTATTAACACCGAGAGGAATATCACGCAAATCCTGCAGGCTATCGATATAACCTGTCGCACGTACCATATACTCGGCTTCACCCATTTCTATAACCGAACCACCGGTTTCCTGGTTGGCGCGCTTAATGGCCATTTTAATTTTTGAAATTGGCATGTTATAGGCACGTAATTTGTTCGGATCAAGCACCACCTGATATTGTTTAACCATGCCGCCCAGGGTAACTACTTCGGAAACACCGGAAACTGTCTGTAACTCATATTTCAGAAACCAGTCCTGCAATGAGCGCAACTGGGCCAGGTCAGTTTTACCGGTGCGATCCACCAGTGCATATTCATATACCCAGCCAACGCCTGTTGCATCCGGCCCCAATGTGGGCTTGGCACTGGCTGGTAAATTGCCCGCCACCTGGCTTAAATATTCAAGCACCCTGGAACGTGCCCAGTAGGGGTCGGTGCCATCTTCGAATATAATATAAACATAGGAGTCACCAAAGAATGAATAACCCCGCACATTGATCGCTTTGGGCACAGACAGCATCGCCGTGGTCAGGGGATAGGTCACCTGATCTTCCACCACGCGGGGTGCCTGACCGGGATAAGGTGTTTTAATAATCACCTGCACATCAGATAAATCTGGCAGTGCATCCAGCGGCGTATTTTTAACCGCGTAAATGCCCCAGGCAGTGATAATGATGGTTACCACCAGCACCATAAAACGGTTCTGGATTGACCAGAGAATAATAGAGGTGATCATTCTTATTCTCCCTGCTTACTAATGGCACTGATAAGATATTTATCAGCCGATTTCAGCAGTTCAAATTCAACCTCATCACCCACCACCAGCCCCTGCAATGAGACGCCTTCTTTTGTAATAAAGTCCATGGTCATATCAGGCCAGCCTAGCGAATCAATCGCTTCATGCTGCAGGGTGATCATGCCGTGATCTATCATCAAAGCCGTGATAACACCTTTGCCTTTTGCTGGCATATCCATACCGGACATATCATCCTTAGACTCAGTTTCGCCGACTTTCGGATCGGTCATGCGGGCAATACTGGCTTTCATGCTGGCTTCAGAATCAATTAAAAACTGCGACGAAGTGACGACTATTTCACCCTCACTAATACCCGATTTAATTTCAACTAAATCACCCGATTCCATACCCGCAACAACAATACGCTGTGCATAGCGGCCATTGCCTTTGGCAATAATTAAACGCTCGTTGCCGCCGGATCGAATCAGTGCTTCACGGGGCACACTTAAGACATTATCTTTTGCACCGCCGTAAATAGCCACATTCGCATACATGTTCGGCTTTAAGGTTTCACCGGGATTCTTAAAGCGTAAGCGTACTTTTAATGTGCGGTTTTTCGCATCCAGACTTGGGTAAACATACTCAACTTCACCTTCCCAGGTGCGGCCCGGGATATAGGACAGTTGTACATCAGCAGACTGACCGAGTTCGACCCACTCACTCTGGCTTTCAAATACTTCTGCCAGCACCCATACACTGGATAAATCAGCCAGTGTCATCACTTCATTCATCGGTTTAACATACATGCCTTCACGCACCATCAGCATGGAAACAATGCCATCCTGCGGCGCATAAACACTGATGGTCTGCGATACCTTACGGCTTTTTTTAAGCTCATTAATCTGTCTTTCACTGACACCTAATGAAATCAGCTTTTCTCTGGAAGCCCTGATTAATCGCTGATTTTTTGACCTGAACGCCTGTACATATTCTTCCATTGCATTGACTAACTGAGGTGAATATAAATTAAACAGACGCTGACCTTTTTTAACCCGGTCTCCTTCGGTGTCTACGGCCAGTTTTTCGATCCAGCCATCGACTCTCAGATGTATGTGGCTGACTTTAGATTCGTCTAAAGCCACATAACCCACGGTATCTATTTTGCGCCACAGTTTGCTGGTTGATACCGGAGCGGTGCGCACACCCAGATTGTTTTCTACCGCTGCGGATATTTTAACCGTCGGGCCATCTTCATCACCTGAATCATCATCACCATCGCTATACACCGGCGTTAGATCCATGCCCATAGGCGACTTGCCGGGCTTGTCTCGGCGATAGTTCGGATCCATCGGCGCGACCCAGTATACAATTTTCTTTTCTTTCTTAGCTGCAGGCTTTTCCTGCTCTACCGGAATCAGTGTCATGCCACAAATAGGGCATGTGCCTTCTTTGTCCTTAACAATATTTGGATGCATCGGGCACTGAAATTTTGAATCCTGATGTTTAACGCTATGTTCTACTGCGCTTTCCTGAGTTTCCGGTGCTGAAGACTGACCGGCATACCAGCCAATTCCTAAAGAAATGGCGATAGCGACAATTAAAGTTATTATTTTGCCGGTCGAGTTCATGATTTTTCTCCAATCAAATATTGTAATTCTGCAAAGACCTTGTTGTAGGCTATATTAATTCGCAAATCTGCTAAAAGGGCATTGAGCTCAGTTACCTGGGCGCGGGTCAGAGTAAAGAAAGAGACCACCCCACTTTGATAGCCGCTTAAAGAAACGTCCGCATTCTGCTTTGCCTGCGGCAGCACCTTGTTTTTATACAAATTGTGGCGGTCTTTAAGTTTTTGCAAGCGACCCAGTACTGCCTGTAAGCGCTTTAATAACACCCGCTTTACATCCAGCTGCTGATAACGTGTGGCCTGCAGACGTTGCTTTTCGGCTGAGACATTTCTATCCTGTTTGTTTTCAGTAAAGACAGGCAGGTCGAAGGTGACCATAGCGGTGAGGAAATCTGAACGTGTGCTTCCATCAGGGTTATTACCCGAACGTGAACCGTAATTAATATCAAAGCCCCATTGCGGGCTGTACTGATCATCTGCCAGATCCAGTTTTTTCTGGCGGCTGATGACCTGTTCTCGCATGACGATCAATTCAGGATTTTTTTCTATTCTGCTTTCCAGCTCCGCCAGCTCGGGCAGACCGGGTAATTGCAGATTTGCCTGCTCAACCGCCACACCAAAAAGCATACTCTCTGCGCCCACCCATTTTGCCAGGCGGGCCTCGGCAACCACCAGTTCAGAACGAGCCCGTTCCAGACGATCATCTACCAGAGAAATTTCCAGCTCTGCCTGCACTACATCCTGTTGTTGCTGACGACCTGTGGCATAGAAAGACTCGGATATATCGAGCATCTGTTCAAACAGCACCCGATTGACCTGAATAATATCAAGACTTTTTTTCTGTAACACCACATCCAGCCAGGCCTGGCGCACCTTCATCAAAACCTGTCGATCACGTTGCTGTGAGAGGGCCGTTTGAGTTCGTGCCATGGCCATCATTGATTCTGATGCATGGGTTAAACTGTCACCCCGGGGCAGCATTTGCTGATAGCCCACTATGAGCTGGGTCATCGGTTCCTGCTCAAGATCGAATGAATCCACAGGCACGGCCTGAGCACCCAGCTTAATTCGCGGGTCCTGCCAGGTATCGGTGGCTATGGCCTGCTCAGTAAAGGCCTGTTCTTTCTGCTTAAAGCTTTTACTTACGCTGTCTCTTTGCAGGGCAATCTGTTCTGCCTGCTGCAGACTGAGGCCCGACTCGGTAATTTGCGGAGCGGCCAGATCCAGCGTATTGGGTTCTAATGTTGTATTCTCGGGGGAAGCGAGCAATGCATCGGAGGCAGTGAAAAATGCCACTGATAACATTATTAATGTTAAAACTCTCATACCATTATTCCTTGGCAGTTAAAAAAGTGCGCAGCAATGCGCGATTTTGTCACAATAGAATTGGACAAACAATAAGAGTTTATATATGAAGAATGGTGCTAAGACTTAGAGGTGGCAGTGCAAACTGCCGATATTGCCTTTCATGGTGGTTCAATAGAATAACCGAGGGCCGGTGATGCACGTCTTCGATATGACTGGAATAAGTTGGCTGAAAGCCGAGTAAATGGTTAAAACTGATCGAAAACAGGCTTTCAATGTTCTGATCACTTAATGAAGCAACGACCTCACACATGGCCGGTAGACATTCACAGTCCCGCAGGCTTTTCTGTGCCATACCGGGCATCTGGTACGAGCCCGTCTGAGCGGAGGCCATCATCTGCTGCATAGCAGCATGAGACGGCAGCTGCACAGACATATTCATAGCAGACACCACAAACATCACCAGTAGTAATCTGGCATAGCGTTTGATTAAATAATGTCTGTTTGTGAAGTGATTCATTCTATCTTTTAATTTTAAGCGTAATCTAAAGACAGTATCGTCTGTAGAAAGTTCATGACAGGCTGAAAATCCCGTGATTGTCTGCCACCTGAAACCCTGTTAAATGCAGCTTATATTGCGGAATTATTGATGAGTTTATACGCAAATCATAACCCGCCAGCCCATTTTCGCGCTAATAATACAGGAAATGTAACATTTATCACATACTTATCATCCCCAGGCTTTCTACAATCACAGCTTAATCAGAGAATGGCGGACAGGCTGCTAAACAAATCAGTAATAAGGCAGGCTCTTCTCCGGTGTTGTGTATAGAAAACGAATGATAGCTTTATCTAACGTATTGATATGTTTATATCAACCTGAAAATAAAGTTAGCCACTAATAGTTGAACCCTGTTTTGCAGGTAAATATCCACCTTCTAAGAATGTGGTTTTGGTGTCGCCCTGTTAAGGCGCAAAAAAACTAACTGAAACTTCGTCATCCCAGCATGTTTCTAGCTGGGATCCAGTGGCTTCAAATTACTTAAAGACGCTGGATCCCCGATAAAAACATTCGGGGATGACAGAGTTTGTTATTCTGGTTTGTATACACAAGATCGGAGATAAACCATAAGTTAACCTGTCGCATCATGCAGGTATGCACTAAAAAATATTCATTTCAGGTGAATGCATGCAATTTTTCAATACACACACGCCGCTTTCAGCGATTGACGAAATAAGCCGTTTTCATAAACTGAAAATGGCTTACCCTGAGCTAACGGATATCAGGGAAAGCATCTGGCAAAACACAATTTATCAGGCTAAAGCTCTTAATGCGCTCCCCGGCACAATTCTATTCAGCGGCACCACCACCTGCAATAACTTTATGTTAATTCTTAAGGGAACCATTCGCATTTATCAAACCGCCGAAGATGGCAGAGAAATCACCCTGTATCGTGTTGAGGCGGGAGATCTGTGTATCCTCAGCTTAAACAGCCTGCTTAAAAATAAATCGTTTAATGCCATTGCCATTGCTGAATCTAATATCGAAGCCCTGGCAATTAGTGCGGATAGCTTTAACGAGCTTATGGACGGCTCAAAAACTTTTCGTGATTATGTATTAAGCACACTAACCGAAAGGCTTTGTGAAACTATCTGCATAATTCAGAGCACCGCATTCATGCATTTAAATATGCGTTTAGCCTGTATGCTGGGCAGCCTGTTCGAACGCAAGCAGAGCAGCACTATAAAAATAACTCACCAGGAACTGGCGTTTGAATTAGGCACTACCCGGGAAGTTATCAGTCGCATACTTAAAGATTTTGAGAAGCACAATTGTGTCGTTCTCTCCCGTGGCCATATAAAACTGGCCTCCGCCGAAGGTCTTAAGTGGTTTTCTCATCCGGCATAATTTATTACTCCTGTGCGCTTACTCGGTATTCCTGTCTTCGCACACTACAACCCGGAATAAAACACAGGAGCCTCGTGAAATAGCAGATGTATAATAAAATTTAAACTGTCATTCCGCATGCTTCTGAGCCGGAATCCAGTGGCTTTTGTTTTAAGTATTACTGAATCAGATATAAAGGATACTGTTAAGAAGCGATAGAAAAATAGCACCTGCAGGCGTTAGCTTTAGCTGACGATAATGACTGCGATGCGCAGCGAGCCATTAAACTTATCGGCGCGCTTCGCTTTGCCAGGGGCATCGTCAGCTAAAGCTAACTCCTACATGAATAATGATTATTGTTATGCTCTGTTATAGAAGAACAGTTATTCATTTCACCTGATTTATTAGTAAGTGTCATTCGAGAAAAATTTCTCGACACGGCCATTCTGTTCTTAACCTGCCTGATTTCAGGCATTATCACACGACTTTAAGCCTGCATTTAAATCCGGGTATTTAAACCGGGTTTTAAAATTACTTAGTAGTTTTTTATTTGAGATTCGTTTTGACTCTGCCAGATAAGATAACATTCCTGCTGACAATTGCTGTTGTGCCTGTTGCAGGCTTATTTCTCTGGGTCGCGGCAGTTTCATTGCAGCGGCTACTTTTATAAAGTAATCATGCATAGTTGATGGCCTGCCATCACAGCAGTTATAGATGCCTGGTGCCACATCGGCGACTAATGCTTCTACACAAAATGCGGACAAATCATCCGCGTGTATGCGGTTGGTAAAACCTGAATCATGCGCATTAACAATTGGCTCAGCGGATGTAATACGCTTTACAGGCAGTTTATCTGCTGCATAAATACCAGACACTCTAAACACCAGATATTGAGTAGAGTGCTTTTCGCAATATTTTTTCAGCAGATTTTCTGCACTTAATCGTCTGCGTGCTCTGTCTACCTGTGGTTGCACTGCTTGCTGTTCATCAATCCATTCACCTTTACAGTCTCCATAAACACCGGTTGTACTCATTAATAATATTTTTGAGGGGGCTGCTGCCAATGTTTCGAGTATTGACACAAAATTTTTCATCCGCGAATCGGTTTCACCTTCTCGCTGAGGCGGGGCAAAATAGGCAATAGTGCTGTTTCTAAAACCATGTATATTTTTTTCATCCAGCTGCAGGCTCTTTTTGCCCAGATCAAACTGAATTGCTTCTAGCCCCATTGATGCACAGCTATCTCTGGATTCTTCACTATGCACAAAACAGCATGGACTAAGGTTTTTATCTATTAAAAGACGAGCAGTTTTTTTACCTATATATCCGCAACCGATAATATTTATTTTTTTCAGCATGGATAATATTCTAACCCAAATAAAAAGCCCCGGCATAAGCGGGGCTTTTTATAAAGCGGGACATCAGCAGTAATAAACTTTACTAGAAACTTTTATCACAGTGACCGACCCGTGCATCATAATAGCGCTCACAGGTATAGGCATCACCACCCCGAGCATAACATCGGCCTCGCTGCTTATAGGCAAACTCACGGCAATGCCCCCATGTATTACTTAGTTGCAGCATTCTCTGGTTATGCAACTGCTTTTTGGCTCGTTTGGCCTGCCATGGGTTGCTTCCCATCTTCTGGCCACCTGCGGCCGGGGCACTGAATCTGTTTTTGAATTCAGCCTTCATCTTGTTCTTTTCCCAGTCTGTCAGCTCATGCTGAGACTGTGATTTCCCTTTAAATATACCTCTGTCTGCGGCAATAGCCATGTTGCTGGTTAATAAAATCGCTAGTGAAAGTGCACCCACACCTAATATACGGCTAAAAATCATAATAAAACCTGTCTATTTTTATGTTAGTTTTGCATTTCCACTTATAAGACTTCTGTCTAGCCAGTATTTCATGCTTTTAACGGCCGGAAATGCCTCGAATCAGGAGAACCCTGATTATCTTTAATCATTTGCCACAAACACTGAATGTGTCGTGAGTTTCTGTTCTGCAGATTTTTTTATTACTGGATAACAGAAACAACGCGTATTGTAGCGTTTGCTAATATAGATTTCAAGCCAATTCGCACCGTAATCTATTGATTTAGCTTGTTTTTAACCCGTTTGGGTGGTTTGCATTGCCTTATTATTAAGGAATGATGTCGCTAAATGAATCCAGCAGGTGATAATGCTGATGCTCCTTGTCGGGCGCCGTGCTATCGGGTTGCTTAATGGCTAATAGATGCCCGATACCATATTCCCTTGCTGCGTCCAGCACACCAAAATTATCGTCAATAAACAGGGTGCTGGCTTTATCTACCGTTTCAATCTGCTCCAGCTCTAGCCAGAACTCAGCATCTTCTTTTGGGTGATGTAGCTCATGAGAGGTAATAACGCGATGAAAGTAGCGCCCCAGATCAGTTTGCTTAAATTTAACCTGAAAACTCAATGGATGAGCATTAGTCACCAGCACCACTCGCTTGCCATGCATATGCAGTGCCTCCAGAAACTCTACAACATAGGGTCTCACGGTTATTTTTTCTCGTATACTGTGCTTTAACGATGCTATATCCAGCCCCAGCTCTTTGCTCCAGTAATCCACGCTATACCAGTTAAGGCTGCCATAAACCGAGCTATATTTTTCATTTAGCAGATTATGAGATTCTTCCAGGCTAAGCTGGTGCTGCTGCGCATAACACTCGGGCACGTACTGCAACCAGAAATGGTTATCAAAGTGTAAATCCAGTAATGTCCCGTCTAAATCCAGGAATACGGTGTTAATTTTTGACCAGTCAATCATAGAAATTTTCCATGGGAATTTTGTGGGGGCTCTGTACAATAATAATGGACATGCATAATAAACCTAAAATCATCAGTCGCAAAATACATAGCCAGAGTCGTTTGTTTACTATTGAACAGGTAGAGCTGAAATTTAGCAATGGCCAGCAACATTTATATGAACGCATTATTGCGCCTGGGGCAGGGGCTGTTTTAATTATCCCCCTGCTGGATGAGCAGCATGTCATTATGATTCGCGAATACTCGGTAGGCACCGAACGCTACGAACTGGTTTTTCCGAAGGGCAAAATTGATAAAGATGAGGATATTCTTCAGGCAGCTAACCGGGAGTGTATGGAAGAAATTGGCTATCGCGCAAACAGGCTCACCCAGCTTGGACAAATGACGATTGCACCGGGTTACCTGGGGTTTATCACGCATATAGTGCTGGCCGAAGATTTATTACCTGAGCAGCTTGAAGGTGATGAGCCGGAACCTTTACAGCAGGTAATTTGTAATATTAATGATATTAATGCGCTTATGAATAATGAAAACCTGAGTGAAGCCCGTAGTATTGCCGCGTTATATCAGGTACGTGACATTTTATTAACGCGGCAGAAATGCTCCTCTGACCCCAGCCAGGAAAATTCAGATTAATGAGTACGCAAGATGATCTTAACCTTGAATATCTATGCCAGAATGTTCTGCTCATTGCCCGCCTGGCGGGTAAAAAAATTCTGGATATTTATGACTCCGAATACACGATAGAGCATAAGCAGGATAACACACCGCTAACCTCTGCAGATCTGGCCGCAGACCAGATTATTCGCAAAGAGCTCAAACAGCTTACCCCTGAAATCCCTATACTAACTGAAGAATCTGACTCCATTGCTTATGAAACCAGAAAACAGTGGAATCGCTACTGGCTGGTTGACCCGCTGGATGGCACCCGTGAATTTATTAAACGAAACGGTGAATTCACCGTAAATATTGCACTTATTGAAAATCATCAAAGCATTCTGGGGGTTATTAACGCCCCGGTATTAAAAACAGATTATTTTGCCTGGCGTGGTGGCAATGCGTTTAAAAAAACACCTGATCAGACCATACAACAGATTAGAACCCGTAAAGCCGATATAAATAATTTAGTGATTGCCGGTAGCCGCTCACATGCATCTGATAAATTAAAAAACTATCTCAGCAAGTTAGGCGACATCGAACTGCTGAGCATTGGCAGCTCATTGAAATCCTGCATGGTGGCCGAGGGCAGTGTTGACCTCTATCCCCGTTTAGGCCTGACCTCAGAATGGGATACCGCCGCAGCACAATGCATAGTAGAAGAAGCAGGAGGCTATATGACACAAACCAGCTCAGCTGAAATGCGCTATAACACGAAAGATAGTTTATTAAACCCGGAATTTTTTGTATTTGGTGACAATAGCATTCAATGGCAGGATTACTTATAAAAAACCATGTAATTCACTTCTGTCTGCCGCTATTTATTGACCACCTTCCACTTACTATCTATCAGGCAAAAATTAAAATAGCTGGTAGCGGACTGATTTTTTGACTGATTTTTAAATTTAAGTCGCTTACAGGGATACGCCTGCTGTTTAAAATTTTTGATCACGGAAATTTCACCACCATTACCTGTGTTGTTATTTTTCCAGACATGCACCTCTCCCGGTTTTTTGCTATTCAGCGTTAACTCATACTCATCCTGTAGTTGCTGAATATCGCTTTCGGTAAAATCAGAGATAACCGCATACTGTAAAAATCCCAGACCAGAGGCGACGGCCGCAAAGTTGATGAAAAAAAATAATATCAGGCTTATTATTTGTTTACGCATTTTGTTTGTTCCTAAATCGGGCAATTAATGACTGCTGCAACACTTAATATTGAGATTCATTTAATTGCAGGGCGCAGATATCCTCAGCCAGATTATTTTATGCCATTTATTTAAATATGAACAGGTTCATATTGCCTGAGTGGGGTGCATTTACTAATGGATCAGGTGAAAAAAATACCTGCCTTATATTACAGAAGCATTATAGACTTGATCAGAGGTTCCCTGGCTCCTACAGATGAAATTTTTCTAAAGCTTATTAGCAGACTCCTTTATTTCTGATTCAGTAACATGTTAAATTCCCTGCTATGAAATCAAGCAATATCCCCAATGCCAGCATACAGTCTGGTCGCCCTTCCAGCGCCATTGAGCTTAGCCCTGATGCACAGCAGGATGTGCACCAGGCCTATCTGGTGAGTCTGCGCCAACGCTTTAAAACTGAAATTAACCGGCTTACCCGTGGAGACATGCTAAACCTGCTGGCAGCACAGACATCTGATGCTGAAAATCTCAGTTTTATTATGACCTATGTCTATGCCTGGCACTGGTTACAGCTAAATATTCATAAACAGTATCAACAGGAAGTATTAGCCGCTTTTGAAAATGGGCCGCAGGCCTTTTTAATGCGGTTCATTCTTAACAGCCATAACTCAGCAGAGTTTATTGAGTCTTATATCGATTACTGGCAGAACTATGTGGGTGAACCCCAGTTACAGCAACAGCAAATACTGCAACTGCTACAGCAGTCAGCTGACAGACAAAGCCTGACAAACTCAATTGAGCATATCTGGAACAAGCTTAACCTGCTCAACAAAAGCTTCGCCATTGGCTATAAGAACATAGCGAAACAGGAAAAAAATCGCTATGCAGATATGCTGGCAGATGAAGATAAACAACGCTTAAAACTGGTAGACCAACTACCCGATGCGGCTTCATTAAGCCTGTTCAGTAAACTGGGGCTTATTCCCGCCATGGGTTGCCCTCAAACCTGTCGTCACTGCATGTTTATTTTTCGCCCACTAATGAAAAACACCGATGACCCCGACCCACTTTATAAAATGCTGGATAAATTAACCACCTCTATTTTATTCACCGGCGGTGATTTAAGCGGGCATCTGGATCATTTCTATAATGCTATTGCAGGCATGCAACATGTCACCACCTTTGCCATTTTATTAAATGGTGATTTTGCTGACAGCCATGATATCACCAACGACATTCTGGGCAAAATGGCAACCGCGATTCGCCAGCGCCCTGTTACCTGGCCCAGAGCCAAAGTGCATTTACAAATCAGCTTTGACGAGTTTCACCAGGAGGTGGTAGTCGATCGAAAAGGCCATTTAAAAGAACGTATTCCGATTGTTAAAATTGCCAACATTGTTGAAGCCGCACCTGAATTTAATGATGAAATTCAACTTTGTTTATGTCATAAACAGGGTTATTTAAATTTTTCAATGGATCTGTTTCAGAAAGGTGTATTTGCGCGTCTGGCAAAAGAACTGGGCCGACGCGGACATCAGATACAGATATTATCTACCAGCCCGTCTGCACGTTTAAAACGTAACCCGCTTACGCCTGAAAAACCCGCACAAATCATTAAAGATGCCAGCTTTATTTTAACTAAATATCCACACGCAGCTTTAATGCTAACCAGCTCCACCATTGATGCCTATGGCCGCGCCGAAATGATGGAACTACATGAAGCCGTCAACGAACGCGATTTATTACAACAAATGTTAGATGGCAAAGGCACAGGAGCCGAAACATTTGATAAAGACCTGATGTTCTGGTTTAACGGCTGGGCAACCTTATTTTCAGCCGTACACATCTGCCTGGGCAATGTATTTGAAGACGGCATAGAAACCATCCGGCAACGCCAGGCAAAAGACCCGTTAAGCAACGCCATGCATTGCTTTGATATTCGTCTGTTAGATTATTACCGAGAACTGCGCGATGACCTTGATGCCATTATCCAGACATCGACCAGCCCGCATCATTTGTTTCACACTATTACAGATGACGGCGCCATGCGTTTGCATATGACGCAACGCTTATTAGATGATATTTGAATCACATTCCATTATTTTTCTATTCTCTGCTTAAGATCATGGGGCGCAACAAAATAATAGCGCTTACCCTGTTTGGTTTTAATTAACAGATTGAGTTTATCTGACATATTAAGCAAATCTTTACGCGCCACATCGTAAGATACTCCATGGGAGCGTTGATGCTCCTGCACCACATAACTAAAACGTGGATGTTTAAGCGCATGACGCAGTAAAGCGAGCTGGCGGAAATTTAATTTACCTCTCAAGCGAGGATTATCAATCAGCAAACGCTCCGCTTCATTCACACCCTGCATTTTCTCATCAAGAAAAACATTTAAGTCATTAACCGCCTGATGAACCGCATCCAGCTGATGAATCAAAAAATAGCTTAAATCATTATCATCGGTTTCTGTAAAAAGAAAAGCCTTACCATACCGAACAGGTGCCTGCTTGATAACCCGTGAAATAGATACAAACTCCATAAGCCAATAACCCTGTCTTGCCATTGACCAGTAGAATAATGCCCTTGCCGTACGCCCGTTACCATCACAGAAGGGATGATCATAAGCTAACATAAAATGTAAAACTATAGCTTTAATTACAGGATGTAAGAAAGCATTTCCCGATTCAATATCATTATTTGCAAAGTCACACAACAACTGTAATCTTTCTGTTAACTGGTCGGCAGATGGTGGTGTATGTAAGTATTTATGAGTCGCTTTATCAATCACATGAATATCGTCCGTATTTTCACGAAAGCGTCCTACTTCATTTTCATTCAGTGTGTCACGAGTCAGGATATGATGCAGTTCAAACACCATTGAGCTTGTTAATTTTTCATCCTTCATATCCCGAATAAACTGCATTGCCTGATAGTTATTCAGAATCATCTGTTCGCTTTTATCCGTTGGTATTCTATCCTGGCGTATCATTTCCCTGGCTACATCGCGAGTAGTAGATGCACCTTCCAACTGACTAGAATTAATTGCCTCTTCAATCAATGAGCGAATTAAATAAGTATTGCGAGTCTGAGTATTCGTAATTGCATCACTGGTCTGAATATTGCCTGCTGCATAACGATCCAGCCAGTGCAATTCGCGTAAAATCTGGTCAGGCACCGCAAACTGAAAAGCCGTACCACCTTTACTCAGCAAAGGCAGCTGGTGATACATATTACGGCGGGCCATTTTAAGGCTACACCACCACTGCTCAGCATTTAAGCCCTCTGGCGCGGGCAAATGTCTGAGCTTGTCCCAATGCAGATAACGCCCTTTCTCATCAACTGGGCTATTGCTTTGCATTATACGCAATAGCAAATCACTATCAGCATCCATAATAGAACGAAAAAGCGCGTCAAAATCCGGCGGTGATACTGGTATTTTCTTGATTAAATTTATATTAAAAACAATAGGTTATACAAATCAAACATATTATATACTTGATTATTAAAAACAAGTATAACATATATAGAAAAGAGCACTCGTTCTAGCATCGGAGGGCAGGGAACCG
>QIDK01000252.1 GCA_003228405.1 Gammaproteobacteria bacterium | reverse complement strand
TGGGTTTTTGTGATTAGACATATATCAGGTGTGATTTTATGACAGATTTTCAGATAGAAGTTGATGCAAGGAATCTGAGCTGCCCTGTGCCAGTAAAGAAAACCAAGCAGGCGCTTACAGCTATGGCAGCAGGTGAAGTTTTACATGTTATAACAACGGATGCTGCATCTGTAGAGGATATAAATATACTGCTAAAATCAATGGAAGATGAAATGATTGAAAAAACGGAATGTGATGGTGAATATCACTTTTATATAAAAAAGGCTTAATGCGCTATATTAAGTGTTATGTCAGCAATGAAACGCATTATTGTGATTAACGTCAAAGGGGGTTGTGGCAAAACAACAGTGTCCACTAACCTTGCCAGCTATTATGCAACCCAGGGCATTAATACGGCATTATTTGATTATGATCCCCAGGGGTCCAGCATGCGCTGGCTTAAATTACGTGCGGATGAGCTGGCGGACATCTACGGAGTCATAGCCCACAAAAATGCGGCAAAGGCCGTGACCATGAGCTGGCAACTCAGGTTACCCACTGAAACAAAACGCCTCATTATTGATACCCCGCCCGGTTTAACGGGCTCTGATTTGCGCGACCAGTTAAAAGGGGTCGATAAAATTCTAATCCCCGTACTGCCTTCCCCGCTGGATATTTTTGCCACGGCTGATTTTATCCGCGATTTATTACTCGATATAAAGGTCAGGGTTAACAAGACCAGCATTGGTATTGTGGCAAACCGCGTAAAAAGGAACACGGTTGCGTTTCAGTCCCTGGAGCGGTTTTTAGATACACTAAATATTCCAGTGGTTGCCAGATTAAGAGACACGCAAAACTATTTACGGGCGACAGAAGTCGGCATGGGTATTCATGAGTTAAAAGGCAAGAATATCTACGTAGATAAAACCCACTGGAAAGACATGGCTGAGTGGATTGATCAGGATTAATTGAGTACAGTGATATTCTTAAATTTTATATAGCACTGTGTTATGTGAATGATATAACCTGCTTAATGACCGGCCGTATTATCTGATAGATTAAAGAGCCTGTTTTTTTCTTCGCCTTAACAGGCCTAAACCTGTCAGCCCGGACAGGAATAAAAACAGGGGTGCAGGCAAAGGCACAGGCGACGCCCCAGGTGACGTGTTAATTGCTGCCAGTAAAGCCGGCACTGCGCTGGCACCACCAATTTCCAGACGGAAATTGTTTAATGCTGTCTGATTGTCGAGCCCAAGCACATCCAGATCGAAATAACTAACGTAAATTGGGCTTATCACTGGGTTTCCCAGGCTATCATTAAAGATCTCCGTAATTTGTGTGCCGGTGAATACGGGAGTAGTGAAGCTTAAACTGCTACCGATATCCAGCAGGTTCAAATTACCTGTTTGTGAGCCACTGCCAACAAAAAATAAAGCCAGATCATAACCTGCACCATTGTAAACACCGGTGCTACTGAATGACATATCAATATAAGCCCCCGCATCATAACTGAATACATAAGTACCGGCATTTGCATCGGTCATGTCGTTAGAAAGCTGCGTAGCTGAGATACCCGTCGCGTCATATGCGGGGTCCCAGTTAAGAAAGGAGCTACCTGCGCTACCCGTTGCAGTGTCGGCAATAATCGCATTGTTACCCAGGTCAATACCTGCAATCGTTATGGCTCGGGCATTACTGGCCGATAACGATATTAATGCGATGGTTAAACTAATGACTAATCTTTTCATTTGTATCATTCCTGATAACGAATTTTCGTTAAAGGCTATCTTCTTCCACGCGTCCTGGGGTCGCCAGAAGGTGTAGCAGCGGAGGGGGTTGTCGGTACTGGCGTAGGCGCCACAGGTATCGGCGGCGTAAGCGTAACCAGGGGCGCAATGGTTACCGGTGTTGCGACAGGCGTAGTGACCTGTGTAACCTTACGATTGAATGCACCTGCTTCATTCGGTCTAAAATTAATCTCAGGTTTACGTGCCGGTGGAGGCGTTACTCTGGCAATATGCCCGGCTGAAGGCTGAATGCCTTTAGCCCATGCACCCCATGAGTATACTGAATCCTTTTCAATTGCCATTGCCTGAACGGGCAGTAGCAGAACGAGTATAAATAAATATGCTTTTTTCATTAATCTGGTAACCTGAACATTTAATAATAACATTTAGTAAAATTAATATTGCAACATTAATGCCATGCAATAATAAACGCTATACAAACAAATATTTAGCTTGCAGTACACTTTCTGTGTTTTTAGCCCCTGCTTTAAAGGCATTTTCACTCTTCATAAAATTATAATCTCAATTCAGAATCTGTCTATCCCCCATTTGAAGGGCTTTCCGGCTTTTTTTTATAAGTAACTAATAAATAAAGATTAATTACTGAGCTTAAGATGCAATATTGGATAAAGTGTCGTTTAGCTTAATATTTGCTTTATTAACGATTTTTTACAGTTTGTAAATATAACCGACATAAAACGCTGCTATGTCGGTAGTATTTACAGAATCACTTAGGCCGGAGGCAATATCAGTTAGTTATGCATCATGTTATTTGGAAGCGGGGCTAAAGCCCTGTCTCCAGAGATATTTAATCATAAAAATGCCTTAACTTACTGGCATTGAGGCTGGAGGCCCCTCATCAACCGGCTTAATCAGAAGAAATAACGACGCATACTGGCTTCTAGTATATTTCGGTCATAACTGTATTCAGTAAGGTTGGAGTTATTCTTCGAATACGAGTACTGAGCATTCAGTGTCCATGACTTTAAGCTGCCAGATCGAAAATCATGGCTCACGCCTACTACCGCAATATTTTCTGTCTCATCACGCTTTACGGTTGTGCTGATAATACCGTCAGCGGCCCTGTATCGATAATCACGGCTGCTGAGTGTTAAATAGGAGCGCGCATCGCCCCAGGCCGGCATTTGCCCACCAAGGTAGAGCTCACCCCCGGCATAATGCAGGTTAGCCGCACTGGCGCCATTGTCATAATACTTAATGCCTGCCTGTATGCCTATTGACTGGCTGGCATAAAATTTTGCCAGATCCATGCCCCATGTGGTCATGGTACCGGTAAGCCCCTGATCAGCCTGCTGGTCATAGGCCCGTGCAGTGGTTATGTTTTCAAAGGTTATTTCCAGATCTTGAGCCAGGCTGTAGGTAAATAGCGGGTTAATTCCCACGTATTCCGCATAATCTTTATTACCGAAAATAAGTTTATCCAGTTTAAAATTAAGTGCGGTGCGCCAGCGCTTTTCTACGATAAGAGCCGGGCCAGTGCTCAGGCTTAATACCGAAAGATTAAAATCACTATCGCTGGAGCCATAAGCTTTGCTATAGGCAGAGGCCTGAGTTAACCATTCAAAATCTGCGCTACCTGTGCCAATTTTAAGTGGCTTAGCAGCACGCGAGCGATGCGAGTAGCTGAACATAAACTGACCACCACTGCCGCTATTTTCAATAGATTCGGGGCTTAAGTCAGGGTTTATATCCTGAATATCCTTGCCTGGCCCCAGGTTAATATTGGAATCGGTAAAAGCACCCGCAGATACATACATGGAGGATGAAGAGCGTTGTGAGGGGGTTTTTATATCACTGGAAAGCTGCGCCAGATAGGCGGTAATGGTCAATTTAACCTCATCCGGTGTATCCGCAGCATTTAGCACCTGAGTCAGCTGTTTTTTAGCTTCTTCATACTGGCGAATTAAATGATAGGAAATCGCCAGCTCAAGACGTGCACGATTTAACCCCGGCTGATTGCTGAGTATGGTTTCAAAAATTTCAATGGCACGAAATAATTCACCATTTTCACGATATTCCATGGCAGCATTAAAAAGTGCTTCCGGGTCGGGCTCAGCTTCCGCATAGACCGGGTGCATTGCAAGGCTTGCACACAGACAGATTGAAGTTAAAATTATCCTGATCATTTTGAATATCCTCAAAAAAAGAATGTATTTTTTAATAAGGGTGACGTTTTTTATAACCTTTTACAAGAAAAAACTATAGACTAACCTGTTTGGGTTAGGCCGTTAAAGGGATACAGGAAGGGGGTTTCGACTAAATAAACAGGCTACACTAGTTATATTCAAGAGTTGGATTTTGTAAGGGATCAGGATAAATTGAGCTGTAATAAAAATATACATTTTAACCGTTTACTATTGCTATTTTTTCTCATACCGAAAATAGCCATAGCCGGTCTGTTTGGATATCAGGAAAGCGAGCGTGAAAGCTTAAATATGTTTCCCCAGTGGCTAGCGGTGCTCGAACGCAATATTAAACAAAGTGCGCCTGAAGGCAATTGTGAAACTCGCAGGCTGGATCAGTGCCATGTAAAAAACTGGCTGATTTTTCTGAAAAATATTCGCCATTTACCCAGAATGGAACAGTTAAACAGGGTGAACCGTTATGCCAATCAGCATGATTATATTTTAGATATAGATAATTATGGAATCGAAGACTACTGGGCAACTCCGCGAGAGTTTTTATATAACAATGGCGACTGTGAAGATTATGCCATTACCAAAATGTTATCACTGAAAATGCTGGGTTTTAATATGCAACGAATCAGGCTGGTGGTTTTGCAGGATACTAATCTGAAAATACCTCATGCGATTTTAGCAGTTGAAACGGGCGCAGACACGTTGATAATGGATAATCAGATAGACGAGGTTATCTCCCATAAACACATTCTACATTATGTGCCCGTGTATGCAGTAAATGAAAAAAAATGGTGGATGTTTTTGCCGCAGTAATTTTTTAAAAAAACTATTTAAAGAATATAAAAGATGACAACAAACACAAAATCTCTGCTGGCAAAATTCTCACCCAGGCTTGCCGGTCTTTTCCTGCTGATATTTATAGTCATCAGTTTATGGCTGATATTTGAATACGCAAAAAAAGAGCGTAACCGTGATTTAATGAACTGGGAATCACGTCTGGCATTACTGGCAGAAATAAGATCAAGCGCTATTGAAGACTGGCTTGGCAAAAGAAAAACACAGTTAAATGTACTGGCAAATAATGCAAGTTTGAAATTGTTTCTATCCCACTATGCCAATCAGCAGCAGATTGATAAATCTGTATTACATGCGCAGCAGGGGCATGTAAGAAATTTATTAAGAGCGAGTGCAGAGCGCTTTGGTTTTGCTGAAAATGTGGCGTCAATAAATCAGCTAAATATTAATCAGAGCAGTGAGTATGGCCTTGCCATACTGGGGCAACAACAACAGCTTGTGATGGCCACTAAAGGCTTTGCTGATACTATTTCTACACATCAGCAAATTATTAACCAGGCCTATGAAAAGGCACAGCCACAAATTATTGATCTATATGCGGGTAAACAGCAACAGCCGGTATATGGATTTATTATCCCGGTATTTAAAATTCAGAATGCACAGACAAAAATTCCCGTGGGCGCGGTGATGCTATTACTGGACCCACAAAAAACAATATATAAAATATTACAGAACAAACAGAGTGTAACCCGTTCAGATGAAAGCCTGCTGGTTAAACAGGATGGTTCGAGCCTGGTTTACATAAGCCCTCTTAAAGACGAGTTTAAACTGTTTCATCAGTTGCCGGTTGATAACAATCAGCTGGCAGCAGCCTATGCTTATCAGAACCCGGGTGGCTTTGCCGAGATGAAAGATTATCAGGGTGATGATGTATTAGTCACGGGACGAAAAATTAAAGGCAGCCCATGGCTATTAGTGCAAAAAATTTCAGCGGCAGAAGCACTGGCCGAGTCAAATAAACATCAGCAGTTTTTATTAACAACATTTACACTGCTGGTACTGATTATTGCCAGTGCATTTATTGCAATATGGCGGCATAGCACCAGCATACGATTGCAGTTACTCAGTGACACACTTGAAACTCGAACTGCTTTACTGGACGCAGTGACAGACAATATCAAGGAACATATTATTCTGCTTGATAAAGAGTCGAGAATCATTTTTATTAATAGCGCATTTGCGCAGGCATTATCACTGGAAGCCGAAGAAATAAAATCAAACCATTTAACCAGTGTACTGGGTAAAGAAGCAGCAGAGTTATTAGTCAGCAGCGTCAGTGGAGACAGTGGCGCCAGTATACTGTCATTACCCGTTAAAGGGCCTGAACGAGTTTATCATGTGACGGCTAGCACACTTATATCGGGTGAACATCAAAATGCAAGACTGTATGTACTGCACGATATAAGCGAGCTAAAACAGGAGCAGGAGAAACGTGAACAACTGGGCAGGGGCATCATTGGCACCCTGGTTAAAGCGGTAGACTTACATGACCCATTCTGTATTAATCACTCCGAGCGCACCCGCGAAGTTGCCAGGGAAATCGGTGAGGAGATGGGGCTGTCACCGGAACAGCAGGAATCACTGGAAATGGCATCATTACTGGCAAATATTGGCAAGCTGTTTGTACCCAAAGAGATACTCACTAAAATGCAGCCCTTATCAGATGATGAATCCATTGAACTTAAAAAACATATCGGATATACGGTAAAAATACTGGCCGGGCTTTCATTCAATGGCCCGGTGGTTGATATTATTTCACAGAAAAACGAACGTCTGGATGGCAGCGGATACCCCAAAGGCCTGTCGGGAGAAGATATTATGCTGGAATCAAGAATATTAGCGGTAGCCAATGCATTTGTGGCTATGGCCAGCTCACGGGCATACAGAGAAGGGAGGAAAGTAAGAGAGGTGGTGGATATTCTGGTAAAACAGTCAGAGTCTCTATATGACAGACAGGTGGTCGCTGCGCTGTTTCATATTGCTGAAAACAAGGCCAACTGGGAAACCTGGCAGAGCATATAATGAGTGCAATGATCAAAAACCCATGAAATATTCGGGTTAAATGTTAGTATATTAATAATATCTGTTTGTCTTTTATGCAAATCACAGACATTATTGATTGGCTAGAAGATAAAAATGAAGACAGGTCAGGAGCTTGTGACAAATATGTATGAATCTTTTTACGGGCTTAAGGAAAAGCCATTTACCCTATTGCCAGACCCGGACTACCTCTATCTTAGTCCCAAGCATCAACGGGCGTTGACGCTACTTGAATATGGCATGATGAATCAGGCTGGCTTCAGTGTGATTTGTGGTGATACGGGCGCCGGTAAAACCACCCTGATTCGCCGCTTATTAGTAGACCTGGGAGATGACACCCGGGTAGGGCTGATAACCAATACGCATCCGTCATTTGGTGAGCTGCTTAACTGGGTGCTAATGGCATTTGGGCTGGATGGAGAGGACAAAAGCAAGGCGCAGATGCACCATATGTTTATCGAGTTTCTAATTGAACAATATGCACAGAACAAGCATACGGTTTTAATTGTTGATGAAGCCCAGAACATGAGTGCAGACACCCTGGAAGAACTGCGCATGTTATCCAATATAAATGCAGATAAAGACCAGGTATTACAGGTTATTCTGGCAGGGCAACCGGCACTACGGGATACCCTGCGCAAACCTGAATTAATGCAGTTTGCACAACGCATTGCTGTAGATTACTACCTGGAAGCCCTGAGTGATGAAGAAACACGCGCCTATATTCATCATCGCCTGAAAGTGGCGGGCTCAACAGACATAATTTTTACAGATGCTGCCTGCCATGCCATCTACAAATACAGTAGCGGCACACCCCGTCTAATTAATCTGTTATGTGACACCTCGCTGGTTTATGGGTTTGCAGAACAGAACAAGCTTATTAATGAACAACTGGTGCATGATGTTGTTCGTGAGCAGCACAGCAATAGTATTATTCCTACCTTCAACACCAGCCAGCCCCATAGCTCAGATCGGCCGGCACAGGCAGAAGCTCAACAGCTTGTAGTTGATGAAACCATAGTTGAAGAAAAGCCGCTGGAAAAAAAGCAGGATGTTGCGGTTGATGAGCTTACAGAAAAGGCCGTTAATACCTTGAACAGTGCTGAACAGATGGCTGTGGTGGCGCATGCACAGTCTACATCATCGATATCTCAGGTAAAAATGGAAAGTCGCGGATCAGCTTCAGTTATCAGTGATGAAGTCACCGAAGAACCAAAAGATGATTCTAATATCACACCCATTCATGCCAGAATGACCGAAAAAGAGCCTTTAATTCCCGAGGCCGATGTACAGGAAAATAAAGCCCCGAACAGAGATGCTGACACGGATTCTTTAGACACTCATTCTACTCAGTCAGATTCATCCCCGGTGGATCCTACACAACCAGAGGATGATGAAATGATAGTTAAAAAAACGCATCATCGTTATCCTGATGAAGATGATGCCTACCCCATAGTTCATATCGAAGATAACCCCAGAAAAGGCATCAGCATGGTGTTTGTTGCCCTGATGAGTGGAATGTTTTTTGCCTCAGTCATTTTGGTGGGCGTTGCCTGGATGCTGTTTACCTCAAGTGAAAATAACCTGCCGCTGGTCATGCCACTAAGTGGGGGTCAACAGCAACTGAGACAGTCAGACCGCCGCCAGCTTGAATCATTGCAAAAAGAACGTGACGCGGCCTTAGCGATAACTCGAGCACTGGAACGGGAGCGGGATGCAGCAATTCTATCGGCAAAAGCACAGCAAGAGATGCGCGCAGCCGAGCTGAGATCAGCCGAAATTCTTGCAGCGCAGGAGCTGAGAGCCGAGAAAAAGCTACAGCAGGCCAGAGCCAGAACCCGACAGGCGGAGCGAGCAGAACTCAAGGCACGTGAAAGAGAACGTGCATTAAAGTTACAGTCAGAACAAAGAGAAGCAGAACTGGAAGCTCGGCAAATAGAAATGCTACAAAAAGAGCGGCAGAGACTGCAGGCACTTGCCGCTAAGGCTGCTGAAGACAGGCGCTTACTGGAAGCCGAGCAGGCGCTGGAAGTGAGAAAAACTACCGTTATAATCGAAAAACCTCAGATTAGAACAGAGAAAGAAAAGAAAGCAAAAAGAAAAGAGAGCTTTTCAGCTAACCCCTGCAATAGCCCATCGGCCAAGTTTCTATCAACCTGTAAAAAATAGTCGATTAAATGAGGCATCAGCCACTGTCTAGCTGCTGTGTAAAATGTTTTTACATAAAATGTGAAACAGTTATATTTAATTATCACATGCTCAATTAATATAGGGATACTAAGGAATCAGGCCTGACTTCAGGCTCCTAATAGTCAAAGATTAAAGGAATAACAAATGAGTGCTAAATACAGCTTACTGGTGATGGTTATTGTTGCTGCATTACTAATTATTAATAGCATGTGGCTGTCTCTATCTGATAATTCCCCGTGCACTAACTGTGACCATACAGCACAGAAAACTCATTAAGCACAATTTCCTGTGTGTTTACTGCAATTGATCTAAACTCTTATACTAATAGAGCCTCCCTGAGGCTGAGCAGTCCCTTCGAAATTTACTAAAAGTCAGAAGCAATTATTTGTGTGATTTAACGTTCATTTACGCTAAAGACGCTTTTATCTTTTTGATTTTAAGACGTATTTCGGGAGCATAGCTCTGGCCCTCAGGCTTATAAAGAGATCAAATATGCTGCCATTCCCTTCATCGAAAAATAGCTACTTACATTGGCGTAGAACTAAAATTATTGCAACCCTGGGTCCCGCCAGTAAAAGCGAAAAAAAGATTGCCGAATTAATTGATGCAGGCGCTAATATTTTTCGCCTGAATATGTCCCATGGCACACATGATGAACATCGCTTAATATTCATGCGAGTTCGAAAAATTGCCGCACGCAAGAAAAAGAACATAGCGATATTGCTCGACTTATGCGGCCCCAAAATTCGTGTGGGAGAGTTTGAAAATGGTGAAATAGAAATAAAATCCGGCGAAGAAGTGATTGTTAGCTGTGATAAAACTAAAGGTATGCAGGGATTAATACCATCACAGTATAAAAACCTGTATAAAGATGTTAAAAAAAATGACCGAATTCTTCTTGATGATGGGAAATTAGAGTTAAAGGTTCAGTCAATAGTCGATAAACAGGTTATTTGCAAAGTCATTTATGGTGGCATTTTAAAAAATAAAAAAGGCCTCAATTTACCGGATTCCACAATTTCAATTAACAGTTTTACAGCAAAAGATAAAAAAGATGCGCAACTGGCAATTGAGCTGGCAGCCGATTTTCTGGCTCTCAGTTTTGTGCGCGATGAAAAATGCATAAAAAATTTAAAGAAATTCGTTACTAATGCCGGTGGCGATATTCCCGTTATTGCAAAAATTGAAAAACCTGAAGCGATACAGCACATTGAAAATATTTTGACAGAAGCCGATGGTATTATGGTGGCACGGGGAGACCTGGGCATAGAAATGCCGGCTCAACAGGTGCCTTTAATTCAGAAAGATTTAATTAATAAAGCCAGGCTACATGGTAAGCCGGTTATTGTTGCAACACAGATGCTGGAATCAATGATCACAAGCTCCAAACCAACCCGTGCAGAAGTGGGTGATGTTGCAACTGCGGCCCTGTCCAGTGCTGATGCGGTTATGTTATCTGCTGAAACCGCAAGTGGTGATTATCCCGTGCTGGCAGTAGGTATTATGGATGAAATACTGCATGAAATGGAAGCATATCAATGGAGAAATGGCTCATTCGGAGAGGCCGATTTTGACAAATGTGCAGAGCTGATGGAGGGAGATAGAAAAGCTATCGCCAGGGCCGTAAAAACATTAGCTCAGGAACTTAAGTTACAGGGCATAATCGTGCCCACCCGCAGTGGCTCAACAGCAAAAGTTTTATCTGCAGACCGACCCGCTGCTCCCTTAATTGGAGTAAGCAGTGATGAAAAAATATGCAGACGATTATCATTATACTGGGGCGTGGTGCCAATACATATAAAAGAACAAATAACCCATGACTGGCAGGGCCTGTGTAACAAGGTATCAGATATGTGTGGCCTGGCGAACACGGGAAACCGGGTGTTATTAGTTTCAGGATTTAGTGATGACCCGGCACTAAATGAGCCGGTATTAAAGCTGGTGAGAATCAATACACACTAATGAATCAGTTAAAAAGAATAACTGTTCTGATATCACAGAATGATCCTTCTGTAGGAGTTAGCTTTAGCTGACGATGCACCAGGCAAAGCGCAGCGAGCCGATAAGCTTAACGGCTCGCTGCGCATCGCAGTCATTATCGTCAGCTAAAGCAAACGCCTGCAGGTGCAATTTTTATATCGCTTATTAATCGTATCCTTATTTCTGATTCAGTAATAAGTACCTGCTTCTACACTTTACTCAATATTTTATAACGTCCGTAAGCAGTGAGAATACGGAGAATACAGAAAAAATTTATACGGTGTGGATCAGACCGTGCGTATCCACCTTTATCAGCTGTTCTTATTTACAGGTATTATTCCGGCTCAGGCGCAAAACCGCGACGCAATGTATTTTCGGTAATGCAGCTGGCATTCATGAATTGAAGTAAATACTCGGCACCGCCGGCTTTGCTGCCAGTGCCACTCATATTAAAACCACCAAAGGGTTGTCGACTAACTAATGCGCCGGTTATTTTTCTATTCAGGTATAAATTACCTACCTTAAAATTTTCACGCGCATATTGCAGATGTGAAGGCTGACGCGAATAGACACCGCCGGTTAACGCATAGCGGGTGCCATTTGCTATTTCAACTGCCTGTGTAAAATTGTCCGCTTTTATAACAGATAAAACAGGGCCAAAAATCTCTTCCTGTGCCAGAGGAGACTGAGGATCAACTTCAGTGAAAATACAGGGTTTAATATAATAGCCATTATCACCAGGGTCATGCTCTGCGAAGTTATGTAGTGTTGCTGTCTGCCGCCCGTGAGCTATGCTCTGTAATATGCGTTTATATGACGTTTCATCAATTACCGGGCCAATAAAACTATGTGGGTCTTCGGGGTTACCCGAGGTTAAACTTTCTGTGGTTTCAATCAGTCGTTTAATAAATTTGTTATATACCTGACCCACTACAATAACTCTGGAAGCAGCACTGCATTTCTGCCCCTGAAAACCAAAAGCGGAATGCACTGTGCCAAGCACCGCATCATCGAGATCTGCATCACTGTCTATAATAATGGCATTCTTACCGCCCATTTCGGCGATGACTTTTTTAAAATGATGCTGCCCCGGTTGAATATGTGAGCATGTACTTATTAATTTTGAGCCCACCTGTAACGAGCCGGTAAAAGCAATAATATTAATTTCGGGTTTGCGGGCTAAATATTCGCCTACTATTTTTCCAGGGCCGGGTAAAAAATTAATTACCCCATCGGGTAAGCCGACATCTCGCCACAGCTGCATAAATTTTGCTGCTATAACGGGTGTCAGGCTGGAAGGTTTAAGTATGCAGGTATTGCCGGTAACAATTGATGCACTTAACATACCGCATAATATAGCCAGTGGAAAATTCCAGGGCGGAATCACCAGGCTAACCCCGCGGGGTTGATAGTTAAACTGATTTGACTCACCACTGATATTTACATTTTTGGCTTTGCCAATACATTCAGCCTGCTGCGCATAATAATTAAGAAAATCGATGGCTTCACAAACATCGCCATCGGCCTCCTGCCAGGTTTTACCAGCCTCAAGAATTTCCCATGCTGAAAATTCAAGGCGTTTTTGAGTTAGCAGTGCAGCAACTCTGCGCAAATAATCTGCACGCTGTTGCACAGGTGTAGTACGCCAGCAATCAAAATTTTCAACGGCTGACTGTAATGCCTCATCCGCATGTTTGTGGCTGGCGCATGAAACCTCGCCAATTAACTGGGATGGTCTTGCCGGGTTATATGATTTTATGGTGTTTTCACTAACAACGTCCCGGCCATTAATAATAAGTGGAAACTGCTCCCCTAACTGTTTTTTTACCTGCAAAATAGCCTTTTTAAAATCATTGATTTGCGGTTGATCAGTAAATCGCAACAGAGCTGTGTTTTTAAACTGTGTCTTGCTAACTGTTTTTAACTGCACCGATTTTTGGGTGGCTACAGGAGCTTCAAAACTGTGGCTATCAAAAGGCTGTGGCTGTTTTCCAAAACCGGAATCGAGCATGCTCTGACCACTGGCATTTTCCAGTAAGCGACGCACCAGGTAAGCCATACCGGGTAAAGTTTCGCCAAAGGGAACATATATGCGTAAGCGATATTTAAGTTTAAGCAGTGCCTGTTTCAGGTGATCAGCCATGCCATACAGCATTTGAAATTCAAACTGATCTGGCTGTAGATTAAGCTGTTCACTTAATGCCATGGCATAGGCAATACTGCGGGGGTTATGGCTGGCAATGGCGGTATGAATAGTGGCATGACTGCTGAGCAGTAAATACAGACATTTTTCAAAATTTACATCGGTATCATTTTTTTGCTGCCATAGCGGACAGGGCCAGTTATTTTGAGTAGCAATGACGGTTTCATAATCCCAGTATGCACCACGCACCAGACGGATAGTGACGGCAGTGCCACGCTGTTGCAGAAGCTCAATTAGCTGCTTAATATCCTCGTAGGTCTCTTTCAGATAAGCCTGCATCGCCAGGCCGATATGCGGCCAGTGCTTAAATTCATCTTCCATAATGATCTGCCGAAAGCAACCAAGCACGATGTGCTTCAGGTCATACTGCTCCATATCAATGGTGATAAACGCATTGTTTTTTATGGCCGCTCGCAGAATGGGGCGCAGGCGCTGACAAATCGCATTAATACCTGCCTGCGGTGCAGACGTATGAATTTGTGAATAAAGTGATGACAGTTTAATCGACAGGTTAAGACGGGGAGCTGGCTGGCCATGACTAATATCCAGTAATGGAATATGGCTCCAGTTTTCTACTGGCTCCGGCAGGCTGTGCAACATCTGTAGATAGCGTTGCTGGTAAGCTTCACTTTCTGTTTCTGAAATAGTGGCCTCACCGAGCAGATCCAGTGTGAAATTTAGATTCTGGTGGCGCAGACGACTAAGAGTGGTCAGTGCATGGTGTAGCTGGCTGCCCCCCATGAATTTACGTGCCAGGCCACGTAGTGTGTAGCGTACAGTGGGGGCAGCTATGCGTGTTGCCCACAGGGTATCACTGTGTTTCAAACCCCATTCGGCAAAACGGGGCAATTGCAGATCTGAGAAATACTCCTGTAAGTGTTCAGCGAGCACCTGATCATCATCCAGGCTGGGCAAAACATCAATAAAGCGCAGCGCCTGTATGCGAAAATCCGCTTCTGAAATGGTGCGACTGATTAATAGATCCAGCCATTTATGCTGATTCGAGAGCGTAGATATACTGTCTGATACAGCATCAGCCAGGCGTTTACCAAATACCTCGACCTGTTGCTGAAGTTGGTCGGTCACAGGGTCTTGAACAGCCATAAGAGGATCACCTTTAAGACTATCATCTACTAAAGTAATAGCTCCTTAAGTGGCATGATGCAAGCTGCCTGGGGCGGGTTTAGATATGCGGTGTAGTTACGATTATCTTCAGGGAGCGGGCAATGCGCTTGCCGGGTGTATTGCTCGCTGTCTTTCACGTCAGGGGCCTGCCCGAATGGCACTTAAAACTTCAGACATCTCCTGTTATTTTGCCTAACTACCCTTAATCCTGCGTTATCCACACAAAATACACTTAAAAATCAAAAGATTAAAGGCATTTTGTCCGCAAATGAACGCCAATATACGCAAATAAAGGCAAAAGCTTTAACAGGGAGGAATGGCACTTAACTTAAATCAGGATAACCACAATAACTGGTTTTTCGTAGGTTGGCGCTGAGGTACGAAGCCCAACAGTTCTGACAGAACTCACCGTTAATGTTGGGGTTCGTAAACTCACCGCCAACCTACAGCGCTGTCCCTGAGTTATCCACACAAAATACACTAATAATCAAAAGATTAAAGGCATTTTGTCCGCAAATGAACGCCAATATACGCAAATAAAGGCAAAAGCTTTAACAGAGAGGAATGGCACTTAACTTAAATCAGGATAACCACAATAACTGGTTTTTCGTAGGTTGGCGCTGAGGTACGAAGCCCAACAGTTCTGCCAGGTCTAACCGTTATTGTTGGGGTTCGTAAACTCACCGCCAACCTACAAAAACAGCAATGAATGATCTCGAACAGATAAATGGTCCACACCGGCTACTCCAGAAACACCAGCCCAATTCCATTCTGCTCATGGCGCACAACCCTGGCACGGTTAATCGGTGGTTCTTCGCCATCTCCCAGCTGATTTTTTAGACGAACCTTAACCTCTGTTCCTACAGTGGGTAGCTCTATTTCATCAAGAATAAGATAGAGGCCGCCATCGCTGATATTGCGTGTGCGCACATTGACCATATCCTGCCCTGGCAGGGTGAGTTCGATATCTACGATAAGCCCGATACGTAAGTGCTTTCTATTTTCAGATGACATATTTTTTATTTTTTCTAAATAGCTTAATCAGATAGTCTCAGATAGTCTCAGATAATAATAGCTTTCAATTATCAATTTGCCCAGCTTTTAAAGCCGCAGATGTCACAGGCTGCTTGCAGAAGCCGCCTGAAGAATTTCAGAAACATCTTTTAACCACAATTCGAAGGTGGGTTTTAGCTCGGAAAGTTTGAACAGGTCATTGAATGTGGCGGGATTTATGCTAACTAAAATCGTATCATTGCCTTCTGCAAATATGGCTATTTTAAGAGGCAGGTAGGGTATTAGCTGGGGATATTTTGCTGAAAGCTGCTGAATCTGTTTACCTTTTCCAAAAAACACAACCCGATACTTATCGGTTTTATAGCCTCTGGCATTCAGCCCTATATCAACCCGCTGCACCCGACTAAGTTTATAACCCTGCTTAGCTATAGCTTCCTGTAACAGGGACATGGTTTCAGGAAAGGCCTCAGAAGAACGCACCATAATCATTTCACCCGTCACTACCGCGTGGGCATTTACGCTGCATAGCAGGCCGACCAGCAATAAAGAACTTACAATTTTCACAGGCTGGCTTCCTCCAGAATACTGCTATAAAGCTCGTACATCTGATCACAGGATTCATTCAGTTCATTATTATTAAACAGCTGACTCAGGTATTTTGGATTAATACTCATCATCTGTACCCTGCCATTATTTTCGACAACAGTAATTCTGCAGGGCAGAAACATACCCACCCGGGGGTCTATTTTGAGGGCCTCATACAGAAAGCTGAAATTGCAGAAATAAATAATCATCTGTTTTGAATTATCCGCAGCAGTCACATTGAAGCCCTCTGTAAGCATCTGCTCGCGTATATGGATAAAATTAGAGCCGCTAATTGCACGCTTCACATTGTTAACTGTTTCATTAAAAGAATAAGGAGAATCTACAATTAGGCTGGCTGGCTCATCCTGATAAAGTGGCTTTTTAGTCATATGCGGCTGTTGAAAGCCGCGAATATAACTAACCAGATTATTTATCTGTTTTTCATTCAGCCCTAGCTGCTCAGCCGACGGCATGGGCGTGCCCTGACGGCCATATTTAATAATGTAATGCAGCATCGCATCCGGAGCAGAATTTAACAGGCCCTGGTTATTTAATGCCGGGGAAGAGACCGGTAATTCTCGGGGGCGAGAAAATCTCATGCCGGATCCTGTTCCGCCCTGAGCAGATTCACCATGACATGCGGCGCATTTCTGCTTAAATAAAGATTTTCCGGAAAGCGGATCAGCTTGAATCCTGTCCTTACTCCAAACCGGAGCCGGAGTTTTTCGCCAGCGGCTAATAAACTGGATGATTTCATCAATGTCTGCT
>QIDK01000271.1 GCA_003228405.1 Gammaproteobacteria bacterium | reverse complement strand
TTTAACTGCGCCATAATATCAAACATTCCATATAAGGGGCTATCCAGCTCACCTGCAGTATCAGCTGTTACCATAACGACGGGCAATAAATTCTTATGATAAATCGCACGTTCAATGCTGGATTTTTCAAGCACGACCAGATCTGCTAGCGGCACCAGGCGCCCATCTCTGCTGCGTAGCTGTAAAGATAATACATTTTCGATATAAGCCCGGTCAGCACCATCAAACTGTAACCTCAATGGCAATGGGTATTTCATATTACCCGCATGTAAATAACTGATATCTTTGCCATCAAGCACGGTAGAAATTAACTCAACTATTTGCCGCTGATCTACTCCATACAGGGCGGCCTTCTGTTGATCTACTTTTACAATGAGTTTTTCAGCTTCTGCTTCGATAGTGTCATCTACGTCCACCACATCCTGCGTGTGTTCAAAAATATGCCGAATTTTTTTAGCCACTTCCTGCTGGCCCGCATAATTAAGACCATAAATTTCAGCCACCAGTGGTGACATAACCGGAGGCCCCGGCGGTACTTCGACAATTTTTATATTCGCATTGTATTTACGGGCAATTTTCTGCAGAGGATGACGCAACTCACTGGCAATTTCATGGCTTTGTCTGTCACGCTTGGTTTTATCCAGTAAATTAACCTGTATATCGCCTTCATTTGCCTGCTGACGCAGATAATATTGACGCACCAGGCCATTAAAATTAATCGGTGATGAATCTCCCGCATAAGCCTGGTAATTTTTTACCTCGGGAACTTTTGCTATGTGTTTTCCCAGCTCCTTCAATACCCGTGAGGTTTGTTCCAGCGTAGTCCCTTCAGGCATATCAACAATAACCTGAAATTCAGATTTATTATCAAAGGGCAGCATTTTAAGCACCACCAGTTTAAAGCCAACCAGTGTTACCGATGCCAACAGTAATGCAATAATCGCAATTAATAACTTTCGACGGTTAGCCTGACCAGCCCTGCCCCCTGTTCTGGAATTTAAAAAAGGCATCAGTATTTTTCTGAATAAAGCCTGCAGGCCTTTTTCGTTATTCTGATCTTTTGCTGATTTAATATGTGCATGTGACGAACTAGCTAAAATTTTATACGCCAGCCAGGGGGTTACTACAAAAGCAACCACCAGTGAAATTAACATCCCCATGCTGGCATTAATTGGAATGGGGCTCATATATGGGCCCATCATACCTGTCACAAATGCCATGGGTAGAAGTGCGGCAATAACAGTGAAAGTGGCCAGTATGGTTGGGCCACCGACTTCGTCTACCGCAAGAGGAATTGATTCTGCAAATGATTTTTCCCCCAGTTGCATATGCCGGTGAATATTTTCAACCACCACAATGGCATCATCGACCAGAATACCAATTGAAAAAATCAACGCAAACAGTGACACCCGGTTTAAGGTAAACCCCCAGGCCCAGGATGCAAATAATGTAATCGCCAGCGTAATAACCACCGCCAGGCCGACGATAATAGCTTCTTTCCAGCCCAGAGCGAGTAACACCAGCAACACCACAAACAATGTAGCGAACACCAGCTTACCGATTAACTGCTGTGATTTATCGTTTGCGGTTTTGCCATAATTTCGGGTAAGCGTAACTTCAACATTATCAGGAATAAAAATGCCCTTTAGCTGCTCCACGCGCTCTATTACCTGGTTGGCTATTTCTACTGCATTGGTTCCCGGCTGTTTCGCAATGGCCAGAGTTACCGCTGGGAATTCACCCTGAATATTTTTATCCACTGCATGCTTATCTGTTAGAGATGAACCGGCACCCACTCCAAACCAGCTGTAATTCTCCGGCTGGACCGCGCCGCGTTTTATTTTTGCAACATCTCTCAGGTAAACCGGTTTATTATTTTGCACCCCAATCACAAGATCTTTAAGCTCAGCCACTGAGCTTAAAAACTGCCCGCTTTGCACTTCAATTTGCTGATTATCCCTCACCAGATTACCTGATTTTTGTGAAATATTACTTGCCATCAGGGCCATTTTCAGATCATTTACTGACAATTTATACGCTGCTAAAGCCGATGCATCCAGCGACACCTGCACCACATCATTCACACCGCCCTTTGTATAAATATTTCGCGTGCCCGGCACTCGTTTCAGCTCTGCTTCAATCGCATGGGCTACCTGTGTTAATTCATAGCGGCCCTGATCAGGCTGTTGCGTCCACAATGTTAAGGTAACTATGGGTACATCATCTATGCCCCTGGGTTTAATAATGGGCTGTGCAACACCCAGCCCCTCTGGTAACCAGTCCTGATTCGAATATACCGCGTTATATAATCGCACAATAGCCTGCGTTCTATCTTCACCCACTTTAAATTGCACGGTTAATATGGACAGACCCGGTTTTGAAACTGAATAGATATGCTTGATACCTTCAATCTCTGCAAGCGTCTGTTCTGCGGGTATACTTACAAGCTGCTCAACATCTGTGGCAGAGGCACCGGGAAAAGCAATAAAAATATTGGCAAAAGTGACATTGATTTGTGGCTCTTCTTCTCGTGGGGTCACCATGACCGCAAACACCCCTAGTAGAAACCCAAGCATAGCTAACAGGGGGGTAATTTCAGTATTTAGAAAATACTTTGCGGTTTTTCCCGAGATGCCTAAACTGTGTTTCATTGCCTGCCTTCTGATTTGTTCTGAATATGATCTTTCAGGTAGGCTGCAGCCTTCACCGGGTCAATGGCAACCCGGTCATGCTCCTGCAGGCCAGCCAGTATTTCGATCATGTTCTCAGCCGACTTCTGACCGGTGCGCACCTGCAACATAGAGAGCTGCTGCTGTTCATTCATTAAATAAACCGCACTCACTTCACTGCGATAGGCAACCGCTGACAAAGGTACTAATAATTTCTGTTTTTTCCCCGTTGAAAAAGCAACCTTAACTGCCATGCCGGGGTATAGCCCATGGTCACCCTCGGCCAGGTTAACTCTTACCAGAAAAGTATGGCTCTGCGCATCCGCATAAGGACTAATTGTCATTGATTTTGCATTGACACTTATATTATTTTTCCCCGATAAAATAATGCGTGCCATTTTATGTTGCTGCACCACATTAATCATATCCTGAGGAAGGTTAACTGCAACTCTAAGTGATTCCAGTGACAGACCGGTAAATAACGGGACTCCGGTACGTGCAGTTTCACCAACTTCTATATGACGTTTTACAACAATGCCACTATAGGGTGCGCGTACGATGGTTCTCTCTAAATTTTCTTCTGCCTGGTCAAGCCGTGCACGGCTTGATTTCAACAGTGCTTCCGCCTTATCAACTGCAGCTTTTGAGATGAGTTTTTTGCTATGCAGTGACTGCAGCCGATTAAACTCTGTTTCCGCCTGATTAAAATTTGCCAGCGACACATTTAATTTTGCTCGCTGATCCTTATCACGCAGGCGTAAAATTACTTCACCCTTTTTTACATAGTCATTAACATCGTAATAAATATTACTGACCCGACCGGATGTCTGTGCAGACACGGTTGCCTTATGCACCGCTTCAACTAGTGCATCCAGCACCCGCTCCTGATCAACTTCATAGTATTGTGCGCTCACCAGCTCAAGCTCTGCTGCCTGAGCCTGCCATGCAACAGACAGGCTTAGCAGGTAAACACATAATGAAAGTAATGGAATTTTTAAACTACGCAAATTAAATAACATGGGCATCTCTTTTATTTAAGCTATGTTAAATCATTCATAAGAAAACACTAATATACCATAAAAGCATTTGATAATGCTAATACTGCTTGACGAAATGACCCGATATGGCCTATTGGTCACTCATAACGCCTGATCAAATCATTGTATAGCCCGACTGGTATGTAGCCAAATCCGGGATAGCGCTCCATTATATCCCCAATTTCTGCTACGCTGCATCCCCTGAGCAATACCTTGACTAAGGGCACAATTTAACAATGAAAATATGGGTCGATGCGGATGCCTGCCCGGTGGTAATAAAAGAAATTTTATTTAAGGCGGCAGAACGCACACAAATAGATGTGACGCTGGTTGCAAATCACGCCATACGTATTCCATCGTCTAAAGTCATTCATTTTATGCAGGTCTCCCATGGCTTTGATATAGCCGATAATGAGATAGTCGCGAGGCTTAACCCGGGGGATCTGGTTATCACCAGTGATATTCCCCTGGCAGATGAAGCCATTGAAAAGGGGGCAACCTGTCTCAGCCCTCGAGGTGAGTTATATACTAAGGCGAATATAAAATCGCGCCTGAATATGCGGGATTTTATGGATACACTACGCTCCAGCGGCATTGATACCGGTGGCCCCCCTGCACTTAGCCAGAGCAATAGAATGGCATTTGCCAATCACCTTGATAAAATATTAACGCAACACACCCGTCATCAATGAAACAAATTTAATGAGCTCAATTTATGAATACCGAACAGGATTTACAGGCACGTAGCGAATCAAAATGTGAGCTATGCGGCGCCACTGAAACGCTCAGCGTATACGAAATTCCTCCCAACTCTGATGGCAGTGCCGATCAGTGCATATTAATCTGCAGCAACTGCAAACAACAGATTGAAAATCAGGATAATCTCAACCCTGATCACTGGCGCTGCCTGAATGACAGCATGTGGAGCCAGACGCCCGCAGTACAGGTAATGGCGTGGCGCATGCTAACCCGGTTAAGCGCTGAAAGCTGGTCTCAGGGGTTACTGGACATGCTGTATCTGGAAGATGATGTGCTTAACTGGGCAAATGCCGGAGCCGAAAATCATGATGATAAAGTGATTCATAAAGACAGTAACGGAGCCGTGCTAGAAGCGGGTGACACGGTAAGCTTAATAAAAGATCTGCATGTAAAGGGCGCCAACTTCACTGCCAAACGTGGCACTGCCGTGAGAAATATTTCTCCTGTAGCAGATAATGCAGAGCATATTGAAGGCCGGGTAGAAGGCCAGCGTATTGTAATTTTGACCCGCTTCGTTAAAAAATCGAGTTGATATTAATCGTGACAATACAGTTAGTCAGTCGTTCCTGCGTATATTAAATAATCATAAGCACAAAATAATGAAAATATTCCTGTTCATTCTAGCGTTACTTTTATTATCTACCCTGTTCTATTTTTTTTACCTGGGCTACAAATCACAATCAGGCACTGCCAATGGTGTCCTTAGTTCAAAACTAACACCCTGTGCTAATAAACCCAACTGTATTTGCACTGAATTTGTAGACGATAAATCACATTATATAGATGCCATTAAATACAGCGGAGAAAGTATAGAAAGTATTGCAGATGCCATACGCGCAAGCGGTGGCATTATTATTAACACTCAAAGCAGCTATATTGCGGCTACTTATACATCGAATATATTTCGTTATGTTGATGATTTTGAAGTTCGAATTGATAGCGAAAATCAGCTAATACATGTTCGATCAGCTTCACGGGTGGGGCATAGTGATATGGGAGCTAACCTGAAACGTATTAATGAATTTAACAATAAACTGAGGCAAAGATCAGCAACGCGAGCTCAGTAGTGATGCAGAATTTTATCTGCACACCCCAACAGAGCCATTCCGGCAACGCTGATATTTAACCCAGATGGTGCTACTCAGAAGTGCCTTTTCAAAACTTGCACCATCGATAACCGCGTCACGAATAGAGGCACTACTTAAATCAGCCTGATTAAAGCTGGCATTTAACAGATTAGCCTCTTCAAACTTTGCGGATTTTAATATGGCGTTACTGAAATCAGCATTCTCCAGATCGGCCTGATTAAAAATAGCAGATGTTGCATTTACATTTTGAAAGCTTGCTGAAGACAGTCTGGATCGACTAAAATTAGCTTTCTCTAACCAGGCATTATCAAACTGCCCCTGTGTAATGCTGGCCTCATAAAAATCTGTCTTATTTAATTTACTCTCGGTAAAAGTCGTCTGCTGAATTTTAGCTCGACTAAAGCGAGCTTCATCCATAACAGCCTGGGTAAAATCAGAGGCCGTTATTTTCGCATTATTCAGCCGTACCCGCTCCATTCTCGAATTTGAAAAATTGGTATTCTGCAGATTTGCAAAACTTAAATCAGCAGCCTGTAGACGAGCTTTAGATAAATTAGTATTACTAAAATTCACCCGCCTGAGAATCGCTCCCTGTAAATCGACAGCAGATAAATCCAGCCCACTTTTATCGCAACCAGTCCAGTTGACACCGGCTCTTGCTTCATCACTACATTTAGCCTGTACTTCAGCTACTGAAAATATTAAACAAATAAAAAATAGTCTGTATTTCATTGTGCCCTTTTTATTTTCCCACGCTTCTTCAGGGATCTAATTAAAAACCTTGCTGGATGTAGAGCATAACGCACCCGCTTTGATACAGGCAAGGCTTGATTGCAGATTGTCGCTGCCAGCAACTCAGATGATAAAAATGCACTGCTAAATCCCCTGGCCCCATGCCCCGTGTTAACATACAAACCAGGCAAATATCTGCCCACTGGATATTTATGCGCCGGCCTGCCCTTATATAGATCTGCGTAGTCTTCCAGATACTGAGTATAGTCAGGTGCCGGCCCAACAACCGGAACTCTATCCGGCGTTACTGCGCGCACGGATGCTCTACCTGCCGTTATATCACTTTTACTAAATAAATCTTTAAACCAGTGACTGATATCATCAAAATTCGACTGGTGTTCAGCCTCCCTTATTTCTGTATCACAGTCGTCTAACTCAAAACTGGCACCACAGACATGCTGCTGATTATTTGCAGGTAGTAAATAGCCTCCAAACGAGATGGGTAAGTTTAATTCTTTACTTTGCTTATTTGCCCGAAACAGACTTATCTGCCCACGCGCAGGCTGAAGATGTAAATGAGAAAACTGTGCAAAGCGCCTGGTTTGCCAGGCACTGGCCAGTATCAGACAATCTGTTGCCGCTATAGACTCATTCTGCTGATTTTTTAACTGCCACTGCTGATTTTCAAAACTAAATGATTCTATACAGCAGTTATAACGAATATGCAGTGCTCCCCCCATCGCTTTAATCATCTGCTGTAAAATCTGCCGTGGAAAAACACAGGCCGCCAATGGAAAATGATGAACCGTTTCATTTATCTGTACACCGGCCAGCTGACTCGCCTCATCCGCATTCAGCACCTGTGCCAGGGCCTTATCCTGCGGGTAATCAGCAATCTGCTTTCTAATGCGTTCGCTGCAAGGTAACTGAATACCCCCGGTTTGTTGCCAGCAGCTTTGCTGATGATCTAGTTGCTGCAAACAACGCAGTGCATAAAAATAGGCAGAGCTATAAAATTCCGCATCCGCTGAATCCTGCAGGCTTAAACGCGGCATTAGCATGCCCACAGGATTGCCTGATGCCTGTGCCCCGGCCTGATCACCGGCTTCAAATATCTGTACCTGATAGCCACGTTTTACCAGTGCCCATGCGCTAGACAAACCGGCAATACCTGCACCGATAATACAGGCAGATTTTTTATTCACCGATTGCTGGTTTAGCTCATACCAGGGCTGTGAAAAATGACCGGCTGAAGTATGATCTGCAGTAAATTCGCCCTTTAGCATATGCCGCTTATTACCTGTACCACTGACTTTTTGCACGCTAAAACCCGCATTCACTAAACCCCGTTTTACTGTACCCGCAGACGTATAGGTGCTGAATGTTGAGCCTTTATGGCTGAGGCGGTTTATCTGTGAAAAAACCTGTTCACTCCACATTTTCGGGTTTCTTCCCGGTGCAAATCCGTCCAGAAACCAGGCATCAACCGGAGCCTGCAGCTGGGGCAACATGGCCTCCACATCGCCAGCCATTAGTACCAGCTTAAGTCGTCCATTAAATAAATCAAAACAATGAAAGCCCGCACTGGCGACCTGATATTGCTCTAACAATGCTTCTGATATGAGCTGAAGTTCTGGCCATGACTGATGGGCCTGACGCAGATCTTCAGGCGTGAAAGGCGTGTTTTCAATCGAGTAGTAATAAAGGCATTGCTGTATTTCACTCTGTTCAAGCCAGTGTTTAGCGGTAATTAAAAAATTAAGCCCACAGCCAAAACCCGTTTCTGCAATAACAAACTGAGCCTGTCCGTTTTCTGCAAATCGCTGGTGCAGCTGATTATGCTGGATAAACACATGCTCCGTTTCCTGCACTCCGTGATCAGCGGAAAAATAAACATCGTCAAATTCAGAGCTAAAGGGCTGTCCATCTCGCCATTCTAGTTTTGCGTAATTCATGGCTCAATTATAGTTTCTAACCGGTCTGCTGAAAAGAATAGCCGCAATATATCTGTCTTCTGACTTATTCATAATCAGAACACCCTGACATTAATAGGTTTGTGTAAGTCTCTTCTGTAAAAACACTTTATTGCAAAGAACGCAATAATCGTGCAGCGGTTAATGTTTGACAGGCCAGAGCTCAACTCTAAAATTTAAGAGTATTTTTCAAAAAATGTAAAAAATAAGTAAATCATGTCGGTAATATTTACATTAAATTCTAGTTCTACCTGACAGAAATTATTATAAATCTTTAACAAACAGCAAGTTAACTATACTGGTGTGATTATTGCTTTACCGATTTAATAAAAAATTAAATCAACTAAATATAAAGAATGCTCAAATGAAAAACCTGTCCCCCCCAGGATTTACACATAGCTTATTAGCTGCCGTTTTTATAACTGTGTCAGGTTGCAGTAATGATTCTGCTCCCCTGACAAACACAAACACACCTACAGAACGAATTGCAAAGTTTACAACGACTGTGCCTTCTGGTTTTGTGACTTTTGAATCAGGTCAGGTTCGCCCACTTGCCATATCGGCTGATGCTAAAAAATTATTTGCGGTTAATACACCGGACAATCGTCTGGAGATATATAAAATCACCGCCACGTCGCTGGTGCATGAGAATTCTATACCCGTCGGCCTGGAGCCCGTTGCCGTGGCCGCCCGCAGCAACGGCGAAGTATGGGTAGTTAACCACCTGTCAGACTCTGTCAGCATAATCGATACAAATGCGCCTGTGCCTGGTGTGATAAAAACCCTGTTAGTGGGGGATGAGCCAAGAGATATCGTATTTGCCGGCACCGGTTTAAATAACGCTTTTATTACTACCGCTCACCGTGGTCAAAACACGCCTTATGGCCCTGCATCCATGCCAAATGATCCGGGTGAAACAACTCAGCCAGGAATAGGTCGTGCCGATGTCTGGGTATTTAATGTCAATAATACGGGCTCCAGTTTTGCTGGCACCCCTCTGAATATATTAACTTATTTTACCGATACCCCGCGTGCTTTAAGCGTATCTGCAAATGGCAGTATCGTTTATGTGGCAGGCTTTCACACCGGCAACCAAACCACGGCTATCCATGATGGCGTCGTCTGTGATGGTGGGGCGTTTGCCACAAGCTGCTCACCGGGTGCCGGCCCAACTGCACCTGGCGGCCTGCCCGCCCCCAATGTAAATGTAGAGGGTGTAACCGCACCCGAAGTGGGTCTTATTGTTAAATATAATGGTAGTCAGTGGGTCGATGAACTGAGTCGCAACTGGAATAATCAGGTTTTATTCAATTTACCCGATACGGATGTATTTGCAGTCGATGCTGATAACCTGACTCAAATATCTGCTTTTTCAGGTGTGGGTACCGTTTTATTTAATATGATTACCAACCCTGTATCCGGCAAGGTATATGTTTCAAATACAGAAGCCAATAACCATATTCGATTTGAAGGCACTCGACCCGCGGGCTCTACCACCAGCACCGTGGTGGGTAACCTGCACAGAGCCAGAATCTCAGTTATTACGCCATCAAACGGTAGTGTACAGCCCCGGCATTTAAATAAACACATTAACTATGCCACGGTTCCTGCCCCTGCAGGCATTAAGGAAAACAGCCTCGCAACGCCTACGGGTCTGGCAATCAGCGGAGATGGTGCAACGCTTTATGTGGCTGCTTTTGGTTCCTCTAAAGTAGGTATATTCGATACTCTGACCTTAGAAAATGATAGTTTTGTGCCGGATGCTGCAAACCATATTACTGTAACCGGCGGCGGCCCAGGAGGCCTGGTTTTAAATGAGGCTCGCAATCAACTTTATGTGCTCACTCGTTTTGATAATTCTATTTCAGTTATTGATACCATCACTAAAACCGAAACACGCCATTACAATTTGCACAACCCTGAGCCACAAAGCGTGATTGATGGGCGACCCTTCTTATATGATGCAATCGCTACCTCAAGCAATGGCGAAGCCTCCTGCTCCAGCTGCCATGTGTTTGGCGACTTCGATAGCCTCGCCTGGGATCTGGGCGACCCGGAGGGTTCTGTTAAAGCCAATCCCAATAACCCCGGCCCTACGGTAGGCCTGTCTCCATATCATCCAATGAAAGGGCCAATGACCACACAATCCCTTCGAGGCCTGGATAATCAGGGGCCTATGCACTGGCGGGGCGATCGTACAGCGGGTGATGCTGGTGGAGACCCTATGGATGAAACCGGTGCTTTTAGTGCATTTAATGTAGCTTTTGCGGGTCTGGTTGGTCGAAGTGGCCCACTAACCACTGCTGATATGAATTCATTTACGAATTTTGCCTTACAGATTAAGTATCCACCTAACCCTAATCGTCCACTGGATAATTCTTTAACCTTAATGCAGCAGGCGGGTTCAGATTTCTTTTTTAATGAACTGGCTACAGTAGGTGTTCTAACCTGTAACGTCTGTCATGTTGTCGATCCCGCAGCAGGTTTTTTTGGCACTAGCGGGCTAATGAGTTTTGAAGCAGGCACACAGGATTTCAAAATACCTCATTTAAGAAATATGTACCAGAAAGTGGGCATGTTTGGGATACCATTAATGGAGGGTATTTTTGCTGGAAACAATATCCCGATGGGTGATCAGATAAGAGGTTTTGGCTTTACTCACGATGGCAGTATCGATACTTTATTTAACTTTCATAATGCCAATTTATTTAACACTACAGATGCTGACCAGCGCAACCTTGAACAGTTTATGTTTGCTATGGACAATATTCTTGCACCCATTATTGGCCAGCAAATCACCTTAACTGATTCAAACTCTACTTCTGTTGTGCCTCGTATTCAACTAATGACATCGCAGATGGATATAGACAATAACGAAATAATCGTTAAAGGGCGAATTGGCGGTATGCAACGTGGCTGGTTCCGCCATACTGATGGCCTGTATCAGGGGGATGATACTTTTACGGGCCCCATCTCAGAAACGCAGCTACTGCAACTGGCACAAACCGCAGGGCAGAACTTAACCTTTACCGCCGTCCCCGTCGGCACATCCGTTCGCATGGGTGTTGATCGCGACAATGATCTTGTGCTTGATCAGAATGATAACTGCCCTGCTGTGCCTAATACCGATCAGGCCGATACAAATGGAGATGGCATTGGTGACGCCTGCCCCGATTTCTGCCAGGCAGACTTTGATAATGATGGTGACGTAGATGGAATAGATGCAGGCACATTTGGTGCTGATTTTGGCCGAATTGACTGTGCTACTGGCTCTGTTTGCGAAGGTGACTTTGATCTCGATAATGATGTAGATGGTACCGACGCATCTATTTTCTCAAACGAATTTGGCAGAATTAACTGCCCACTAAATTAAATATAAAATTTAAAATAAGGATTATATTATGGGCATAAAAAAATACATCACAGGACTCATACTCAGTCTTTCGTCTGCTTCCGCTATGGCGGCTCCTGTTGTTTTTCTTGATTTCAATGGAGATGGTCTGCAGGATACAACGACCTCTGTAACACTTGGCAACTCTGTCACTGCAGAATTATATGTCTCTAATGTAGACAGTCTAAATGGCGGCCTGATTAGTTGGGGCACAGAAATTAATTTTACAAACTCATTGTTATCGGCAAGCGCTTATTCAATCATCTGGCCCCTGCCAGGTATAAATAACAATATCGATAATCCCACAGGCACAACAGAATTATTAGCGTCTACTTTTACAGCACAAACAGGAACGTTTAAATTAGCAGATATTAGCTTTGATACCCTCAACACCGGGTTAGCATCTATTTCACTGGGTCAACTATATCCGGATTTATCTACGTTTTCAGGGTTTACCGCAGCTGATGGTCTTGACTATGACCTCAGTATCAACTTCAGCCTCGCAGCAGCAACGATCAATGTTACTGCTGTACCCGTGCCAGGTGCTTTAATATTATTTCTTTCAGGCCTGGTCGGACTGACAGGATTGAAACACAGAAAACAATAATTCAGAGCACTTCTATAACCTGTGGCTCTTTGATTTATAAAGTATGGCCACAGGTTCATCCGCTAACTTTCAGATATAGCAGGCCAGATATAGCGGGTCGGGCATAGCAACTCAAATTCACTGCTATTTATACCAAAAAATTATGCCCCGTTTTCACGTTTAGCCTTATGTAATTTAGCATAACCATCGAGTAATTTTTTATGCACCGTAAAGCCGTCTAAACTTAAGCCCGGGCTATGCAGCCCATGAAACATCTCTTCTCCTTCAAGCAAGCTAATACCCGTGGTGACTGCTTCTTCACCATACATTAATTTTAAACTGTCAATATAATCATCATACTGGCGTGAGTCATCCAGTTTTATCTCCAGCAGTGCCTGTAAGCCTCTATAAAAACGCGTGCGCTCATCGCTTAAGTGATCCATATGCAAACACCAGTCATTCCATTCTATTGCCTGCTCAAAATCTTCTATTGCCAGGCACAGCATGGCTTTTAATTCACCAATCCGCAAACCGGCCCAGACACTGCCGGGGTCTGGTGCAATGCCTATAAATTCAGCTACCCGTTGTACCTCGTTATAACCACCTTCATCAAGTCGTTGCAGAATATTCAGCCACTTTTCTTTACTGAGATTATTTAAGGATAAAATTTCTTCACGAAATAATGCACCTTCATTATTATTGCTCCATTCCAGATCATCAACCGGATAAATATCAGACATACCCGGCACAATAATACGGCAGGCATAAACATTCAGATGATTGTAATCTGCAATATAAATATCAAAGCCCATTTCATGGATAATACGACTGCAATACTCAAACTCATCTTCGGTACTGGTATTGTGGTTCCAGTCGGCAAATTCATAGTCAGGTTTATTTTTAAAGAAGTCGTAGGAAATTAAACCGCTGGAATCAATAAAATGAGTTTCCAGATTATGGTGATCGGCACATTCATCTAAATCAAATGAAGGCGGTTGAAAACCATCTAACTGCTCCAGACTTCTGCCCTGCAATAATTCAGTCACGGTGCGTTCAAAAGCCACTTCAAAGCAGGGGTGGGCGCCAAAAGAAGCAAACACAGCGCCATCTTTCGGGTTGATTAAGGTGACGCTAATAACGGGATACCGGCCCCCCAGTGAAGCATCTGCTACCCGCAGATGATAACCGTGGGCTTCCAGTTCATCCATGGATTTTTTAATGCCGGGAAAGCGTGCGATAACCTCATCAGGAATCTCCGGCAGACAAATGCCCTCCGCGATAATTTTATTTTTTACGTAGCGTTCAAACACTTCCGATAAACTCTGCACCCGGGCTTCGTTTTGCGTATTGCCCGCCGACATGCCATTGCTCACATAAATATTGCCGATAATATTCACCGGAATATACACGTTTTGTTTATCCCGCTGGCGCTCATAGGGCACAGCACAAATGCCTCGCTCACCGGCACCGGAATTAGTATCGACTATATTCTGTGGTTTTAGTACCCGATCAGGGTCGTAATAATTCCATAAAGACTCATCCATTAACCCCTCGGGCATGGATTCACCCGTGGCTGAAAACCACTTTTCATCAGGGTAATGCACAAACTCAGCCTTTGCATAATCTTCACCCAGATAAAAATCAGCAAAAAAATAATTGCAGCTTAATCGCTCAAAATATTCACCCAGAGCACTGGCCAGGCAGGCCTTGGCGGTAGCTCCCTTGCCATTGGTAAACATCAAACCACAGTCTTTATCACGAATATGTACCGAATAAACATTGGGTACCGGGTTTAACCAGGAAGCTTCTTCGATATCAAAATTCAGATCTTTTAATTTCTGCTGCATGGTTTCGATAGACGTTTCCAGGGCCTGATCTTTGCCGATAATAAAGGTTTTTTCGTTCATGTTTGAATCCACTGGGTCTAAAATTTTAGCCCCCCTCTCTGAAAAAGAGGGGTTGGGGGAGATTTAAATCCCCCTGGTCCCCCCTTTTTCAAAGGGGGAGGCATACACAATATTGGCACTTAAAACCGAATCTTATTACAATTCACCCAATGAAAACACCAACAACTCATATCTTAAGCGTAAGTTATGCCCATCCGGCACAAAAAACCGTCGCCGAAACCTTTGCAAATGAAAATAAACTCCCCTGCCAGCCCCTGCACAGAGCACAATCCGAGCTCACCCTGAATTTCACTGAAATGCAGCTGGAAATTATCGACCGGCAACAAAAAATGAGCCTGCACGTCGATTTTATCGGCGGCAGCCTGAGGCATCGCAAAAAATACGGCGGCGGCAAGGGCCAGACCATCGCTAAAGCCATTGGCATAAAACCCGGCAAGCCCGTTCCCAGCGTGCTCGATGCCACCGCCGGCCTGGGCAAGGACAGTTATGTATTTGCCTGCCTGGGCTGCCCGGTGACCCTAATTGAACGCTCCCCCATTGTTGCCGCCCTGCTAAAAGACGGCATTGAGCGCGCCAGTTTAAATATAGAATTTTCCGAGATTATTAAAAAGGGTTTTGTGCTGCACAATATCGATGCGCTAGAATATATTCAGGCACTGGATGAAACCGAAAAACCCGAAGTGATTTATTTAGACCCGATGTACCCGGAAAAAAAGAAATCCGCCTCGGCTAAAAAAAACATGCAGATTTTGCAGAAAATACTCGGCCATGATTTAGATACCCATGAAGTTTTAACTGCTGCGCTGAAAAAAGCAAAAAAACGTGTGGTGGTTAAGCGGCCGAAGGGAGCTCCTGAACTGCAGACAGAGCGAAAAGCCACGCTTTGCTATGAGAGTAGAGGCACTCGGTATGATGTTTATGTTATTTGATAGCACTTTGTGCCAAATACGACACCAGCCGGAACCGGGGCTTTAGCCCCGAATATTAATGCGAGACTAAAGTCTCACTTCCTGATCATCCCCCACAGGTAAAATGCCCTGTCAATATCATAGTTATTAACAGGGCATTGTTAATAATTCGGGGGAACAATACTTATCTCTCCCATTCCTGTCTTAGAGTTCGACCAGATTTTTTCCGGAACTCAATAGAATAAGTATTGTGTCTCAAGAATTTAAGAAATTGGGCCAGAGAATAATTATTTCTATTAATTAAAGAATATTTTTCTCTGACCCGCTTTCTGCTTTTTAAAAAGAAGGTACTGTTGAAGGGTCAATAGGTGCAAAACTGATAGTGTGAGAACTTGCTTCAGCTGCACCTGATATCGTCCTATCCCATTGCAGTACTACATTAGTTGCACTAACCATTCTAGTATTGATACTATAGATATCATCACAAATACCAGCACTCCCAATAATAAAATCGCCATTGCAACTATAAATAACACCACCACTTCCATTAGATTCTAATGAATCTGTTAGCCGTAGAGATATTTGCCCCGTCCCTTCAACTTCTATTCTCACACGTCTGGAGCTTGCGCTATTACATTCAACATAAACCATTGCGTTTGAATTAGAACTTGTATTGCAGGAAAATGAATAGTCGGTACCATCAATAGTAATAGTAGCAGGAAGCGAACCATTGCTATTGCCACCATCATTAATAGCATCAGCAACAGAACCACAACCCGCTAAAAATAGTGCGCCTGAAAACACAGCTGATGCTGTAAATATTTTACATATTTGTTTCATGTGAAAACCTCAGTTTTAAATTAAATAAAACCACCCCGGAATAAAATCAGTTCGAGTGGTTCTAACTTGCCCTTAAAATAGGCAGAGATATATTTACCTAAAAATGATAAGGGTAAATTACAGTGTTGTAAATCACCCGAATGAATTACGCTTTTTAGCTTAGTCAGTTAACTTTATTCATTGCAAAATTTAATAATTATAATTTGTGAAATAAATCAGGACGTATCAGCATTGGTGCCTATCACATAAAAAATGACTTACTTAAGGCATATATAAAGTCGTGTTTTTATCAAAAAAATTGTTATTTTAAGCCTGATTGAGGCCGGGTACTCAGCCGCATTTTGTTATGAAAACAAGGGAACTAGATAGAATACATATATTATTTAGGGATATAAAACCTGCAAACAGATGTACCGTTCAGTACATCCGTTGCAGGCATATTTTCTCTAAAGACTACTGAAGAGTTAGAGGGTCTGCTGTGCTCACAGCATTCAAAACATTATCATTATTACGATATAAAACCGGCATAGTGCCTGTAGTGTCTACAACATAATATAATACACCACCAATACTCAGATTAATTCTTGTAAAAGCCGGCAAGTCAGGAAGAAAGCTTTGCCCATCGGCGGTAGTTGGAGCTTGTGTAGCGACATCCATACCATCAACCCAGGGACCCGTGCCATCAGAGCCAACGCTCATGGTTGTAGTTATAATATCGCTTGAATTGCTTTCTACTGAACAACCTGCTGCTGTATAAGTTGTAAAACGGATAATAATACTATTACCATTTATTACATGGCTGTCTCTAATGTAATTACCAAAACCATCCTGATAGCAATCTGAAGAATATGTTCCCTGTAATACAACGGTACCTCCATCACTTGTTCTAACAGTTATACTTCCATTTCCACCATTACCACCATCTGCTGGTGGAAAATTACCAGTTTCACCACAGGCACTCAGAACCAGTGCCATAACAGACACAGCAATTAATTTTAAATTCATAAACTTACTCCACACAAATATAATAAAGGGCGACCATCAAGGGTTGCCACTAACTAATGAGGCCTTGATCATCTAACTAGCAATGATTAAGACATTCACCTAAAAATATAGTGGTAAATTAAATACCTGTAAATTGGCCAAAAAGCTTAAGCCTTCAGACTCAAGCTGCTATGATTAAGGCCAATATTCGTTATAAATAGATTTTGCATTGAAGATTTTATTAATTGATGACCACGTTCTGTTCAGGGATGGGCTGCTACTGGTGCTTGAAGGCCTAAATGTCGATATAGAGACATTTGAGGCAGGCAGTTTTGAGTCTGCATCAGAGATTATGCTGTCACAGCCAGACCTGGATATGGTTTTGCTGGATTTAGGCCTGCCCGGTACTAGCTACCTGGATGCATTACAGGCGATTCGCCAGCAATTACCCGATGCACTTATTGTCATACTCTCCGGTACAGAAGATCATAGAATGGTTGAACAGGCGCTACAATGTGGGGCGCGGGGGTATATTCCAAAGTCATCTCCAGCCAGAATTATGCTCAATGCGCTGCA
>QIDK01000233.1 GCA_003228405.1 Gammaproteobacteria bacterium | reverse complement strand
GCAGAAACTGTTTTATAGATTCATCTGAAAGATAGTGTTTGATCTGATCAGAAAGCTGATTGATTTCTTTTACACCGGGTAAAAATATCAGACAGCTGCCCTGATGCTGGTGAATAAACTGTTTTACCAGTTTCATTAAAGAGGCGATCATTTGCTGCGAATTTGTTAATTTATGGCCCGTCTGTTTTAATGATTTATCAAGGTATATCAGTTCAATCGGGAAACTACGACCTTCACTCTGAATAACAGGTGCACCGTCCAGTAAATTTGAAATAGCATCGGTATTAAGGGTGGCAGACATCACCAGAATTTTTAATGATTCGTTTAATATCTGCTGGCTCTGTAAACACAAAGCCAGCGACAGGTCGGCATGCAGACTGCGCTCATGAAATTCATCAAAAATGACCAGGGCGGTATTTTTTAATTCAGGATCCGCCTGTAACTTGCGCGTTAAAATACCTTCGGTTACTACCAGTATTCTAGTTTTGTCGCTTAAACAGTTATCCTGGCGAATCTGATAGCCCACGGTTTGGCCGACTTTTTCATTGAGTAAAAAAGCCATGCGGGAAGCCGCATTACGTGCCGCCAGACGTCGGGGTTCCAGCAGTATAATCTGTCGATTCTCGAGCCAGGCCTGTTCGAGCAGGGCAATCGGCACGGCGGTGGTTTTGCCCGCACCAGGTGGGGCCTGCAAAACAAGCCGGTTATGACTGTTTAATGTAGCCTGTATATCGGGTATGACATGATGAATGGGCAGGTTTTTCATGGGGCTATTATATAAGACCAGACATTACTAATATAATAATATTTAGAAAGGTTCAGCAAGCAATTTAACCTAAATTAATCAGTTGGACGCCTCACCCTCTCTATTTTATGATATTCAGAATTGAAATAGAGAGGGTGAAAATATTTTGAACGATATAAAATGTTTTTTATTTACCGGCTAGTATTAAAACATAAACCCGATATCAAAGCGATAAATAGTAAAATCAGGAATGCTTGTTGCATTACTAAAATCAACCCACCTTTTGCCTGCACTCGCTTTTAAAAACACCTTGTCACTCACGTCAAATCTTAAACCAGGAATTGCTCCATAATTAAAATTAGTAGCTGTTTTGGTTGGCACATAATAGTCACATACATATCCCCACCAGGGGTCGTACCAGCAACCACTAAAATGGCTGCCGAGCCCATTCACATATATGTTTTGTAGCCATTAAAATTTGCCCTGGGATCCACTTCAGATATTAATTTTAATATCATCAGTAGACGGTGAGGAGTTCATTGTTGAACATGCATTAAGAGAAAATAATACAAGCAGAGTAAGAGTTGTGAAAATTGTTTTCATGATATTCTTTTTAGTATGGTTATTGTTATATTCATTTATCAGGCTTAATTGCTTTTTAAAACCTGTATTTCCTGAAATTTGAGATAAATATTAAAGATCCCAGCCAAACACATCTTTAATGACAGACCAGCGAGGTTTAACCGTTTTAGGGTTTTGCCCCAGTATCCAGTAATTATAGACTTCTTGCTGAAAGCCATTTTCTTTTTTAAGCTTTAGCCAGGTATTAATAAACTGTGAATATTCCATTTTGCCTTTTGGTAATGCAAAACCGACGGGTATTCTCAGCTTGAGGCCTTTAGGTATCATCGCGCTATATTCTGGGTACAACATAGCCCATGCTGAGCCTGCTTCAGTAGAGTAAAGTAAAGCATCTATATTTTTATAATGTCCTCTGAGATATTTTCTTGCACTTTCAATTTCTACCATTTTAGCGTTGGGAAATAAATCAAGAGCAATTTTTTTATAATAATGACTTTGCGTATAACCTAAAGTAATATTTTCTTTAGAGTTGATACTTTCAGTATCTGTAAATTCATCTTTTCTTGAATCCAGTAAAAGCAGGCCTGCCGTATGATAGGTATATGAGTCGCTAAAGATAACATCTAATGCTCTTTTAGGTGTAATCGCCTTTCCACCAATTGATATATCAATGCTACCATCTGTTAATGCCTGTGTGCTTATATCATAAGACTTAAGGTGTACAATCTCTATTTCAATATTCAGATCATTCGCCAGTTCATGTAGCATTTCCATATCAAAACCGACGATTTTATTATTATTATTTCTAAACGCATAAGGCAGTGTATTTGAAAAATAGCCTATACGTATGGTGCCGCGCTCCTGGATGACTTCTATGCGTGGTCTGGCCTGATCGCTAATACTGATGGGTGTTAGCTCCTGCAGATTATTAACTTTTACAGGCTTAGCCATTAATTGCATCGATTCAAATGTTCGTACACCCGTATATTCATAGGGAATGAAATAGGTTAAAGCCATGCCAGCAGCTACCATCGTGCCAAAAGTAATGCCTAAATGCGCGCCAATAGCCTGCATCATCCTGCGCCATTTAAGGCGATTTAAAACGGCGGATGCGACCAGTAATGTGGCTACAAAACCATGCAATGCGGCCAGTCCCGTTGCAAAACGTGCAGTGACTACACTGCCTAATAAATAAAGCTGGAACTGATCGGCAGGCAGGTTAAAAAAATCGAGCATGAAAGGAATAGCTACAGCCATACTGCCAAACGCGGTTAAAGCACCCATTACAACATAAGATGGATATTGATCCAGGCCTAAAGGTGAGCCAACATACCAGGCAGAGAATAAAATAAAACCTAAGCCTAATAAAGTGCCGGTACTTGGAAAGCTATAAGCAGTAGGCACGATAACATCAACAGTTGAGTGGGTTTCATCGCAGTCCATCTTATGTTTTGCTAATAACTCTTTACAGCGTTCAACAATCATCGGTAATACGACCAGTACCGTGCCGGTCGCTAATGCGGTAATCACCGCCTCACCTGCGGTTGAAAGCACTTCACGATAGCTAAAGGGTGTTGCCCAGTGAATAATAAGTGGCAGTAATACAAAGCCGAGTAATGCTGCCGCCATTAAATACACCCAGAGAAAAACCTGCAAGCGACCTAATTCCTCAACCTGCAAGGTACCCGCAGCCGCCGCAGAAATTGCAAAAATACCTAGAGGGGCTAATTTGGCAACATAAGATGCCATGCCCATCAAACTATCAGCGACATTACTGGTTAGATTAAGGAATGTTTTTTTATTTTTAACCTTGATTAAAGCTATGCCCATTAACAATGAGAAGAGCACCACCGCTGGCATAACCGTGTTTGATAATGATGCAAAAATATTGGCAGGAATGTATAAATCGAGGAAATTAAACTTAACAGATTCTGTTACCAGGCTGGTGCTAAAAAAACCAGAGGTTTCCCAGTTTGGATAGGCCAGCGGCAACATTAGAAGCGTAAGCATAACAGCAAGCCAGATTAACAATATAACTTTAATGGCTCTAACGCCAATATCCGATGCCATATCACTGTCTAATTTGCCCAGGCCGCCGACAATTGAAACCAGTACATAGGGTATAACGGTCATCTGTAATAAACGGATATAGGCATTACCCACTATTTCCAGATTTCCAGTGGGTTCACCGATAATTATGCCTGTGCTGATACCCAGTAATAAAGCGATAATAACCCGCTGAAAGGGGGACATTCTGTTATATAGCTTAACTAGAAGCATAGTTAACTCTTAATTTTTTTAAAGTGTGGTGAGTTTACATTAAATATTCAAAAGAGTTTTTGTATATTGATAAACATTAAATGGAAAATATTGAAAGGCTTATATTTATAAACAGGATGGTAAGAGCAGGGTGGTTAAAGCTTATGTTAGTGTATCCCAGTTTATTCGCATTGAGTGAAGCTATATTTTTGATTAAAATTCAACCAACCCAAACAGAATAGCAACAGCTTGCTGTACCGTTTTTTCGGGTTGGCTGGAATTACCCTGATGTAAGGGTATGGTTACCCCCAGACAATCATAAATGACTGATCTCAGATAAGAGTTTCGGGTTGGTGACAAGCTTTCTAACACCATGAGCATGGTCTTCTTCAAAAACATTGTGTTTGCACCATTCACCAAGGCTATTTATGTCTACCTTGCCACATTCAGGACGCACACTCCAGGTAACCTGCATAGGTGAACACTTTTGTTCTGTATATTTAGGCCCGGTAGTTGAACCCAGAAACTCAACCGGTTTACCTGTGTTTGTGGGCAGGGCTTTTGCCTGATAATAGCCGCCAGCCATATTGCCATTGTAGGAAATGTTATTAAAGTTAAGTGCTAATGGGTCATTAACCACAGTGAAGACCTGTGTCTCTACTCGCAGGTCTGGGTTAGCACAACGTTCTGACAGACATGAGTCTAAACCTTTTCCTGGTTTTACATCACAGGAAGAGTGCACCCAATGTACTTCAATGGTGTCACCGGGGTTTAATCCCTTGCAAACATTTTCTTTCGCCGGAATTAGCTCGGCTTTGCTGAGTGACTTACTGATGTTGCACTGGTAGCCACCGCCATGACCATGATCATGTTTACCAGCATAAATAGAAAAGGCTTTTGCCCTGTGCTCTGCATTATTGTGAAAATGTATATTGCACAGATTCATCTCTTTATAGGCTGGTGCTGCAGTGAAAATGTGTTTATTTGCACCAGTGAAATTATCAATATCTCGCGGAGTTTGAGGGCCATAACCCTCACAGGCAGGGCCATTACTGTTACCGTGACCAGCTTCAGCCGCCATACTACCTGTTGAAAACATTCCCATAGCCAGGGCTATAAAAACACTACTTTTGCATAATTTCATCATTTTTTTCTCTTACTTTGTCGATTAAATATTTAAACCACGCCCTAAGGAGGTGGTTTAAATATTTAATTAAAACTTATCAAAAAGCTATCGGTGGTTTAAATATGATCCACCATATGTGTTTTTATGCTATTCCTGGCTTCTTCATATTATTGCAATATAAAAGTTGTAAATTATGATTTTTATTTTTTAGTTGTTTCTTATGTCCGATAATACATCAAATAAGCACCCAGTCTATAGAACATTTATATTAAATCACCAATGGCACTTGCGTATTGTGGGGTTTTTTATAGGGATTCTTATGATAGCCATTTACCTGTGGATGGCGTCCGGGTTTATTAATTTACTGTTAAATTTATATCACTCATATCCTGATAACTGGTCCCATGGTGCAGAGAGGATGATTAAGGATGTAGTTATTATTCTTGCTTCGCTTGAGCTTATTAGAGTATTTCAGGCATATCTGTTAATGGGGCGGGTAAAAGTAACCTTTATTTTAGATGTGGCGCTTGTTGTGTTGATTGGTGAGTTAATAAGCCTGTGGTATAGAGAATATAGTACGAATGAAGTTTTTATGAGTGTTTTTGTAATTTCTGTATTAGTGGGGCTTCGAATTATTACTACAAGATTTTCGCCTGATTGTAATGAGGCCTGATGATTAATGTGACATTATATTTTGAGTAGATATGGGCTTGTAAAGCTGTAGTTATCTCGAATTTTGTATATTTCCTCGGAAATTCCCTACATGTTTACAGGTAAAAATATGATGCATTTTTTCACCTTTCCCTGATTCAATAAAATCTTAATTTATGTATAAATATACATTATGAGAATGCAATGTTATGTCGCTTCTCAGATAATCAATAATAATAGTTTACTGTTTTTTACTGATTATTTACTTTGAAAATTACGATTTATTATCTACAGATTATTTTTTGATAACTGTTTATAGAGTGTGAATATAATTGAGTTTTACTGGGAAAAGTTAACTCTATGTCACTAACTTAAATGCATTGTTATGGAAGACAAATAAACATTAAAATCAGAAATAATCTGTTAATTTTAAGGATGAAAAAATGAAAAATAAAAATCTTAAAACACGCTTACTCCTTCAAACCGGGTCATCAGCGATACTCGCAGTCATTCTTGGTCTGTTGAGCTTAAATAGCTACGCACAGCACAATTACTGGATTGATGAATCCACAGATTATACCGGCAATGGCTGTACTAACACTGATCTCAATGATGTCACCTCCAGCCTCAGAAGTCGTTTACAGAGTGACGGCTGGAGTGGAATTCGCTGGACTAATGCCAATGCCTGGCCAGAAGATTATATTGAGCAGAATCTCGGTGGCATTGACCATGTAGCTGCAGATTCTCGAACCCTCGCGGTATATGCAGGCCATGGCAACCGGGCTCTCCTGCAGTTTGGTTATCAGCGCAATGGCCGTTGTAATATTACCCTGGACAATGACTCCCGCCATGGTACCCAGGGAGGTGATGAGGCATCCTATATGATGTATGTGACTAGTTGCACTATTAATACAGATTCTTTGAGCCGGCATTTCGACCAGCAGGTGCGGCAAAGTTTTGGTTATCACAATTCACCTTCGGTAAAAAATAATCAACCTCGAGATTTCTATGAAGAAACCAGTGGTACTGATAATTATGTGGCCTGGCGTGAAGAAATGGAAGACAGACCAGGCTGGTTTACCGGAGACAATTCTCCCATCACTTTGACTTTTGGTACCAGTTCATCACATTGTACAACGGTTCAAAATACTGCGCGTTTACGTGGCCGCACTCTGCTGTCTAACGCGCCGGAGCCTCATCGTTGGTATTGCTACAATATGTATAACCATGGCGCCAGTGGTTGCTAAATAATTACGATTTTACAGGAAGAAAATCATGAAACTCAAATTAATAACACTGTTATTCACTTCACTGGTTGTTATCTTTATTACTGGCTGCAGTAATAAAAAATCTGTCGACAAAGAAGAAAATCTTAAAGCGGTAGAACTTTACTGGGAGTCTGCAGGTAGCATGAACAATGCTCGAAAGCTAACATACCTGCTACAGATGGTGCATGGAAAAGAAATTGAAAAAGGAAAAATAGACAGACTTCTTGCCGAAGCCGGGAAAACAAATCACTGGACCTCACCTATAAAAAATGAGCCAGGTATCCTTATCAAAATTATTCCAGACTACAATGAAATCAGAGTCACCAATGTAACTCTGGCGGATGACCCAAAGGGGAAGAATATAGGTGAAAAAGAAGCAGTTGCCATCGCCATGGGTCATATGAAAAAACTTGCACAGGTAAAACTACTGAATGGGCTGAAATATGATACCCGGCAATTTAATGTTGGGCAGCACATCATTGGTGAAGGTTCAATGGATGGCAAAACAAAGCGTGAGTTTATTACCGAATACAGGGTGACTTTCAGACCCAATATTAATGGTATTGAACTCGCCAATGCAGGAGTGAGGCTGGCAATTCACCGTACGGGTAAACTCTCTGGCATACGAATTGGTGGTGTCTCCAGCAATATGAAAGCAAGTAGAAACCTGACCCGCACAGTATCGAAAGAAGCGGCAAGAAAGAAGTTTGAACAGTCAATTCCTGACGGCTTTAAGCCTTCCATTGCCTGGGAAAAAGTAATGTATGTTATTCCCGATGGCAGTCGAAAAGCAATGATTGAGCCTTTACATGTCTATTCTTATTCACTAACCAGTATCTCAGATGGTGTTAAGGTCGTTAGTCGACGTAAAACCATTGGCATATCTCTGACAGACAACAGCAAAAAACTAGTTGATTTTGATCCGCCGGCAAGAAAACATACGGATCAAAAAACTACCCGAGATCCAGGTAAAGATAAAAAATTAAACCGGGAGGATCATGAAGAGCATAAAATTTGATATTACAGGGACAGCTAAACAGAGAATATCGCTGCTCCTGTTAATTTTTCTCTCAATCGATGAGTAAGGCTGAAGAGAAATCCGTGGCAGGGAGCCATTGTTGTTAATATGACATAACAGTGACTCCCTGACCCGGTTTTATATAGTCTGACAAAGGCTTAACCTGATTTGCCAGGATCAATTATTGTGTTTACCAGGAGAATCACTTCTGCATCGTTAAATTTTCTGAAGGTGCATAGATAGCTGTGTACACTAGCGGCAGGTATCAACAGACTTTTCGCCTGAAATCACAAATTAAAGCATTTTTTAACTCTATAATATTGACTGCACATAACCCGACCTGACTGAAGCAGCATCTACAGGCAAAACTATTTTGCTATGCTTCTGTAATATAAGGCAGGTATTCTTTTCACCTGATTCTTTAGTAAGTTCCTGTTTTTATGCGTGAATTCTTACGTCTAACCATGTATAATCCGCCGATTTATGCCATTTAAAATGGAGTGACCGATTTCACTTCTAATAAGTTTATGTTTTGAGTGGCCTGAGATCTTTGCAGATGTACCGAGTAGTGTCTGGATAAAATATTGTACGGGTATAAGGCCCTGGTTTCTCGGTACACAGGCATCAGGGAATGACGAGATGCGGTCTTCGCCCTGTATCTGAAAGTATTTGGCAACAGGTAAATATTTTCCGGGTGTTGCATAAATTAGTTTCGTGTTAGTTAAGGGTTGGCCAGAATGGCTGTTAAAATTATTTTGGAATGATGTATTTGTTAAACAGGGTTTATGTTCTTTTTTTCTGGGCTGCTTTTAGCCTTTTTATATCCGTTAATACATGGGCGGGTTTTCTTGAGATGCCTGAAATCACTGAAATGCCAGATTTTGAGCGTAAATCTATGCTTAAAGATCTGGATGTTCCCAGTGTACGTGATCGTAACCCCGACCCTGAATCTGGGCCTCGGCTTAACGTTGAAAGGTTTAAGTTGCAGGGCATAGTTGAGTATCCTGAGCTGGGTATTACCAAACAGGAAATCGATAAACTGATTGAAAGTATTCGCTTTGAGCTTATGCAGGAATACAAAGTCGAAAAGTCTGGTTTTACTAAAACCGAGATTGAGGAGGTTTCTAATCTTCTGGTTGAGATCGAAGAAGATACTATGGAACGGCATGTTTCTGAGCTTGAAGTTCAAAAGCTGATCTGGTTGATTCGTGAGCAACGTTCCAAGCGTGGTATCACCCTGGGTACTATTGAGACGGTCGCAGATAGAATCACCCAGTTTTATCGAGAACGGGGGTTTATTTTAGCAAAAGCCTATATACCCAGACAGGAAGTGCGCGACGGGGTGGTGACATTAACCCTGTTACTGGGTTCTTTGGGCGAGATTGAGGTTTCAGGCAATAAACTATATGACAGCGACTATCTGGCGTCTGTTTTTGACGATATGCTAACAATGCCTGTAACCAGCTCAGCAGTAGAAGAGAATTTATACCTTATAAATGACTTCCCGGGCGTTGTAACGACTGGCTTTTTTCAGCCTGGGGCCCAGGTTGGAGACACCAGGCTGAATCTGGATGTTAAGGCAGAAAAAGCATACGATATAAATGTTCGGCTAGATAACCATGGTTCTGAGCAAACGGGTTTATACCGATTATATACTGAAGGTTTATGGAATAATCCGCTGGGCAATGCCGATCAGCTTCATCTGGCTACACTACTTACAGCAAGCCCAACAAATACGGTATATGGCCAGTTGCGCTACTTAACCAGGTTGTTCAGCCCGCGTTTAAGCCTGTCTTTTGGCGCAGCCAGTAATGACTTTGTGCTTGGGCCTGGCAATTCGGAATCAGTTGATGACCTTGAACTTGAAGGCAAAACAAAGCAGGCAGATGTTACCCTTAGCTACCGATTTAAACGAAGTCGTACGCAAAACTACTTTGCAGACCTGCTAAATGAAAAAGTTAAGTCAGTCATACGTTTAGGTGCGCTTCCTGAAGAAGGCGATGTAGGCCTGGATGATATTATCAAAAACACATCGCTTGTCTTCAGATATGACATACTTGATGAAGATAGCAAAATTCTTCATCAGGGTGATGTAAAGCTTACTTCTGGAAAATTTGTGCAGGGTGCAGAAATAGGTCAGGATGAAAAATACTCTATCTTAAATGTAAATTACACCTTATTAACTTTCTGGCAATTACCGTATTTTGAGTCAAATACACGTATTATCTATCGAACAAAGCTGCAATATGCCAGTTCCCCGTTATCGTCTATCAGCCAGTTTACTTTGGCTGGGCCGACCAAGGCCAGGGCCTTTCCTATCAATCAGTTTTCTGCTGATAATGCAGTATATATGGGGGCTTCCTGGATATTTGATGCTCCAGATTTTTTTGATATAAGCATTGGAGATAGCAATTTACGAAATATGGCTCGCCCATTCTTATTTATTGACGGTTCCTGGGGAGAGGTTTTGACACTGTTTGCAGAGAAGGATGACAGCACGGCTCAGTTAATGGATATTGGCTTCGGTTTTCAGTTTTCCTATTTAAACAATATTAAGGGTAATCTTCAGTTTGCCTTCCCGGTTAAATCAAAATTCAGTTCAGCGGATATATATGTCCCGGATGATAGTTTCAGGCTGGTGTTTGATTTTCAGTACAGCTTTCGCTAGTGTCTGTTTCGCAAATGCTTGTAGGGATTTGGTGTATATTCTCCAGACTTAAGCTAAATATATGAATTACATCATAAAAATTTATTTTTTATAGCGTTGATTCATTCCGGTTTTTGTTCTATTATCAACCTACTTTCTATCAAATCATTAAATAAAGAGAAGGGAACATATAAATGGCTATTTATCTTAAATACGATGGTATTAAAGGAAACGTAACTGCTGAGGGTTACCAGGATCATATTGCAGTAATGTCGGTACAATTTGGCGTTGGTCGTGGTATTTCAATGGAAGCAGGTAACCTGTCTAACCGTGAATCTACTCGCCCCAGCCTGAGCGAAATTACATTGACTAAAGCGGCAGATAACTCTGTAACCGCTATTTTCAAAGAAGCCGTAACAGGTAATGCAGGTAAAACGGTAAATATTAAATTTGTACGAACAGGTGCTGATAAAGTTCAGGAATATATGGACTATGAGTTATCTGACGTACTTGTAAGTGGTTATTCAATTTCGGCTGACTCTGAAAGTGAGCCAATTGAGTCAATTACACTGAGCTACTCAAAAATTATGATTAACTACAGTGATTTTGATAAGACTAACAAGTCAGGTAGCCCTCAGCGAGTGGGTTATGACCTGGAACAGGCTAAGCCTTTATAAGCTGGCATATTCCTGAAAAGCACATGTATTGTATTATCAATACTATGGCTTATGGTTATAATTGTTGCTTCGAGTTAATATAAACTCGGGGCAACAACTAAATTCTAATAACAATGTGGTTCTTTTTACCCATGGAAGAGGTTTTATATTTAACCTCGCTACGAGGGTTTGTATTCTATGAGTGAATTAACTCAAGACTCGCGACTTATTTCAATATCATCTTCTTTGTCTAAAGATGAATTATTATTGACTTCTTTCGAAGGCACAGAATATATTTCTGACCTTTTCGAATTTCAAATCGAAGTATTATCAAAAAATCACTCGCTTAAGCCTGAGCAGCTCATTGGCAAGCTAGTTGATATCACCATACAAAATGATCAGAAAAGAACATTCAATGGCTATGTTAGTAGCTTTACCTATGGTGAAATAAAAGCAGATAATTTAAGAGTGTATCGCCTGACCATGGTTCCCTGGTTATGGTTTTTATCAAAAACAAACAACCACCGAATATTTCAGGAAATGTCCACTAAGGATATTGTTTCAAAAATATTTATGGATCTCGGTTTTAATGACTTCGACTACAAGGCAAGCGGTGGTTCAACACCACGTGAATATTGTGTGCAACACAATGAGAGTGATTTAAATTTTATCTCCCGTTTGTTTGAAGAAGAGGGTATTGCTTATTTCTTCGAACAAAAGAACGGCAAGCATATTATGCACATAGTTGATCAGGCCAATGCATATCAACTTTGCCCTGAAACTGATTTAACCTATTCCAAAGGTAATCAGCCCAATACCCAGTTAACGAGCTGGGAACATGTTTATGAATTCAGAAAAGGCAAATGGAGTTTAGACGATTACGATTTTAATGCGCCTACAAAAGATCAGCTGCAAACAACCGCATCAACAAGCAAATTTGCAAATGTATCTAAATTCGAGCATTTTGAATATACCCCTTATCATGATTTTGCCGGTTTAAAAGACTTAACAAAAAAACGAATTGAAGCTGAAGAAGCACCCATAAATATAATTGAAGCATCAAGTGATTGCAGCAGTTTTTATGCGGGGGGAAAATTTAAACTAGCAAAACATGCGGTAAAAGAAGAGCTGGGAACATATATAATTACTGCAATAAGACACAGAGCTTATGACAACAGCTACCTTGCGGGCAATGACAGTCAGTCTGAATATGGCAATGACTTAACCTGCATACCAGAAAAGGTTCATTACAGACCCCCATTAATACACCGCAGACCCATTATGCGTGGCCCCCAGTCAGCCGTTGTTGTTGGCCCTTCAGGGGAAGAAATATTTATTGATGAACTTGGCAGAATCAAAGTTCAGTTTCACTGGGATCGTGAAGGTAAAAATGATGAAACCAGCAGCTGTTTTATTCGTGTAATGCAGCCATGGGCTGGTTCAGGTTGGGGTACCTCATTTATCCCGCGCATTGGCATGGAGGTAATCGTTAACTTTTTAGACGGTGACCCGGATCGTCCAATTGTTACCGGTTCAGTTTATAACGGCGATAATGCAATTCCATTTAGTTCTAAAACACAAAGTGGTATACGTACCCGCTCAACTAAAAAAGGCACCAACAGCAACTGTAATGAATTGCGCTTTGATGATTTAAAAGGTTCGGAGCAGGTTTTTATTCATGCAGAAAAAAACATGGATACGGAAGTTGAGAATGATGAAACCTTAAAAGTTGACAATGATCGTACCAAAACTATTAAACACGATGAAAATTCAACCATTGAAAATGATCGAAATAAAACGGTAAATAATAATCAGACAGAAACAATTAAGAAAAATAAAACTATAGATGTTGGCTTAAATCACTCAGAAAAAATCGGTAAAGACAAGTCTATTATAGTCGCTGATAACCATAAAGAAGAGATTGGAAAAGACATGTCAATTCAGGTTGGTGATAACCTGATGGAAGACATAGGTAAAAACCTGGGTATTGTCGCGGGTGATCAAATCATTTTAAAAACTGGATCTGCTTCCATAACAATGAAGAAAAATGGAGATATTGTTATAAAAGGTAAAAATATTACCATGCAGGGCTCAGGTAAGATTAATATTAAAGCCTCAAGCACAGTTGCTATCAAAGGTAGCAAAGTTACTAATAACTAAGTTTTCTATCGTGAGTAACCCCATACTAACAAAGCAGAATAAAGACACCGAAAATTCAGGCATTACTGCCGGTGTAATTGTAATTGGTAAAATAATTGACTTTGATGCCCAGGGAAGAGTGCTTGTTGATTTTAATGAAAACCAGACATTAGAGCCTTTAATTGCACTAACAACTTTATCTTTATCTAAACGCAATATCGCAAGAAAAGTAGCTTTACTATTCAATAATGGTGATATAAATCAACCAGTGATAATGGGTTTAATCCATAACCCGCTTGATGAAGTTCTGGATAATTTTGAATTAACACCAGCCACTAATCAAAATGCTGATTCATTAGCTGGGTTAGACAACAACAAACAAACATCAACTGAAATTAAACAAAAAGATAACAATGAGGTTTATGTTGATGGTAAACGGGTTTGCATAGAAGGTGCTGAAGAAATCTGTTTTAAATGTGGCAAAGCCAGTATAACGTTAACCAAATCAGGAAAAATATTAATTAGAGGCACTTATCTGTTAAACCGCTCGACCGGGGTTAACAGAGTTATGGGTGGTTCGGTTCAAATTAACTAACAGCGATATCATTTAAGCTTTAGAAACGGTTGAAAACTATGTTGCAACTGAAAAACAACACACCATTTGCAGCACAACTTGCATTGTTCCCTGATCAACATGGGATAGATACACTATATATAATTATTAAAGCCACTTTTAATATTGGTTCTCAGTGGACGTTAGCAGAAGAGCAGAAACCACCTCAGGCAGAAGATGAGTATCTTGGTGAAGACCCTCTGACATCGAGCATTAAAAATGCATCTGATATACATATAGGTAAACCAGCTAGCGATATAATTATGCTTGGTCATGCCAGATCAGCGAATGAGCAGGAAGTTACACAACTGGATGTGAGTCTGTCTGTTGGCAAAGTTAATAAAACGGTACGTGTTTTTGGTGACCGGCAGTGGGTTAATGGTGCTATTTCTTCTGTTAAGCCTTTTGTAACTATGCCATTAGTGTATGAACGTGCATTTGGTGGAGTACATATTCAGGACGATGGAACAATTGCTGCGGCTGAAAACCGAAACCCAATAGGGTGTGGATTTTTAGGTAAACGTAATGTAAATGAAATGAATGGGTTAAGCGTACCAAATTTAGAAGATCCGCGGCAATTGTTACAAAAGGCCGGAGATATAGTTACGCCAGCAGGGTTTGGTTTTATTTCGCCAGCCTGGTTGCCACGGCTACCATTTGCAGGAACATATGATGAAAGCTGGCAAAACAATCAGGCTCCTTATCTTCCCGCAGATTTTGATATGCGATTTTTTAATATGTCACATCCTGATTTAAGATATCCTGGTTATTTAGTTGGTGGTGAACCCGTTAGTATTAGTGGTATCCACCCTGCGGGTGATGTACATTTTAATTTACCTGTTGCCGCTTTTAATGCAGATGTAGAAATTAAATCCCGTACAGAACGCCCGCTATTTAATCTGGAAACACTCCTTATTGACACTGATAAGTTGCAACTTGGTATGACCTGGAAAGCTGCTCTGTCATGTGATAAAGAATTGCTGAAAATTCGTGAAGTTACAGTCAATATGGTTCGCAGCCAGAATATGCAGGCTGCATAAATGAATACTCCTCAACCACAATTCCAACACCAGTCACTGAGCCAGGCTGTTGAAATTATTGCAATGGGCATGATTACACCTGTTGGTGCAAATGCAGAAATGACGGCTGCAGCTATACGCTCAAATATCAGTTCCTATCAGGAATCAGAAATTTTGAACAGAAAATTGAATCCAATGATTCTGGCTCGGGTTCCATGTGATGCTTTACCAGAGCTAGACGAAGAACTAGCATTACAGGGATTATCTTCTCGTCAAAAGCGCATGCTACGCCTGGCAACACCTGCAATGCAACAATTAGAAGAAAAACTGACTAAACCTGTTCCTTTAATGCTGTGTGGGCCAGAAAAGTTGCCAGGAAGACGCTCGATTGTTAGTGATAAATTCTTAAAGCAGTTTGTTATGCAAACTAAAGCTAATATTGATCTTGAGAATAGTTATGTTTTTCCACAGGGAAGAGCATCAAGTATGTATGCTCTGGAGGCCGCTATACAGATATTAGAATCTGGAAAACATCCACAGGTTTTAATAGGAGGTGTAGATAGCTATTTAGACTTGCAGTTACTCGCTTCGTTTGATAAAGATGATCGTATTCTGGCAGAGGGCGTGATGGATGGTTTTGCTCCAGGAGAAGCGGCTGCATTTTTGTTACTAAAACTGGCAGATTCAGCTTCCAGTGTTAAATTGTATCCACCGGGAATTGCTGACGAGCCAGGCCACCGTTATTCCTCCGAACCCTATAAGGGCGATGGCTTAAGCAAAGCTGTAGCTGAAGCCATTTCAAATGCTCCGGAGATCAATATAAAAACTATATTTGCCAGTTTTAATGGTGAAAATTTTAATGCTAAAGAATGGGGTGTGGCTTCAATTAGAAACCAGAAGTTTATAGATAATGATTTCGATATTATACATCCTGCTGATTGTTATGGTGATATTGGTGCTGCAACTGGCCCAGTTCTTATGGCTCTCGCATCAATTGGTATGCTAAAAGGATATTATAAAAAGCCTGCGCTAATCTTTGCTTCATCAGAAATACAACAACGTGCAGCAATCTGTATTAAATAGAATGATGACTATGGCACATTCACCTCAAGCTCACTTAAGTCTGGACCCAATGATATTTAATTCGCACATATCAGGCTTCGAACCTATTTTTGAACAACATGTAACTGATGCTGCTTTTCTCTGGTTACTTCGCTCTCAGGTCATTGGCACTAGTGTTGCTTATACCCAATTTGATATTAATGAACTTGATCAACGAATTACTGGTCATTTAGACGTGTTAATAGCTGCTGGTGAGTCAGGCTGGAATATTTGCCTGCAACAATTAGAAATAAAAGAACCTGGTGAAGCTTTTGTTGCAGGTGTTATTGCACTGCAGAGTAGAGATACTGAAAAAATAAAGACGGTATGCGATATTGTATTAACAAATAAAAATATACATTACGGACTGGTTTCTGCATTTGGATGGCTAAATAAAAGTACAGCGAAATTCTGGATTAATTATTTTTTAAATAACAATACAATCAGGTACGAACAACAAAATTATTATTATTTAGGCTTAGCTGCCTGCAGTATACGTCGAGAAGATCCGCAAGAATTTTTGACTAAAATATTAGCAAACCCAGATACATATCAGCATAAAGAGTTATACGCTCGAGCATTAAGATTAATCGGTGAATTAAGTCGAACAGACCTTATTCCATTTTTAGATCAGGCAATTAATTCCACTGATATGGAAATATACTTTTGGGCTAACTGGTCTGCAGTGTTGATGGGAAACATAGATAGCTTGCAAAATCTGAAATCCTGTATATTTGAAAATAATAAATATAACGAGCAGGCAATGCAGCTGGTTTTTAATGCCTTACCCTCTAAAGAAGCACGAGAGTGGATTAACCAGCTATCTAGCGATTCATCGAAACAAATGACTGCAATAAAAGCCAGTGCTATATTAGGCGAGCCAGATGCTATTCCCTGGCTAATAGAACAGATGAAGCAAAAGGAGTTTTCAAGACAGGCTGCGTTATCATTCAGTCTGATAACGGGTGTGGATTTAGAAAAACATAATTTACATAAAAAAATCGCACTTAAGTTAATTGAAAACACTGATGGAAGTATAGCCGATGATGCAGAACATAAAGATAATGAGTTGCCCTGGCCGAATCTACACAAAATACAGGCTTACTGGGATAAACATGCTAAAACTTTTGAGTCTGGTTGCCGCTATTTTATGGGAAAACCAGTTGATTTCGAATCTTTAAAACAAGTCATGCACAGTGGCAACCAGTTACAGAGAAGTCATATTGTTATAAAATTAAATATGCTAGAATTTAATTCTAAATTACTTAATTTTGCAAGACCTCTAGTGACCGTATAAAAGGAAGAAAAACATGGCACAATCCGTATTCGCAAACTCACGTGGTGTTGATCATAAAGGCAGTGGTGGTATGAGTATGGTGTTTCCCGATGTATGTAAAACACCTACTCCTGCTGGACCTATACCTATTCCTTATCCCAATATTGGTATGGCATCAAACACCAGCAAAGGTACAAAAAAAGTAAAAATAAATGGTGAAATGGCCATGGTTAAAAGTGCAAAATACTCCATGACTTCTGGTGATGAGCCGGGGTCAGTTGGGGGTGTAATCAGTGGAAAGATTAAAAGTGAAGCCGAGTATATGATGTATTCATTTGATATAAAGCTGGAAGGGAAAAACGCCTGTCGTTTGGGCGATCCTCTGTTTCATAATAAAAAGAATATT
>QIDK01000231.1 GCA_003228405.1 Gammaproteobacteria bacterium | reverse complement strand
AATACGATAACCGGTACCAGTATCCACGACCAGGTTCCAAATGCACTTGTATGGAAGTCCTGATCTGCCTGGTAGTCTTTTGATTTTCGAAATGTGAAAATTGCATAAACAACCACCACAATAATCACAATCATAATAATGGTTGCGATTCTGGTGGTTAACATATGCAGATCATAAATTTGCTGCGGAAGCGGAGCAGCGGGTTGTGGAAAGTTCAATTGATAATCTGCGAAGGCAGTACCAGCGAATACGAGTAATACAAGGCTTATTATAGCGCCCAATATAGCTTTTGGTTTAAGCATGCTCTAAACCCATCCCCTCATTTCATTTTATATAATTTATAAAAATGGTTAAGTTTTTCCCTGCTTTATTTAATTTTATTTAGCCAGGGTTTAATTTTTTGGTATTTCACATTATAAAACTTACAAAAGCCTTAACAGTTAAAATAACTGCTTTTATATTTCCATTAGTTGCACTAACTGCAAAAAATTTTATTTAGAAATGATTTAAATCATATCTTTATAACTGGGTCTGTGCTTTTGTTGGTTGAATCCTACCTTAAGCCGTGCATTGCTGCAATTAAAACAGGGTTATTTCTTTAATTATTAGTTATTTAAGAAAACCATTATGTATTTACTAGTTTAATGTTTTTTTACGCAATATAGTGAGCTACGCTTTCTAAATTTTATGCGTTAAACCTCAGCTAAATAGTCTGATAATAATTCGTGCATAGTGATCTAACAGAAAAAAAGCAAATAATGCACTAAGGTAAAAAATAGAATAACCAAACGTTTTCATTGCATGCTTATCACTATTTCCTGTATTAAATAGCTTTATAGCATGATAAATAAACCCGAGCCCTAGAACTATGGCACCCGTAAGATAGACCACTCCTGTCATATGAATAACAAAGGGCATCAGGGTGACTGAAAACAGCATCAGGGTATATAGTAAAATATGTAATTTGGTAAAGACCACACCATGAGTCACTGGCAACATTGGTAGCCCTGCCCTGGCGTACTCGTCTTTGCGTTTAATCGCCAGCGCCCAGAAATGCGGCGGTGTCCATACAAAGATAATAAGAAACAGCAATAAGGCTTCTGTATTCACTTCGCCGGTCATGGCAGACCAGCCTAGTATAGGGGGTGCCGCACCTGCAGCACCACCAAGCACAATATTCTGTGGTGTGCTACGTTTTAAAAACATGGTGTAGATAACGGCGTAACCAATGAGTGAGGTCAGTGTTAATAATGTGGTTAAAATATTTGTCCAGATCAGTAATATGACCATTGAGATAACAGCCAGAGACAGTGCAAATATTAATGCCTGGCGTGAAGACAGGTCGCCCTGAGGTAAAGGACGCTGACTGGTTCGCTCCATAAGCACGTCGATACGTTGATCAACCCAGTGATTTAAAGCTGCACCTGAAGCAGCTGCAAGGCCGATACCTGAACTGGCGGCAATAAAGGTATCCAGCGGCAGGGCACCATGGGTTGAAAGCAACATGCCTACTATGGCCGTAAACACAATTAAATAAACCACTTTTGGTTTACACAGATTATAATAGCTACGCCAGTTTAAACTGGTTAATTTTAAGATAGCTTCAGTCATGACAGGCCTTTGTTTGCATCCTTCTGGTAACTCATAGTCTTCAGGCTACCAATATTCAAACTATAATTTATTAGTAATAAAGTCAGCAGCAATACCGCTGCAATTGCATTATGAGAAACCGCAACAGGTATTGGCAATACCAGCACGACATTGGCAATGCCTAAACAAACCTGCGCTGTTAACACCAGCAGTAATAATTTCGATAAATTTTTTAATACCCTGCTATCCGTTTTAAAGAGCATCAGCAAGGCAAGTGTACTTAATACAATAGTTGTTATAACCGCACCTAAGCGGTGTAAATAGTGAACTGTAACCCCGGCCTCAAGAGATAAAGAGCCACCCTCGTAATTAACTGTTGGATCTTTGAAAAACACAAAGGCCTCAGCAAAATTAGTTTGCGGCAGCCATGAGCCCTGACAGGTTGGAAAATCAGGACAATAAAGTGCCACATAATTAGTGCTGGTCCAGCCACCCAGAAACAACTGCAACGCCAGCACCACAATAGCAATTTTGGCTAATGGACGAATAAACGGCAGCGCATCAGAGGCTTTAATTTTTTCGGACCATAAGCGTATATGTTTTAAAAACACCCAGAACAATAAGCTCAGGGTTAATAAGCCGGTCAATAAATGCAGGGTAACAATTGTGGGCCTTACCAGCTGAGTAACAGTCCACATCCCTAGCATTCCCTGAAATATAACCAGGCCTACCAGTATTAACGGCAAAATAAATTGCTGGTTCTTATCCCGACGGTGACGCCACGCCAGAAAAGCCATAACTAAAATGAGTAAGCCCAAAGTGCTGGCAAAATAACGGTGAATCATTTCTTTCCAGGCTTTACCCGAATGCACTTCAAGGTGAGGAAATGCATTAACTGCCTGTCTAATTTCATGTGCTTCATCTGGGGCGGTAAGTTGCCCAAAACAGCCTGGCCAGTCGGGGCAGCCTAAACCGGCATCGGAAAGACGCACATAAGCACCGAGCACGATAACAAAAAAAGCCAGAAAGCATGCTGTAAGGCTTATCCGTAGAAACCATTTATTGTTCAAAAAGCACCCGGATTTTTATTTAAAATTTGACTCAAACGATGCTATATGAAGAGGCTTATTGATGCAATTCAATAATTTTGTTGACTGTATAAACCCATGTTTTTCATAGTATTATAATATTCTTATTGGCTGTGCAGGAGCCATGACTCTGGTAGAAGCATCAGTGTCGAGACTGAGCATTAAACACGGCTTGATATTAGCAGCGATTCTGGTGCCGTAGATGCAACCATCATGCTAATAAACCCGGTCGCTTCCGATATGCTTATGGCTGGATGACGAAAATCAATTTTTATTTGCAACAGCAGGTACCCACTATCAATGACCTGCTTTAATCCCAGGTTAATATCTATATATCAATAAGTTAGATGAACTATCTTACGATTTGTATAGACAGAGCCAAATGAAGAAGCATATTGCTCATACTTTCTTGATAAGAATCAATGCTCTTTATATTACACACACTACAATCATCAAAGATTTTTAACCGCTATCTAGCCATCCCTATGCAATTATCAGATTATGTGAATACTTTTGGCCAGAACATGTTAAATAAATATGGCGAGAGAATACATAAAATTTCTATAAACGCTAACCTTAGCTGCCCTAACCGGGATGGCACAAAAGGGACAGGCGGTTGTACTTTTTGCAATAATGCCTCGTTTAATCCTGATGCACGTAAGCCATCGAGTATTTCACAACAAATTGCAGCTGGCCGTAAGGTTATACGCAAGCGCACAGGGGCGAAAAAATATCTTGCTTATTTTCAGGCCTATACCAATACCTATGCTGATATTGAACAACTGAAAAGCCTTTATGATCTGGCTCTGTCAGAATCTGATGTTATTGGCCTGTCTATTGGCACCCGCCCGGATTGCGTGCCAGCCCCGGTGCTGGATTTGCTGGCTGATTACCAAAATAAAGGTGTGGAGATCTGGCTTGAATTAGGCCTTCAGTCTGCATTTAATAACACCTTAAAAAAAGTTAATCGCGGTCATGGCTATAGTGAATATAGCCATGCAGTGCAGCAGGCCCATGCACGACAACTTAAAGTATGTACACATCTAATTCTTGGTTTGCCCGGAGAAAACACCCGTCATTATAAAACCAGTTTAAGCCGTGTATTAGATGAAGGTGTAGAGGGTTTAAAGCTACACCCTCTGCATATCGTAAAAGGTACACAACTGGCAAGAGAATGGCGCAGAGGTGAATACTCACCTTTAAGCCTGGAAGAATATGTAATGGCTGCTGTAGATCTAATAGAAATGACACCTGCAGATATTATTTTTCACCGGGTAACCGGCACCGCATCGAATGATATTTTACTTGCGCCTCAATGGTGCTCAAAAAAATGGAAAGTTATTAATATGATTACTCAGGAGCTTCACCAGCGAAATACGCATAGAACCCCATTAAAACTTGATGCTTATGCCATGTAGGAACCCATTTAAAAACACATTAATTAGTTGATTACAAAGTTATTATTTTGTGCAGATAAAACAGCATCTTCAAATGCTTTTACCGGGAATAACAAGCACATAAAGTTAACGAAACAGAAAATAAATATCCGGGTAAATTTAACAAGATAAAAGAATGACGAATTTAAAAAACATAGAAAACAAAATGGAACTGGTCTGCCCCGCAGGTAATTTACCCGCCCTAAAAGTCGCCGTGGACAGTGGGGCAGATGCGGTTTATATGGGCTTTAAAGATGACACCAATGCGCGCCATTTTGCCGGCCTTAACTTTAATGAAAAGCGCTCACGTCTGGCAATTGAATATGCACATGACCGGGGGTGTAAAGTTTTTCTGGCTATTAACACCTACCCACAGGCCAGTGGCTGGCAACGCTGGCAAAATGCGGTTGACCTGGCTGCACAATTAAAATTTGATGCCTTAATTGCAGCCGATATTGGAGTGCTGGATTATGCAGCATCCAGTTACCCTGATTTACGTTTACATTTATCGGTGCAGGCTTCGGCTACCAATACGGAATCGATTCGATTTTATTATGAAAACTTTGGCATACAACGTGTTGTGCTGCCCAGGGTACTGTCACTTAAACAGGTAGAACAGGTTGCAGAAAACAGCCCGGTGCCACTGGAAGTTTTTGGTTTTGGCAGTTTATGTGTGATGGTTGAAGGACGCTGCTTTTTATCTTCTTACGCAACCGGACAGTCACCTAACACTTTTGGAGCCTGCTCTCCCGCCAGTGCCGTTGAATGGCAAAACACAGAGGATGGTTTACAGACCCGATTAAACAATGTATTGATCGATCGATATAAGGACGGTGAGCCTGCTGCCTACCCCACCTTATGCAAAGGTCGCTTTGAAGTATGCGGCAAAACCTACTATGCAATTGAAGAACCCACCAGCTTAAACACCATAGCACTATTACCTGAGCTACAGGCAATGGGCATAGCGGCTATTAAAATTGAGGGCAGACAACGCAGCCCCGCTTATGTGAAACAGGTAACCCAGGTCTGGCGCGCTGCACTGGATGCCTGCCACAAAAATTCACTGCAGTATGAGCCTGAAAACAAATGGTTACAAACTTTGCATGCAGTTTCGGAAGGCCGCAGTACAACCTTAGGCGCCTATCATCGACCATGGCAATAAATTATGATGAATAGCAGAACAAAACTATCACTGGGTCCAGTACTATATTACTGGGACAGGGACACACTGTTTGATTTTTATAAACGTATCGCCGAGACTCAAATAGATATAGTCTACCTGGGTGAAACTGTATGCTCTAAAAGAAAGCTATTAAGGCGTGATGACTGGTTAGAAATAGCGCATCAGTTACAGGCCGCAGGTAAGGAAGTTGTACTTTCCAGTATGACACTGATTGAAGCCAATTCAGAACTGGCGGCTTTAAAAACCCTGTGCTCCAGGCTTGAGTTTATGATTGAAGCCAATGACATATCAGCGGTACAGTTATTAAAGGGAAAACCTTTTGTTAGCGGTGCGGCAATTAACCTTTATAACCCACGTAGCTTACGTGTGCTGGCCAGGCACGGCTTAAAACGCTGGGTGCTTCCGGTTGAATTATCAAAACAGTCACTGGCTGATATGCAAAAGGAAAAACCCGGCAATATAGAAACCGAAGTTCTGGTGTATGGTCGCCTGCCCCTTGCTTATTCTGCCCGATGTTTTACCGCACGTTCACATAATCTGCCAAAAGATGATTGTCAGTATCGCTGCCTGGATGACCCGGATGGGTTGCTATTATCAACTCAGGAAAATAAAAAATTTCTGATTTTAAACGGTATACAAACACAATCCGCAAAAACAAATAATTTAATTTCAGAGCTGGATGAAATAATAAATTTAGAAGTGGATATTCTACGTATAAATCCACCCTCGAAACACTGTGAAAAAATAATCAATATCTTTTATCAAAGCTTACACAATAATTATCCAGCACTAAAAGCCAGTCAAGAATTAGAGGCCCTGATGCCTCCCGGTGGAGCCTGCAATGGTTACTGGCACGGAGATAGCGGGATGAATTATCAGACATCAAAACAGGAACCATTATTATGCCATCAGCAAATATAATTTTAGAAAACAATAGCCCTTTTAAGCTGGATAATCAGAGTGCCTATGAAAACTGGAGAGATGAGAAGCTTAATAACTATCCACAAAAAGCCGAGCAGTTAATTGTAGAAATAAATGACCCGATGCAATTATCTAAAACTGAGCGGGATGCTATTATGGAGCGTTATAACAAAACAAATATGGCGGTGTATATTAGCAAAACAGGAACCAACCCTGATAAACAATTTGCCTCCAGCCTGGCAAAACAGTTTGCTTTAAAAACACTGGATAAAAATATGGGAGCCGATGATGATGGCATAACATCATTACAGGTATCTAAAATAAATGGCCGCGAGCGCTATATCCCCTATTCAAATAGAGCCATTCACTGGCACACGGATGGTTATTACAACAAACTGAATAAGCAGATTCATGCTCTCAATTTACATTGTGTAAGGCGTGCAGAAAAAGGTGGAGAAAACGCGGTTATGGATCATGAAATAGCCTATATCAGACTGCGCGATGAAAACCCGGACTACATACACGCGCTGATGGCAGCAGACGCTATGATTATTCCTGCGAATATTGTAGATGGAAAGACTCTGCGCCCCGATAGAATCGGCCCGGTATTCTCAGTTTGGGGAAATGACAGTTTACATATGCGTTATACCGCAAGAACTCATAATATAATCTGGAAAAGTGATTTCACAACCCGGTTAGCAGTTAATGCCCTGGAAAAATTACTGCACAGTAATGACCCGTATATATATCGACTCACCCTGCAACCAGGCTGGGGCCTGATTAGTAATAATGTATTGCATGATCGAAGTGAATTTGATGATAACAAGGAAGCGCCAAGATTATTATACCGATTAAGGTATTTTGAAGGTTTAAGTAAAAACTAAGGAATCCAGGATAAAGGTAAAAGCTTTAACCGCAGAGAACGCAGAGGTTTTTATGGTTTGCGCGTAGCGCAAACACATAAAAAGATGCTTTTCTCTGCGTTCTCTGCGGTGCTAAGACCCTAAATAAAAATACCCACCTCAGCTAAACAGGCGCCGATACACCGGCAGGCTCTTTTGCAGTAAAGACTCAATTTTTGAAAAACTGCTTGAAGATTCCAGATCCAGCCCGTCCAGAAAATTCTTAATTTCAAGCCCAAGCTCAGTATCACCCTGCATCACCAGCCTGCGCTGAAATACCAGTGTATCTGGATCCTGTTGACGCCCTGCCAGTTGCAAAAAGTCATATACACAGGCCTGAATTTCTATATCATTTTTAACTCCAGCCGCTACCGCAATCAGACGGCCATTAAGCAGACTAATGTAATAGTTAATACCGGCATCACTCACATTAACACAAAGTCTTTTATGCTCAAGAAAATCAAGATCGCCATCTTTTATCTGTTCAGACAACAGGCGGTTGAGGAACATCACCAGTAAACGCGAATGAATAGTGGAAGAAACAAGTTTAAAGGGTGTCGACAGAAAACCGGGTAAAGCCGGTGGCTTTTCGATTATGTAAGATGGGTTCATAACGGTTCAATTCTTTAAAATTAATGCCAGATTACTATACCTGTTGATGGCATATATTTAGTTGACAAAAATCATAATAAAAAACACTATTTGCTGCCATATGTTGAAAAAAACTGAGCCGATTCACAGTCCAGACTTACTCGTTAGCCGTCTACCTGTAAAACAGACTTCTTGCATAGCTTTTCAGAGGTTCCCTGGTGACTTCGAACAACGTCAAGACGCTGGATCCCCGACACAGGCATTCGGGGATGACAAGCATTCTTAAAGCTATAACCGAAACCCCTTCTACGTTCTTAAGACGTGGTTTTAATTATTAATAAAAAGTTCATGTAGAGAAAAGCCTGGAAATACCAATGTAAATTATTCTAAAAAAATTGCTGTGCAAAAGACCTGAAAACCCTGATGCTTAGTCAGACTATTATTTTTTAATGTTTATTTGTGTGAATTCGCATTTATTTTCGATTAACTTTAACAATATTAGCCCCATAAAAATGAACTGTTTTGCCCGATAAAATAGCACTTCCATAAAGTACATTGTTATTGAAGTTAATTAACAGGGTAACATAATCTCCATACTCTTTTTCGAACCATGAGGCAAGATAAACATTGCTCTCTACATTAAAGGCTTTGTAAGGAAAAGGTCCCCACCATTTTTCTGGTTTTGAACCCGTGAGATAACGGTAGCTAATCCCTTCTTCTTCAAATTTTACGTTATAAGAACGGCCACTGGTGTAGTTATAGGTAATATTAGTGCCATTAAGTTTCTGCGTGGGCAATGAAAGCTCGGATGCTTCAATTGCTGCGGTAAAAACGAAAATAATTAAAATGGTAATGAGTGATTTCATATATTTCCTTATGTTTAACCGGCTGTAATAAAGTGACTGTGCTATTTTTATAATGTACCGTCTCATCAGGTATTAACGAGTTAAAATACATCATTTCAATCTCAGTGTACAGGGAGTGCATTTATAAATTTAACAGGGCTGATCCGAATGACACTTAGCATAATCAGAGTTGCCACAATCGCTGGTTTTTCGCAGGTTGGCGCTGAGACGCGAAGCCCAACTACTCTGGCAGGTCTCTGCGTATTGTTGGGGTTCGTAAACTCACCGCCAACCTACATCTCTGCACCTTTGTGGCAATCTTTTATTTTTACCAGAAATTCGGGATAAGCCAGTTCTCCTGTGCATCAATAAAACGCTGGTATGGAAGGTTATGCATAATCGGCCCCTGGCTTAGGGTGCCAGCAGCGTCAATAAGGCCATAAGAATAATCAGGCCAAAGCCTGATTATTCCTTATTTTCAGGAGATATTAGCCTGTAGATTATTCATTTTTATAACGCTAAAAAACCTGTTCCATATTTTGCAGATATTTTTGATTTACTGCATATTTATTTCACAGAATAACCCTTGCCTTCCAGACAGGCTGCGCGAGATTTATTATATGACGCCAGACCTGCTTTTTGCTTATCAGCTACTGCCTGTTGTTGTTTGATCGTTTCAGCCTGTGCCTGTTGTGCTGATGCTCCACGTCTTCTTCGTTCTCTTGAACCGCCGATAACCGCACCGGCAACTGCAGAATTTGTATTATTGCCACCTACAACTTCACTCACCAAAGCACCTGCAGCGGCACCTCTCAAACGTGCACCAGATGGGCCACTGGGTTGCGGAGCTGCCTGAACGGGTGCAGGTGCCACGGGAGGATTGGCAGGATTGTAACCACTGTTCTGCACAGCCCATGAAGAACACTCAGATTCATCTTTTTTCTGCTGTTCTGGCGATTGCCCCTTAGCAGGGTAGATTACCTGATTGGCTGATGCATTAGTAACAAATAAAAAAGCCATTATGAATAGAGATAGTTTGCGCATAAGGTTTAACTCCTTGTTAAAAAGTAGATTCTGGATACTCTGCTGTGCTCAAAATAAAAAGGCCGAATCACTATATAGAAAAAAATATTGAATGTGAAGAATTATCTGAACACCTATTACAATGCTGGGAGATTATTCCACAGTATCAGTATTAGCTTATATCCTGCATTGTTGTTATAGTATTTTCTATCTTCATATAACCAGCTGACCATAAAAATGAACAAAACCAAGATCTCTCTATTGTTTATAACGGGCCTGATAGCCATGAGCATGGGTCTCTGGTTTGCCCAAAGCAGTAAGCAGCCACAACTTAAACCTGCGGCTATTCAGGGTGTTATTTACCCCAAAGCTATTGTCCTGAAAGATTTTTCTTTACAGAATCATTTATCTGAAAATATATCTAAAGCAGATCTTCTGGGCCACTGGAGTTTAATTTTTCTGGGTTATACGAGCTGCCCTGATATTTGCCCAACAACTTTATCTACCCTGAACTGGGTTGTTGAGTTTATACAGCAGCAACAAATTGAAGCTCCTGAAATACTCTTTCTTTCAGTCGATCCGGAACGAGATACAATTGAGGTACTGAAAAATTATATGGAATATTATAATGAGGATTTTATGGCTTTGACAGGTTCCTTAACTGAAATCACACGATTCATAAAACAGTTGCATGTTGCCTTTAAAAAAGCCCCAGGGGCAAGTGGCGATATTAACGCTGATGATTATTTGATAGATCATAGTTCAGCATTAATGCTGATTAATCCTGATGGAAATTTGCAGTCTATATTAACTGCACCATTTGCTTATGAAACTATTGTAAAAAGTATTGTAGATAGTCAGGCGTATTATGATGCGACTAAATAAAAAGACTGCCATAGAGACACAGAGAAAATAGTGACTTTTAAGGTGTATCCACTCAGTCACTCTGTGTTCTCTGGGTCTCTGCGGCAGGGGTTTTAAGAAGATGAGACCGCCTTCTCAGGTTTTGTTATTTATGCCCTTAAGGTGACTCGTCTATTTCTTCGGTTTCTTTTGCATGTTCGAGGAAATCCTGTTTAGTGACATTCATTAATACCAGGCTATTACTGGCGACATAAATAGATGAATAGGTACCAATAAATACACCCACGATTAGTGCAAATGCAAAGCCATGAATCACTTCTCCACCCAGCATAAACAAGGCAACTAATACAATCAGGGTGGTGAAAGAAGTCATAAGAGTTCTGGATAATGTGCCATTGATTGACATATTTAATATTTCTACCGCAGAGCCTTTACGTTGGGTTCGAAAGGTTTCACGAATTCGATCCAGCACCACTACTGTGTCATTTAACGAGTAACCGATAACGGCCATAATAGCGGCCAGCACTGATAAATCGAATGGCATCTGTATCACTGAAAAGACGCCAACAGTAATAATTACATCATGAATTAATGCCAGAATAGCGCCAACGGCTGACTTCATCTGAAAGCGCAGGCCGACATAAATCATAATAGCAAACAGAGCAATTAACATGGCCAGGCCACCCTGCTCTCTAAGCTCTTCACCCACCTGTGGCCCAACAAATTCTATGCGCCGCATTTCTAGCTGTTCAGTCGTGTTGCTTTTTAAGATAGCCAGTACATCATCTGAAATGCTGGCACTATTAACGCCCTCTCTGGGTGCGATACGAACCAGAATATCTTTAGAGGTTCCAAAGTGTTGCACCAGCGCATCAGTGTAATCGCTTTTGGCTAAAGCGGCGCGTACCGGTTTAAGTTCAACCGCCTGTGAATAACCGACTTCGATTAAATATCCACCGGTAAAGTCTATTCCCAGATTGAGCCCTCGAGTATATAAACTGGCGATTGATAGCAGAATTAAAAGCAGCGAAAATCCCAGCGCTATATTACGCCTTCCAAGAAAATCTATTTTTGTTTTACCTGTTAAAAAATGCATTATGATTTCCTATATTGAAAGTTTTTTCAGGTTACGACCACCGTAGATCAGATTGACCAGTGCACGGGTTCCCATAATGGCGGTAAACATGGAGGTTAAAATACCAATGGATAAGGTAATTGCAAAACCTTTAATCGGGCCTGTGCCTAAACTGAATAATACAACGGCGGCAATAAAGGTAGTGACATTTGCATCGGCAATGGTACTAAAGGCTTTTTCATAACCTGCGTGAATACTTGCCTGAGGTGAATTACCCAAACGCAATTCTTCACGTATGCGCTCAAAGATAAGCACGTTTGCATCCACTGCCATACCCACGGTTAATACAATACCGGCTATACCCGGCAAGGTCAGGGTTGCCTGCATTAAAGATAATATGGCGGTAATTAATACCAGGTTTGCGGTAAGTGCAACATTGGCTATTAAACCAAATGAGCGATAATACAGAGCCATAAACACAAGCACTAATACAAAGCCAATCATTACAGAGTTAAAGCCCTGCTCAATATTATCTTTACCCAGGCTTGGGCCAACGGTTCGTTCTTCGACAATTTCTACCGGTGCTTTTAAGGCACCTGCACGTAGCAGTAATGCCAGATCTCTTGCTTCAAATGATTCAAGGCCGGTAATCTGAAACTGTTTACTGAAAACGCCCTGAATGGTGGCGATATTAATAACTTCTTCCTTGCGTGTTCTAATTTTCTGTTTTTCACCATCAACCATTCTGGTGACTATTTTGTTTTCTATAAAAACAACCGCCATGGATTTTTTAATATTTACGCGGGTGGTTTCACCCATTTTTTTTGCGCCCTTACCATCCAGGCGAATACTTACCGCTGGAGAGCCTGACTGGGTATCAATGGTTGAAGAAGCACTGTTAATCTGATCGCCAGTAACAATCACCCGTCGTTTAAGTAAAACAGGGTCACCATTGCGCTCTCTATACAGTTTGGCATTTAAGGGGATTGAACCGCCGTTGGCTGCAGATTGCCAGTCACCCCGAGTACCTTCGGTTAAGCGAAATTCCAGTGTAGCCGTTGAACCTAAGATGTCTTTTGCCCGTGCGGTATCCTGAACGCCGGGTAACTGAACAACGATTCTATTTTCACCCTGTTGCTGAATAACCGGTTCTGCAACACCTAGCTCGTTAACACGATTGCGTAGGGTGGTTACATTTTGTTGAATAGCAGAACGACGTTCATCTCTTAGTGCGCTTTCTGTGATCTTTGCTTTGAGTATTAATTCTTCATCGCGGCTAGTGTATTCAAGATCACGAAACTGGGATTTAAGTTTTGATTCACCCTGTTCCATGGTTTGCGCATCGCGAAACTGAATAACAATGCCACCCTCTGCACGTTTAATACCGCGATAACGAATTTTTTCTTCACGTAAATAGCTGCGCATTTCAGACGCCAGATCTGATTCCATACGCTGAACCGCTGACTCCATATCCACTTCTAGCAGAAAGTGTACGCCACCACGTAAGTCCAGGCCGAGATACATAGGCAGGGCTTTGATATTCTGTAACCAGACAGGAGTAGCCGGTGCCAGGTTTAGGGCAACCGTGTAATCACTGTTTCGGCTAATAAAATCAAATTCTTTAATTGTTGTTGCGGCGGCCAGCTGTGTTTCCACCGAATTAAAACGAATTAATAACTTGTTATCTTTTAATTCACTGAATTTTGTCTGTACAGATGCCTGCTTTAACAGTTCATCAACTTTTTGTTGCGTGGCTTCATCTATCTGTTCATTGCGCAGAGAGACTAGCACCGATGGATCTTCACCATATATATTTGGCATGGCGTAGATGACACCTGCCACAAGTACTACAGCGAGTAGTATGTATTTCCATAATGGATACTGGTTAATCATTATTGTTGCCCGGTATTTTTATAATTTAGTATTTTTGTCTGACATTCCTGCTCTAAAGCATAAGGTATGACAGTTTTTAATTACTATATTCTTTCATAGTGCCTTTAGGCATGAGTGAACCGATGGATGTTTTCTGCACTGTGATAGTGACACTGTCACTGATTTCCAGCGCCACAAAGCTTTCAGATACTTTAGTGATTTTGCCCAGAATACCGCCACTGGTTAATACTTCATCTCCTTTGGACAGGGCCGCAACCATGGCTTTCTTCTCTTTGGCACGTTTACCCTGTGGGCGAATCAGAAAGAAATAGAACAGTGCCAGTAAGCCAAGTGGGAAAAGTATGGCTGTAATTGGGTCACCCTGCTGTGACGCGGCACCTTCAGCTAATGCATCGGATATAAAAAAACTCATAAAACTCTCCACCCTTCAAGGATATAATGTATGTGATATTAATTTGCGCGGTATTATGCCACTTAGTTGGCTTAACGTCAGCTGAGATTTATCAAGTTCATTCAATCGCGATCTTAAAGATCGCTGTTACAGGTGATATTCCCGCTAAAACCGCATTAATCACTCAACCGAGCCGCATAGAATTCATCTACATAGTCATCAAACCGGTTTTCTTCAATGGCTGTGCGAATATCTTTCATTAATTGCTGGTAATAATGCAGATTATGGATGGTATTTAAGCGTGAACTTAAAATTTCCTTACACTTGTCCAGATGTCGCAGGTAACTACGGCTGTAATGTCGACAGGTATAACAGCTACAGGTTTCATCTACCGGGCGGATATCATCTTTATATTTGCTGTTACGAATTTTGACAATGCCGGTGGAGGTGTATAAAAATCCCGTGCGTGCATTTCGAGTGGGCATAACACAGTCAAACATATCCACACCCCGGCGCACTGATTCTACAATATCCTCCGGTGTGCCCACCCCCATCAGATAACGTGGATGATCCTGTGGCAACAGAGGTGTGGTGACTTCCAGCACCTTATTACGCTCTTCTTTGGGTTCACCGACCGACAGGCCACCGATGGCATAACCATCAAAGCCAATATTCACCAGTTCATTGGCAGACTGCTGACGCAATGTTTTATGCATGCCCCCCTGCACAATGGCAAACAGGGCAGATTCATTACCCTGATGGGCCTTTTTACTGCGGCTGGCCCAGCGTAATGACAGCTCCATAGAGTCTCTGGCTTCTGTTTCAGTAGCGGGATAAGGGGTGCACTCATCAAAAATCATCACAATATCCGAGCCCAGGTCTCGCTGCACCTGCATTGAGCTCTCCGGGGTGAGCATGACTTTTCTACCATCGACCGGCGAATTAAAACTCACGCCTTCTTCTGTAATTTTGCGTAGTTTGGCCAGACTAAAAACCTGAAAGCCGCCTGAATCGGTGAGGATGGGTTTATCCCAGTGCATAAAATCATGCAGATCACCGTGTTTTTTAATGATGTCAGTACCCGGGCGTAGCATCAGGTGAAAGGTATTTCCCAGAATAATTTCAGCCCCCAGCTCTTTTAGCTCCTCCGGGGTCATCGCTTTTACGGTGCCGTAAGTGCCCACGGGCATAAACGCCGGAGTTTCGATACTACCCCGCGGAAAACTGATCTGGCCCCGTCTTGGGCCCGTGTCGCCTTTAATTAATTTGAATTGCATCAATGACATACGTGAACTTTTTAATGTAAATTAATGTTTAAAGATAGTGGTAAGTCAGAAGTCGTAAGTCGTAAGTCAAAAGCGGTTCTCCCTGTCGGGAGATATTTTTCATCTGACTTACGACTTAAGACTTACAACTTACGACTTCTCACTTACAACTGTATTTTCAACAAACATCGCATCACCATAACTGAAAAATCGATACTTCTGTTTAACGGCATGCTGATATGCCTGCATTACTTCGTTATATCCTGCAAATGCACTCACTAACATCAGCAGTGTTGACCGGGGTAAATGAAAATTGGTCAACATCACATCAACTACTTTAAACTCATAACCCGGGTAGATAAAAATCTGGCTATCCCCGTGAAATTCTGTCAGTTTGCCCTGCATGGCTGCTGATTCAAGACTGCGAACCGCCGTTGTACCCACGGCAATAATGCGCCCACCCTTCGCTTTTGTCTGTTTTATCTGCTCTACCACCGAGGTATCAACATCAATTGTTTCAGCGTGCATAGAGTGGTCTTTAATATTTTCTACTCGCACCGGCTGAAATGTTCCCGCACCCACATGCAGGGTAACAAAGGCAGATTTAATACCTTTGCTGGCAAGTTTATCAAGTATTTCCTCATCAAAATGCAAGCCTGCTGTGGGTGCTGCGACGGCACCGGCATGTTGTGCATACACGGTTTGATAGCGTTGTTGATCGTCAGCATCATCCGACCTGTTTATATAGGGGGGTAGAGGCATATGCCCATACTGGTCCAGTAATTCCAGTACGCTGCTATCATCCTCCCCGACCAGCGGTTTAAAGTGAAGCTTAAATAAACTTCCCTCACGTTCCAGCATAGTGGCCCGTATACCCTGTTCTAATATCAGGTACGCACCGGCTTTGGGAGACCTGCTGGCACGCACATGTGCCAGTAGATGGTGTTCATCCAGCACTCGCTCTACCAGCACCTCAACTTTAGCGCCGGTTTCTTTATGGCCATGCAGGCGCGCAGGAATAACCCGGGTATTATTAAATACCAGTAAATCTTCAGGTGAAATGAGATCAATCAGGTCGGTAAACTGCCGGTCAATAAGCTGATCACCACTCAGGTGAAGCAGGCGGCTATCGGTGCGTTGTTTAAGCGGGTATTGAGCTATCAGCTCTTCTGGCAGGTGAAAATCAAAATCAGCGGTTCGCATGGCGCGGGAGTTTAACACAGGCTTTTTTTGAACCACAGGGGTTTGTGGAACAAACACAGAAACCGCAGGCTGGACAGAGCCCAGCCTGCGGCAGGAATGGATTGTTAATCCTTATGTCTAAGGACTGTTACCCACTCCTTGGCCATTTTTTTACCGTGTTCTTTATACAGGTAGTCTCTCTCAAGAGGTTCTACGATATAAGCACCCATAAGCGCATTGGCTTCGCCTTCAAACCAGGTATTAAGCTTAACAATCTCCTGACCATTGCGGCCTAATAATACGGAGTGAAATGCGCCACCCATTGAAGCCTGGCCGCCTCCATTGAGGCATAAAAGGTTACACTGGAAAGAGGTGCCTCTATCAACAATTATTAATGCTGCATCAACCTTAAGGGCTTCCATCGCGGCTTTAATATATTTCATTTCTCCTTTTTCACCCATTATTGCTTCGCCATCATCTTCATCATAGCTGCTGGGTAATCCAAAATTCATAAATCCACGTGCGCTTTCAGCCGGTGGCCCACCCACAAAAAATGAACCTAGTGCACCCATTAGACCTACTTCTTTAGGGGGTGTATACAGAGCCATAAACTTTTTATTGGCTCTCATTTCTTCCACTGTTAACACCTTAAACGGCATTTGTCTGTCAAGTTCTCTAATAAACTGGGGTAAGGCAAGGGTGGCTGCATTTTCACCACTACCCGCAGCAGTGGTATTAGCTGTAAGGGCTAAAAAATCCGAATCATCTTTAGTGGGTTCATCGCGATATTCGATGGATTTTTTAAGTGTAAAAACGACAACCGCTACTTTTTTTACTTTTTTTAATTCACTTTCATTTATCTTGACCCCAGAGGAACAAGCGCTGAGAAAGGCCAGCATTAACAGACCAATAAGTGTGTTTTTCATTAAAGTTTTCTCCAGACTATTTTAGATTTTTTTCACGATTTTATAAGCATAGCCTGTAATTTTTGTTTTAGCAAAGAACCTTTAAAAATACAGGGATTAAGAGTAAATGCCCACATTCTACAGGCGGGGTTTTGATTTTAATCAACGGATAAGTAGAAAAACACAAATCTCCCCTGTTCTATATCTATTTTAAGTGTTGCGCCATGATACAGACCATAATCAATATATCCGGGTATGGCACTATTCGCATGACATTCACTTGAATGCTGGGGTGATTCAAAATCCCTGTCCCGGTCATACCAGGATATCAGCATATGCTCGTTATAGTGTTTATCCGCTTCTTTATTGGCCATAGCCATAGCCTGTA
>QIDK01000194.1 GCA_003228405.1 Gammaproteobacteria bacterium | reverse complement strand
TTTTTCAGGAATATTATTCCGCAGCCAGCCCACAAGATCCATCCATATATGACTTATTTTCTGCTGGCTGGGCATAATTCCCGCATAGGGTAACTCAACCGTAACGACCGGTATTGCCTGCTGCAGGCCTGCAAAGTTGCCTAATGAACCAGGGTAGGTACCGAGTAATTTTAGATACAATGGCCCCAGGTGAGAAGGTGGTTGGGGAGGGCCATCGAAGTCAACAATGCCATAGGGTGCATGCACGGCAACAATGGCGTCGGGTTTAAAATCCTGAATGAGTTTAACAATCCACTTTGTTTCAGGTTCACTCATGGGTGATGGCCCGGGGTAACGTCTGGGGTCACTATAGGCGCGATTTTTCCAGTAGTCCAGGCTTGCCAGTGGGCTTCCGTTATTGGGAAAATTGCGGTTTAAATCGACTCCGTTTGCATTCACCCGTTGTGACTTTTTCTGTAATAGCCCGTCCGGGTTAACTAAAGGTGCGATTTTCCAGTGAAACAGACCGCTATGATATTTATCCAGGGTTCTCATCCACTTAAACATAATGGTAACCGAGGAGTATTCATCTCCATGAATACCGCCGAGCATTAGAATTTTTGCCTGAGGTTTACGTCTGTTTAATAAGGGAGGGTATTCTTTAATGAGTAAATTCTTTTGCTGACCTGAATAAAATGTAGATAATGTTAAGCGACGCTTTAGACATTCATCCAGTGTTACGCTGGATAGTTTTCTGGAAATACTCAGGCAAGCCTGATTAACCTGTTGCCGATGATTTAGATTAATGTCAGTTTCATTAATATGCATTTCACCAGTGTCCTGGCCACAGGCTGAGCTGGCTACTAATAAAAGAATAGTAATTCGGAAAATGCGTGTTAGCATAGAATTATTGCAACTTTATCTGATGTCATTCTGAAATATGTCACAAGTTAATCATATTATTGTCAATATAGGTGAGCAACGATTATATTGCATCGACCGCCATGAAAAAATTGTTTGTGAATATCCTGTGTCAACTTCAGGCTATGGCACAGGTAATCAGGATGGCAGTTTTAAAACACCCCTGGGTAAGCATAGTATTGCACAGAAAATAGGTGAAGGCTGCGCTGTCAATGAAATATTTATCGCACGCAAGGCACAGGGTGTGCAGGATGATTTGCTGAAAGCAAAAAAAAAACTACCGCAGGATATTATTAGCAGCCGCATTCTCTGGTTGCAGGGTCTGGAGCCGGGCCTGAATCAGGGCAGGAATAATCAGGGAGATAGCATCGACAGCTATCTGCGCTATATTTATATTCATGGTACAGCTGAAGAAGATAAAATAGGCCAACCCGTCTCCCATGGCTGTGTGCGTATGCGGAATAAAGATGTGATTGAATTATTTGACCTTGTTGAAGAAGGTTGTCAGGTAATAATAGAGGAAAAGTTTGATGAGTGATTATGATCAGTTAGAGGCAGAATGGGCATTTGCAACTCAGGCGGTGAGAGCAGGGCAGGAGCGTACTCACGAAAATGAACACAGTGAGCCTATTTTCCCGACATCCAGTTTTGTATTTTCATCAGCGGCGGAAGCGGCGGCACGTTTTTCTGGGGAACAGCCGGGAAATATATATTCACGTTTTACCAACCCGACGGTAAGAACGTTTGAACAACGTCTGGCCCGGCTGGAAGGTGCCGAGTGTTGTGTCGCTACCGCATCAGGCATGTCTGCTATTCTGGCCACCTGCCTGGGCATTTTAAAAACCGGTGATCATATTGTTTCATCACGCAGTATCTTTGGTACAACCACGGTTTTATTTACCAATTTTATGGCCAAACTGGGCATAGAAACGACGTTTGTTGAACTGTCAGATCTTGATGCCTGGCAGCAGGCGATACAGAAAAACACACGCTTATTATTTTTAGAAACTCCGTCTAATCCATTAACCGAAATAGTTGATATAAAGGCCCTGTCTGAAATATCTAAACAACATGGTTGCCTGTTAGCCGTGGACAACTGTTTTTGCACCCCGGCACTGCAGTTGCCGATTAAATTAGGCGCGGATATTGTTATTCATTCTGCCACTAAGTACATCGATGGTCAGGGGCGTTGTATGGGCGGGGCCGTATGTGGCACCGAAGAAATTGTCGGTACTGATGTGTATAGTTTTTTGCGCACCGCCGGGCCGACCATGAGTGCTTTTAATGCCTGGGTGTTTTTAAAAGGGCTGGAAACACTGGATATTCGCATGAAAGCACATAGCCACAATGCATTAGCTATTGCCCAGTGGTTAGAGCAACAGCCTCAGGTGGCGCGAGTATACCATCCCGGGCTGGAGTCTCATCCGCAGCACCAGTTAGCAAAAAATCAGCAATCAGGCTTTGGCGGCCTGCTATCGTTTGAATTAAAGGGCGGTAAAGATGCGGGCTGGGCGATGATTGATGCAACTCAAATCTGTTCGATTACGGCTAATCTGGGAGATACCAAAACCACCATCACCCATCCTGCTACCACCACCCATGGACGCTTAACACCTGAGCAGCGTCAGCAGAGCGGGATTGCCGATGGCTTAATTCGTATTGCAGTAGGGCTGGAAGATATAGACGATATAAAACAGGATTTAGCGCGCGGGATGTAACACGATACCTGGAATTTATTCCTGCACTCATGAGTGCAGGAATGAGTCAGAATCAAAAGCTGTGAACCGCAGAGAACGCAGAGTTACGCAGAGGTTTTTATTGTTTGTACGGCTGTGGCGCATAAACAATAATATCTTCTCTACGAGCCTCTGCGTTCTCTGCGCTAAATTCTGTTTTTTTCATCAGCTTCAGCGCATTATCAGTCTTTTAAATGCCGTTCAATGCACTTGATAAGATAGATATTGCTATAGGGCTTATGCAGGATATGCGTGCTCAGGCTGGACTGTTTTTTAGTTGCCAGTGTTGCTTCATTTAAGCCGGAGGTCAGCTGTATTTTTATTTGTGGGCGTAATTTGTAAGCTTGTTCGGCTATTTGATAGCCATTTATTTCGCCTGGCATTTGTACGTCGCAGAAAAGCAGGTCAATCTTTGCATTGCTTTCCAGTATTTTAATGGCAGAAGCACCGTCTTTTGCTTCCAGTGTGTGGTAGCCCTTATCGTTTAGAAAATCAATTACAAAACTACGCATGCCTGGCTCGTCGTCAACCACCAGAATGGTTTTATTAATAATCTGTGGCGATATTATTGCGTTATTATTCACTGTAACTGGCTCCCTGCGAGTTTTAATGTAATTAGGTAAATCTGTAAAAACCGGTATGGCAACACATATAAAGCCAGCGCGCCTGATACTTTTATATGCCATATATCTTACTTCTAAGGCATTTATAAGAAAATACAGCTCATCTTTAATCGGTCCCGGGTTTTTACGCGGCTAATATTCAGCAAGACGGTTTAATGTTTTTATATTTCGTTATTAAAATCAATAACCTGCGCCCGCCCTGAATTTCATGCATATCTCTAAAGCATTATCTTTGTAGGATAATAGTCGATATATATAAATTTTGCAGATAAATGCGATTATGTGGGGTATATCCTTAATCTAAGGAGCCACCGGTGACGTTATGCCGGTGGTAATAGTGACTTATTCTTTCCAGTTTGCAGGAAATTTACCACTTAAAATATAAGCAAAAGCAATCACCTCGGCCACTGCGTGATATAAGTTTTCAGGAATTTCATCCCACAGGTTTAATTCGGCGAGTATTTCAACCAGCTCGCTATCCTGTTGCAGGGGTACACCATGCTCATTTGCAATCTGTATAATCTGTTCGGCAAGCGGCCCTATTCCCCGGGCATTGACAGTCGGCGTGTTTTCACCATCATACTCAAGGGCTACAGCAATGGGCTGCTCATGTTTCATGCATTTTCATCCAGCAGCCTGACCTGATTAGCCGCAAAAATATTATCTTTAAGCAGCCTGTTATCTACGTCAAGCTTAACTACATTTAGCCCCGCCTTTTTAAAGCCTGATTCTAATAGTGGCAGCAAGTGTTTTATTTTATCGGCGGTTGACTGTATTTCAGTGTGAAATACTGTGGAGACCTGGTTGTCGACTAAAAGAATCTTAGATTGCACCTTACCCAGTGTTTTAAAATGAAAGCTCAGTGTAATTGACCAGCTTTCCTCAGCCTGATCTGTTTTTTTAGTCTCCTGCTGAATACGAAAATCAATATCAAAGCGTTCATTGCTATCTTTGAAAATAAGGTTAAATAACAGCAGTATCAGGCTATCACCTTCGCGGCTAAGAGGTTGCAGTTGCAGGCTGGTTAGCTTACTGACAGATTGATCAATCTGCTGGCCTAAATCCAGAAGCATTAAACGAAAGCGCAGTTGTTGCTGTAAAGTTTCCCTGGCATTGGGCTGCTGCTGTAGGGTACTGATTAATAATTTAGAAAATGCCTGCAGCTCGTCTGGTATGCCAGTATCCATTTTCTGGCCGCCAGGCAGAGTGCTTAACTGCACAAGAGATAGCCTTGGTAAAAGTAAAACCAGCTTATCGGCTAACTCGGTTATGCGGGCCCCGGTTAAATTATTAGCCACCTGCTTGATAAAAGTCTGTAGCTGATTTAACTGTTGTGGTGATATTAAGCGGGGACTATTATTAACCGGCATCAGTTGAGAAAGCTCAGACTTAATTGCCAGCAGTTGAAATTTAAAATCATTAACCAGGCTATTATCTGCTTTCTGCTGTATAGCCGATTGATTATGTAATTTAGACTCTAAAAACACGCCGCTATTAAGTACCTGTTGTTTTAACTGAGTAGCAGTGATGTTGTTTGTATTGAGCTGCAGTGAGCTCTGTATATTATTTAATAGTGTTTTTAATGGCTGGGGCAGCCTGTCAGCGAAGGTTTTGTCTGCTAATAGATTGCCAGAAAACTGTTGAATTTGACTAAAGCTCTGTTGTACTGCAATAAACTGACGTAACTTTGTCGCGGCCAGTGTGCTGGTTTCAGCTAAAGGCGCAGCTAAGGTTTCGGTAAGAAGGTTCGGGGTTATTATGCTGAGTAAAGGCAGCCTGGCAGGCTGGCTCCCTGCAGGGTTCTGGCTCAGGGCCTTTACCAGTAACTGGATATCCTGTCCGGTTTGCAATGGCAGCGGGGTTTTCGCCTCAAAGGTAAACTGGCCGGAACGAATCAGTACACTCGACAGAGAATCTCCCCCGCGCAGAGTGGTTGCATTTAATATCTGCCCAACCTTCCATGATTTAGTGATATCAGCAATAACCTCAGCTTTAACCGGTGCGCCCGGTTTGATGGGTGGAATATTAATCATGGGTGACAGTTTTTTGGCAACATAATAATCATTATTTCAGTATATCGGACAATTGCTTGACGAATTTAATGATTATAGATGAGCTTTTCTATCCTCGTTTAGTCGCTTGTCTGGATAATGACATTAGCTATACGGTATAGCCTGATACAGGTGTAACTATGAAAGCCTGCTATCTTATTGAAAACGAATGAATTAATACTATGCTTATGAGCAGGTACAAGACATTTAATGTAAATTTGACGCTGGGACTATGCTGAATTATGTGGTTTTGAATCAATAGCGGCATGGTCTTTGCATTTGTGATAATAATCCTGGAAAAATGAGCTGGGTGCAAAAAGCCTGTGCAAGTGACTGATCTGGAAAGTGTAATGAAAAAATACACGGTCACCTTTATTACGGGATAACCTCAGGGGAAGCTTAATGGCTGACGAAGAAGAGAATGCTGAAGTAGAAGAAGAAAAGAAAAGTGGCGGCATGATGAAAATGATTCTGCTGGTGAACGGCGTACTGCTAGTCATCGGCATAGCTGTTGGTGTCACTATGTTCATGCTGAGTGGTGAAGAAGTTGCAGAAACAGCCGATACGGAAATGCTGGAAGAGGTTGAAGACATTCCCGCAGAGAAAAAGAAAAAAAGCAGAGGAACTCCCATATATGTGCCACTGCATCCAGCCTTTGTGGTTAATTTTGAAAATCAGGAACAGGTGGCTTTTCTACAGGTAGATATTCAGATCATGACTTACGACTCAGGGGTAGAGCGGGCATTAAAAACCCATATGCCGGCGGTTAGAAATGAGCTGTTATTGCTGTTAGGCGGTAAGCAATATCATGAAATTAATACCCGGGAAGGCAAGCGAGCTTTAAGCCAGGAGGCGATACAGGTTATTCAGGATGTACTTGCGGATGTGGGTGAGGACAACTCCATAGAAGCACTTTATTTCACCAGTTTTGTAATGCAATAAGATAACTGATCTACAGGGTCTGAACTATTATATACCTATAAACAATTTGAAGATTAAATTATGGCAACTGCAGATGTATTAAGTCAGGATGAAATCGATGCCCTGTTACATGGGGTAGATGATGGTGGTGTCGAAACAGAAGCTGAAGATGAGTTGCTGGATGGCGTCGCCCGGTCATTTGATTTTAATTCTCAGGAACGCATTGTTCGCGGGCGCTTGCCCACGCTGGAAATGATTAATGAACGATTTGCCCGAAACTTTCGAGTGAGCATGTTTAATCTGTTACGTCGTCAGGCTGAAATTGCGGTAGGCGGTGTGCAAATGATGAAGTTCGCGGAGTATGTGCATAGCCTGTATGTGCCCACCAGTTTAAATATGATTAAGGTTGACCCCTTAAAAGGCACGGCACTTTTTGTCATTGATCCCAAGCTGGTCTTTATCGTTGTCGATAATTTTTTTGGTGGTGAAGGTCGCTTCTATAACAAAATAGAAGGTCGTGAATTTACACCGACTGAACAGCGAGTTATCAGCATGCTGCTGGATCGAATTTTTAAAGACCTGGAAGAAGCCTGGCGTCCGGTTAAACAGTTAAAAATGGAGTACCGTGCATCAGAAGTGAACCCGCATCTGGCAAACATTGTTAGCCCTAGTGAAGTAGTTGTGGTTAGTACTTTTCGGGTTGATCTGGAAGGTGGTGGAGGTGATCTGCATGTGACCTTTCCCTACTCAATGATAGAACCAATACGTGATCTGCTGGATGCAGGCGTGCAATCAGATGTGGCTGAAGTTGACGAGCGCTGGCGCCTGTCATTACGCGATGAAATTTTTGAGTCAAAAATTGAAGTTAAAAGTAAGTTAATAGAAATTGAAATTAACCTGTCAGATGTAAATCAGTTAAAAGTGGGTGATGTTATTCCTTTTGATATGCCTGATCAGGTCGTTCTGGAGGCTGAAGAAATTCCGCTATTTAGAGGTAGATTAGGTGTTTCAAGAGGCAGTACCGCAATAAAAATTAATGAACGTGTTACTCGGCCTGATTTAAATTTTACTACAGATCAGGAAGATTAAATGCGGATTTTAGTTACAGTATTAAGTACTGAGAGAAAGCCATGAGTGATAACGAAAATAAAGATGAAGAAGAAAATGCATGGGCCGATGCTTTAGGCGAGCAGGCTAAAGCATCGGATGCGGCAAGCTTTGATGAGCTTACCGAGGAGGGCACGCCAGGGTCAGACGTTAATCTGGATGTGGTGCTGGATATTACCGTTAACCTGTCAATGGAAATAGGTCGCACTAAAATCAGTATTCGCAATCTATTACAGCTTAATCAGGGATCAGTCGTTGAGCTGGAGCGTCTGGCGGGTGAGCCAATGGATGTGCTGGTGAATAACACCCTGATTGCGCGAGGTGAAGTTGTGGTGGTTAATGAAAAATTTGGTATTCGCCTGACAGATATTATCAGCCCTGCGGAACGTGTGAAAAAACTTAAATAGATACCTCAGCAGAAAAGACATTGATTTATTACTGAATCAGAAATAAAGGATACTACTAAAAAGCTTTAGAAAAATAGCGCCTGCAGGAGAAACTATTTCTCTAATATAAGGAAAGTATTCTTTTCACCTGATTCATTAGTAGGTAGCAGTAAAACAGGCATATTGCCACACGCGGTAAGCGAAATGAATTTGAACTGCATGACGCAAACCGTAAAGCACAGGTGATGGCTTCTATAATTCAGTGACTAAAGATCAAACAGGTCCTGCTTAAAATTAAGCAGGATGAATAGAAAAGCTTTATACAAAACGCTTAAATAAAATTTAACAGGCTGGCACAGGTAAAGTGAATCAGGCTTAAAGATGGCCTTATAAAATTATGAGTAAATTAGTTCACAGTGTATTTTTTTTCCTTATCTGTTTTCCAGTGTCGGTAATTGCCGACACTGAAACAGTAAATAAAACCACATCTATCGATACTTTTTCCATAATGAATGTTTTAAATATGGTTATGGGTTTAGTGGTTGTTATTGCCCTGATTTTAGGCCTTGCCTGGGTGTTAAGAAAATATGGACGACTCCCTAATAATAATCTGGTAGATATGAAAGTATTAGGTGGCCTGTCTTTAGGGACACGGGAAAAAGCGGTTTTAATTGAAGTAGATAATAAGAGGATATTGATAGGAGTGGCACCGGGACACATTCAGACATTACATGTACTGGATGGTAGTTCATCAGCGTCTTTTGATTCTAAATTAGAAAAAGCTATGGAGAATCAAAATTGAAATATATAACTACCCTGTTTTTGTTTTTTATTACGGGAGTTGCAATAGCTGAACCTACTCTGCCCGCACTGATCATAGAAAATACGGCCTCTGGCAGCAAACAATACTCCATATCATTACAGGTGTTAATGTTTATGACAGTACTGTCGGTTTTACCGGCACTGTTACTAACGATGACATCGTTTACACGTATTATTATTGTGCTGTCTATTCTACGTCAGGCATTAGGCACGGCACAAACACCCTCAAATCAAATTCTAATTGGCCTGTCTTTATTCTTAAGTTTTTTCATTATGTCACCGGTGTTTACCCAGGCTTATGAAGAGGCTTACCAACCTTATATTGCAGAAAAAATATCTGCAGATGAAGCGATTGAAAAACTAAAAAAGCCATTTCATAAATTTATGATTGAACAAACGCGGCAAACAGATCTGGAATTATTTGCCAATATGGCAGGTGATAATACTTATGATGGGCCAGAGTCAGTGCCGCTTTCTGTGCTTATGCCCTCATTTCTAACATCAGAATTAAAAACAGCATTTCAAATTGGCTTTATGCTGTTTATTCCCTTTCTTATTATTGACCTGGTGGTGGCCAGTGTATTAATGGCTATGGGTATGATGATGTTATCGCCACTCATTATCTCACTGCCTTTTAAACTGATGTTATTTGTGCTGGTGGATGGCTGGAGCCTGGTGGTGGGTACGCTGGCTGCAAGTTTTATGGTTAGTTGATAAGCTTAATCAGAGCCTGAGCTATTCGCACGAATAGCTATTAAAATCAAAAGATAAAAGCACTTTTACCGCAAATAAACGCAAAATACGCAAATTTTTTTGTTGTGCGTCGCAGGCGCACAAAACTCAGTTAATGCTTTTGCTTTAATTTATTACGCACGTCCTGTGCTTCACTCTTTCAGGGCCGCACTGTCGTGCGGTCAAAACGCTTCTGCGTTTTATTGCGTATATTAGCGTTTATTTGCGGTAGAAATGCTTTTTTGTATTTAGAGATTTTTATGAGGATAACTCAGGATAAGAGCCCTGACTTTAGGGATATAGACCCAACCCCCTACAATCGTTAATATACAGCGCTATTCCCAAATTCTGAGGAATCCCAGTGGATTTTCTACCCATATTCTTTAATCTCAAGCAAAAGCCCAGCCTGGTGGTGGGTGGTGGCAAGGTTGCAGCACGTAAGGTGTCTTTGCTGCTCAAGGCACAGTCTGCAGTGACGGTGGTTGCTCCTAAACTATCCCGTGAGCTGGTGGAATGGCTTGAAGAAGGCAAATTAACCCATATGGCCCGCGATTTCGCAGATGCCGATATCGAAAAGCCGGTGCTGGTTATTGCGGCTACAAATAATAAAGACGTTAATAAGCGGGTATCAGAACTGGCGCAGGCACGGGGAATTCCTGTAAATGTGGTGGATGATCCTGCGCTTTGCTCGTTTATTACACCTTCTATTATTGATCGCTCGCCGGTACAGATTGCTGTTTCTACCGGTGGAGCATCGCCGGTTTTAGCCCGCATGATTCGCACCAAACTTGAAGGCTGCATTCCCGCGGGATATGGCCGTCTGGCAGCGCTGGTGGCGGGTTTCCGTGAAAAAGTAAAAGCCAAATTTACGAACGTGGATCAACGTAGAGCCTTCTGGGAAGCTATTCTGGACAGCAGCGTGGCAGATCAGGTATTTAGCGGGCATGAAGATGAAGCGGCAGAAGAACTACAGAAAGCCATTGATGCAGCAGATCCCAATCCAAAATTTAAGGGTGAAGTGTATCTGGTAGGTGCCGGCCCTGGCGATCCGGATTTATTAACATTTCGAGCCCTGCGTCTAATGCAGTCCTGCGATGTGATGGTGTATGACCGCCTGGTGTCACCGGCAATTCGCGAATTAGTGCGTCGTGATGCAGAATTAATTTATGTGGGCAAAGCCCGCGATAAACACACCATGCAACAGGAAAATATTAATGAATTACTGGTGCGCCTGGCTAAAGAAGGTAAGCGGGTATTGCGCCTTAAAGGTGGCGATCCCTTTATCTTTGGTCGTGGCGGAGAAGAAATTGAACTACTGGCCCAGCAAGGTATACCGTTTCAGGTGGTACCGGGTATTACCGCAGCAGCTGGCTGTGCATCTTATGCGGGTATTCCCTTAACCCATCGTGATTATTCACAGGCCTGTGTATTTGTTACCGGGCATCTAAAAGATGGTAGTGTAGATCTAAACTGGCCTGCACTGGCTCAACCCAATCAAACGGTTGTGTTTTATATGGGCCTGCATGGTGCACCGACCTTATGCAAAGAAATGATAGCCCATGGTATGCCACCTTCAACACCCGTAGCACTGGTACAGAAAGGCACAACCCCTGAGCAAAAAACGATTATTGCAACCCTCGATACACTGGAAGAAACAGTAAAAAATCATCAGTTTCAACCACCCACTTTAATTATTGTTGGAGAAGTGGTGTCGCTAAAAGAAAAGCTCGACTGGTTTAATCCGAAAGAACCTCAGGGAAAAGCCATTAAAGCGGGCAAGTGGTAGGGGTTGGTCAATAGTCGTAAGTCGTAAGTCAAAAAAACTTTGTCAACCTGAGCGACTAATTTGTCGGGAACAAATTGAACAGCTATGCTGGTGCGAAGCATGAAGGGCAGGATTGCCCGAAATAAGCCGAAGGATCTGATGCCCGGCTCTGTACTGAGATTTACGACACCAGTGAAATTTTTTATTAGTATGTAACTTATGTTACATAAAAAATAATTTTTATTTCTTCGTGAAATAAACCACACATAAAATATAAATGTATTCACATTTTATATAAAATAAATATTATGTTTTCCAGATAGAAAATAAAATAATAAATTGAATTTTGTTTTTGATAAATATCAAGAAACACTTCTTTGAAAATTTGTTTTCTATTCTATTTGTATTAATAGAGGTGTCCTTAAGTGTAAGTAGGTTATGTTATCTGCTTAATAAAATTAATCGTTCTAAAAACTGGAAAATATAATGAATAAAAAAATACTAAATGGTTTGGCGCTGGCTTCAATTTTAATGACAACATCCGCTGTATATGCAGCTAATACAGTACTGTATAACCCAAACTCACCCAACCTGACCATTGAAAATACTATTTCAGAAGTTGATGGCGCGATTGGCGGTTTTGTTGATTCTAATGGTAATGTGAATGGTGATCCGACTAATCCTGATAATGTAAGCATTCTATACCCGATTGCAGGAACAGTTTATGCGACGGTAACAGATGGCACTACCGGTGAAACCCTGGGTTCATTCAAAGAAGCAGGAAACATTACAGCTACGGCATTATTTGATGTCAGTTTTTTCGGTTTAATCGGCGACTGGAGTCTGTTACCAGAAACCATGCCATGGACAATGATGGATGATTTCAGGCTTACAGTTAATGGTTCAACTTTTAGATTTGAAGAAAAACTAACCGGTCGAGCATTTCCACGAGTAGGCCCGGTTGAAGACCCAACAGTAACCGGCACTATGGCATTACGCATGGCTGGTTGTGCGGGTGTGCGTGAAATTAGTGGCTCAGGTGCTTATGCAAATAAAGTGGGTACATTATGTCTTAATGGTACATTTACGTTTGATGAAGCCTTTAATGGTAAGGGCGTTTCAAACTGCACTATTGCTGTGCATGATCCTATACAGTAAAGCTTATTCTTTTTAGAATAAAAAAGGGAGCGAATATTTCGCTCCCTTTTTCTGTTTGAGCTATTTATCACTGAATCAGAAGTAAATAAGCGATAGAAAAATAGCACCTGTAGGCGTTAGCTTTAGCTGACGATAATGACTGCGATGCGAAGCGAGCCGTTATGGTTGTCGCCTCGCCTCGCTTCGCTTTGCCAGGTGCATCGTCAGCTAAAGCTAACGCCTACAGCAAAAACCATTTTTGTTATTCATCTGTGATATAAAACAGGTATTCCATTCACCTGGTTCATTAGTCAACCGTAAGCTCAAAGGCTAACGACTAAACCAGCCCGTGTTTAATAAACCCAATCACCACCATAGCCAGTAAAGTGATACCTGCGGCCAGCAGTGTGAAACCAAAAATATGGAAAATAATATTGGCTCGTTTTGTGGGTGGCTCCACCAGGTGTTTTTCCAGCTCGCCACTTTCTTTTAAGCGAGCATATTCTAATGGACGTTCGTGTTTAAATTCTTCTAAATCCCAGCTACCGGAGAACATAACCGTATCTAAGGGGAATTTTTCCGGGCGGAAGTGGTTATTGAAAAAATGCACCACGAATAAGGTAGCGACGGCAAGAAAAGCCTCAACACCATGAGCGATAGTGGCAATATTAAAGGTCCAGCCAGGTAAAAATCTTAATAGTGTGGGGGATGCCCAGAGCACAACACCAGACAGGCCGATAACAATGGCGCCCCAGTATACCGCCCAGTAATCAAATTTTTCCCAGTAGGTCCAACGGTCGAGTTGTGGTTGTTTGCCACGGCCCAGAAACCAGCTGAACATGGCTTTCATATCATCCCAGTCTTTCCAGCGAGGTAATAATGAATCCGGGCCGAACCAGTCAAAGTCTTTGTTCATCAGTACGCGCCTGAGCACAACAATGCCGTGTCCGAACACCGAAACTAAAAAGATAACACCGGCGGTGCGATGAATAATACCAAATGCGGCAGGGCCGCCGATGGCATCAATGGCACTTATTGCCCATTCGGTGTCCGGGTACATAACGGCCATACCGGTCAGGGTTAATGTCATTACTGACAGTGCCAGTGCCCAGTGGTTAAGGCGCCAGTACCAGCTGAATCGCTGGAAATGTTTATCACTGTGAGGTCTTTCCGGTTTTACATGCACCATTACAGATTTTGAGTTTTGTGTATAACGCACAATGGTGCGTTCTTTGTATTCACGAATAAACCAGAGTATTGAGTGGCTATAAAAGAAAATCAGCACAATAATCACTATGCCTACCATAAACTTGCCAACAATAAACATGCCGGGATATTTACCAAAATCGGAGGTGTTACCGTGAGGGCGATATTCTACAATGCGGTCACCTGCATCTTCGTGGCATTCTTTGCAGGTTTCCAGGCGATTTTCTGTGCTCACCATTGATTTAGGATTATCGGTTTTCTGGGTATAGTGGCCGCGGTGACAGTCAATGCATTTTGCTACCTTATCATCGCCCAGCCAGGCCAGTTGACCATGGGTAGTAGACATATAGCTATGCACTTCTTTTTCGTGGCAGCTACCACAGTTTTTGGTGACGATGCGATGTGCAGTAATACCTTTGCTTTCAGATATTTCATGAGACGAATGGCAATCAGTGCAGGTGGCGCTGTCGCCTTTCCAGGGTGTTAATAAGGCGGCACCGTGAACGGATTTTTTATAGTGACTGAGTGCTTTCTGATGGCAGTCGCCGCACATCTGCGGTGAGTTCTCACGGAAATTCAGAGCCAGCGGGTTATCCGATTTAAACACATAGTGTGCGGTGTGGCAGGTGTTACAGCTGGCATTGTTATCTTTGCTCGGGTCACCATGAATAGAGCGGCTGTAGTTTGCGGTTTGTGATACAACGTCAGGGGTGCGGGTGCGTGGGTTGGCACCACGGCCTATGGTTTTTATTTTTTTGCGAATATGAACCGGGTTCAGTTGCTCATGACAGGAAACACAGTTTACGGTCTCCAGTTTTTCTTTTTTATGCGGCAGTTCTTCAATGTCTTTATGGCACTCTACACATTCCAGTTTGCCATGCAGGCTCTGTTGCATGGCCGTGTAGTTAACATCGATGGCGCGTTTTGTGCGCACGCCGTGCTTCTCTTCAATGGCTGAATAGCCTTTTACACCATGGCATTCAAGGCACTGTTTATCCGTAACATCAGTGCTGGTCTGGTTTTCTAAAACCACAGCCTGAAGTGGCGATGAAAAGAAGATTAAACATAAAATTATTTTTTTAAACATGCCTGGTGTCGTAAATTTCAAATGGTCAGATGAGAAAGATTAAATCGAAAAAGAATAAATTTAACAAAAAATAAACTATGCAATGCTGTTGTTAAATAATCTGCATACCATTGAGCACGTAGATAGTAAAAAAGATGACAACAGACCTGCGTAGTTTTTTCCTGAAGTTATTCCTGCCGAAGCAGGAATAACACAGTTGCAAAAATAATTACTTTTTAGATGTTTTAAAGCCGTGATTATCACTGTCTTTGGGAGACCATGATTTAGGTGGCTTTTTGCCAAGGAACCAGCGGTGCATTTCTGAATTCAGAATTTTATCCAGTTTAGCCTGAACTTTTTTAGCCCCTTTCTTATTGCCAGTTTCATTAGCATGTTTAATCAGTTCCTTGATCTGTGGCACCATCTCAAAATAGAAACGATGGGCTATCTCAAACATACCTTCCCAGTGAACATAATCAGGAGCCAGCATGGCAGCACCGTGACGGGCACGACGGCCTTCATGATGCCACAGGTAGAAATAGGTCCATTCGATTTCATCATTAAATTTGGTCTTGTCGATTAGACCTTCTTTCTTGATGATAGTGATCAGTTCCTTAGATGGAATCGCAAACTTGTCATTAAACAGATGAACAAATGCATCGAATTGCTCGTAGAAGTTATCCACGGTATTGCGACCGTGACATGAACTACACACGCTCTTCATGTCTTTACGGCGTTCTAACCAGGGTTTAACTTTTTTACCGGCTTTAATTGCCTTTGCATCAATTTTGAATGAAACAGGGGCACGCAGGTTCCAGGAAATACGGCTGCCGATATCGTGATTGACAGGTAAATCTTTAGTCGCTGACATATGACAGGTGGCGCAGGTAGGAGCAGCATTGTAGTCTTCACCGGCAATCCACTTCGAAGAGCCCAGGTTCATCTTGTCTATATTGGCGCGGAAGGCCACACCATGAACTGATTCTTCATAAATTTCTTTTTGTGGATGATCCGGGCCCAGGTGACAGCGACCGCAGTTATCCGGGTGACGTGCCTGCTCGGCCGAAAAGCTATGACGTAAATGACAGGCAGAACATGCCCCTTTAGAACCATCCGGGTTAATGCGGCCAATGCCGGTATTCGGCCAGCTGGCAGCATTTAATGAGCCATCAGATTCAACTCGCACAATAGAACCGTGACAGCCCATGCAACCCATGGTAACAACCGGTGATGTGCCGTGTAATGTGGGTGCGCCTTCAACCACTTCTGCCAGTACATTATCCAGTGAGCCTAATATATTGCCCGCTGTCGCATGGTGTGACCTATCGAATTCCTTAACTTCTCTTTCATGGCAGCTGCTGCAGTCTTTGGGCGATACAATAACTGAAATAACCTGGTCTTTATGTTTGATCGCATCCTTATCCGATTTTTCTGCCTTATGACACTCATAACAGCCTACATTGGCGCGGTAATGCTTGGAATCTCCCCACATCTGATAAATGCCCGGTGTTTTTTCGCGGTGACAGGAAACACACTGCGCGCTTTCTTTAGACAGATGGTCAAAGCCCTTTAAAACTTCTACCGGCTCATGTTTTTTATTTGATGATTTGGCCGCCACTGCATCACTTGCAGCAAATGGTAATAATGCCAGCACAATAAGTGCAGACTTTAGCAGGCTTTGAAAGCTGCGTGGAAGAGTCATAATAATCCCCGGTTTATATGCTTTATGGGCACAGAATACAGACGAACTGATCCTGTAGCGTTATTTTCTGCGGTGGATTGTATCATCTTCACAATAAGTTCGCCTCTATTTGCTTACATTCGAGATTATGTTCTAAGTTATTGTAAACATTGGTGAAATTATAATCAGGAGAAGACTTTTTGAGAGTCTGGTTAATGAAAAATTTTTATAGCCACATAAATTAAGGGGCTAAATATATAAATTGCGAGCTAAGCTATTAGATTTATCAATTAGCAGACACTGTTTTAGCAGAACCGCGTCGGCCTGAGAGGGTGTACCCGGTTGTTATTTTTTAAATGGTGTAAATATCAGGTATTTTAAGACATGTCAGATTTTCAAATTGTCACTGCTAATACCCGTATTCAAGGGCAGTCAACCGCTCTATCTGTGCGGTTTTATTGCAGCGCTGCAAAAATCTGATGAAATTAACAAATTATAGATCGAGATGTGAGATAATAATTCAAGGCAGCTCTGACTTAATCAGAGGCTGCCGAAAACTCGGGGTTTTCTACAGCTCCGTTACACTGGAAGATAAACACAGTAATAAAGCAGGAGTAGTATATGGACTTACATGAACTGGATTTTGCGAAAATAATTCTTCTTCGTGAAGATATAGCCGAAGTGCTAATAAATGATGGCGTAGAAATGGATGCAGACATGGTTGATCAGTACCATGACTTTTTACTTACGCATTTACGTGCGCCATTTTCACTGCTTATCAATAAGCTAAACGCCTACACCTATGATTTTTCTGCCCAGAAAAAGCTGGCTACCCTAAAAGAAATAAATGCAATGGCGGTGGTCGCCTACAATCGGATGACAGCCATTTCTACCCAGTCACTGGCTTCAGTTCCGCGACAGGTAGAATGGAATATGAAGATATTTTCAAATCGTGATGAGGCGTTAAACTGGCTGGTAGCAGAGCAGGCTTAGTCAGGCTCAAAGTTGCAGCAGAATATTGCATTCTTTTTGCATGTTTCTGCCCGGGCTTATATGTAAAAATCTGGCCCAGGAAAATGGTACAGGAAAATGATGCAGGGAAATGGTGAATTAAAATTATGCCAGCTTCAAACATAGAAAAAGAATTTGCATCTTATGTGGTTGAGCTTATGCAAGCCATGGGCCCGGTACGTGCAAAAAAAATGTTTGGTGGTTACGGTGTTTTTCTCGAAGAGCTCATGTTCGGCTTAATAGCCGATAGCGTTCTTTATTTAAAGGCAGATAAACAAACCATAAACGAGTTCACAGAAAGAAGCCTGCATGCATTTACATATATCAGGAAAGGCAAAGAATTCAAAATGTCGTATTTTCAGGCTCCCGAAGATGCATTAGAAGATAGCGAAGAAATGAATATCTGGGCCAACAAAGCCTATGCTGTTGCATTAAGGGCGGCATCAAAAAAACACATCAATACCCTTTAAATTATAAGACATTATAAATTCGTTC
>QIDK01000088.1 GCA_003228405.1 Gammaproteobacteria bacterium | reverse complement strand
CAGCCTGGCTTCTGCTTCCCTTAATGGCCCGGCGGGGATGTAAAAACCATTACCAAATTGCCGCTCTTTATCAACCACGACAATTTCAATATCACGCTGTAATGCATAGTGCTGTAGACCATCATCCGATAGTACAACATCACAGTCAAACTTGCGTATTAATAATTCAATATCCTGTTGTCTACTGGCACCGACTACCACCGGGCACTGGGTTCGCTCATAAACAAGCTGTGGTTCATCACCTACTGTTTCCGCTGTGCTATTTGCATTAACAATTTGTGGCCAGATTTCCGCATTACCACCATAACCCCGGCTAATAACCCCTGGCTTTTTTCCCAGAGCACGCAACTGTTGTACCAGTTCTATAATAAGCGGGGTTTTACCTGTGCCACCTACTGTGATATTACCGATAACCACCACTGGTAAAGGGGCTTTATATGATTTTAATATATTCAGCTGGTAGAGTTTAAACCTCAGTGAACTGATTAAATAAAAAAGCCCTGATAAGGGCAATAGAACCAATGACACAAAATTAATACTGTTCCAGTAATAATCCAGACGTTTCATTTAGTGGCTTCGGGCTCAGAAAACTGGATGCTATGTAAAGCACTATATGCGCCACCCTTCGCCAGCAGTTCCTGATGTGTTCCAACTTCAATAATACTGCCCTGATCCATCACCACAATTTTATCTGCGTTTTCAATTGTTGAAAGCCTGTGTGCAATAACCAGTGTGGTGCGGTTTTTTGTAAGCGCCTCTAATGCACTCTGAATGGTTCTTTCAGATTCAGTATCCAGTGCAGAGGTTGCTTCATCCATAATTAATACCGGCGCATCTTTAAATAATGCACGGGCAATCACTAATCGTTGACGCTGACCACCGGATAGCAGCACTCCTTTTTCACCCGTAAGTGATTGCATGCCCTGGGGTTGTCTATCAATAAATTCCATTGCATGGGCAGCAACTGCTGCTGCCTTTAATTTGTGCGCATCAGTATCTTCAATTCCATAGCTAATATTATGCTCAATGGTGTCATTAAAAAGCACAATTTCCTGGCCTACATAAGCTATGTGCTGGCGTAAATTCTCTATTTTGTATTCATCCAGATCCACGCCATCCAGTAATATTTTGCCCTGATAGCCGGTATAGAGACGGGGAATCAAATTCACCAGAGTTGATTTACCACTGCCAGACTGACCCACAAAGGCCACCGTTTCACCGGGTTTAATATGCAGATTAATATTATTTAATACTGCTTTGTCCTGATGACTATCATAAGAAAAATTTAAATTTTCAAATAACAGTTCACCATTAATTTTTTTAGTGGTATAGGTTCCTTTATCTGATTCAGTTTCACTATCCAGAAATTCAAACACACTTTCTGCTGCTGCTACCCCTTTCTGTATTACCGCATTAATATTGGTTAAACGTTTTAGGGGTGCAAACAGCATGGTTGCCGCAGTAATATAAGCGGTAAAGGTGCCTGCGGTTAAATTATCTTTTAAGCCTTCCTGAATCGCTACATATATAATGCCGGTAAGTGCAAAAGCAACAATAATCTGTAATATGGCGGTACTTAATGATGAGCTCACCATTAACTTCATATTTTGCTGCCGATTTTGATTATTATTTTTATAAAACCGATCTAGCTCATACTCCTGACCACCAAATATTTTTACAACACGTTGCCCCTGCACCGACTCTTCTAACACGTGGCTAATGCTGCCCATAGAAGACTGAATACGTTTAGAAATAGCCCTGAAGCGACGCGAAACTACGCTTACAATTAATGCCATCACTGGTGCCAGTATTAAAAATACACCTGCCAGCATAGGGCTTAGATAAAACATCCAGCCGATTAAACTCACCAGCATTAATGAGTCTTTTATGAGAATGGTCACCGCTGTTGTTGATGCGGTTGCCAGTTGTTCCACATCATAAATAAAACGTGAAATGGTTTCGCCGGTTGAAGTATTATCATAATATTTGTTCGGCAATAAAATCAGGCTCTCAAACATTTGCGCCCTGAGTGTTAAAATCACTTTACGACCTATCCAGGTCATACTGAAGTCTGCCGCAAAACCCGCAATCGCTCTAACCATAAAAACTAAAACAAAGGCATAAGGCAGCCACTGAATAATTTTCGGGTCTTTATGAATAAAGCCGCCATCCAGCATGGGTTCCAGTAATGCCGCAAATGCGGGTTGCGATAAGGCCACCAGAATCATGCTAACAACTGAAAATGCAAACACCTTTTTGTTTTCAAAGGTATAGGACAATAATCGTCGGTAGGTTACTTTTGTGTATGCTTGCTCAGCGTCGCTGCTCATAAGCTATTTTGTTCCGCTGACTTCAAGTGTAGAAATTGACAGCCGGGTTAAACCAACCTGGGACGCTGCATCCATGGCGGTGACGACTGACTGATGAGGCGTTTTAGCATCGGCACGTAACACGATAGGGATATCTTTATTATCACCGGCAATTTTTAGCAGTGCCAGTTTTAAGGTTTTTAACTGGGTATTCACCAACTGACGGTCATTTATGAAATAACGGCCTTTGATATCGATACCAATCACAATTTTTTTATCCGACTGTTGCGTTGCCTGAGCCGAAGCTTCGGGCAGGTCAATTTTTAACTTTGATGTTTTTTCAAAAGTAGTCGACACCATAAAAAAGATCAGTAATAAAAACACCACATCAATCAGTGGTGTTAAGTTTAAATCGATTTCATCTCTGCGATCAGGTTTGAGGTTCAAGCGGCTTTCCCCGTTTCCTGTTTGCCCGCTTTTAGCGAAGCCATGCTGCGGTTATTATGTAACACATCTACCATTTTAATGGCTTCCTCTTCCATTTTTACGACCAGCTCATCGACCCGGCCCCGAAAATAGCGGTGGAAAATCAACGCGATTATGGCCACGGTTAAACCGGCTGCCGTGGTAATTAATGCCTGTGAAATACCCCCGGCAAGTGGCGCCGCATTGCCCACACCTGAACTGGTGATGGCATTGAATACCTTAATCATGCCAATCACTGTGCCCAGCAAGCCTAACAGAGGGGAAATAGAGGCGACAGTGCCCAGGGTATTTAGAAAGCGCTCCATTTCATGCACTACCTGACGCCCGGCTTCTTCAATAGATTCTTTAATACGCTCGCGTTCAAGGTGGCGATTATTTAACCCTGTTGCCAGAATTTTACCCAATGCAGACTGCTTGCTGATCTCTTCAATTTTAGACCGCTCCAGCTGGTTTTCCTTAACCCAGTGCCAGATAGTGGCCACCAGATGATTGGGGATGACCTTTTTCTTCTGTAGCGCCCAGAAGCGCTCAAGGATGATTGCAAAGGCGATAATAGAACACGCAACAATAGGAAACATTAACCAGCCACCGGCTTTGACCATTTCAAACACGTATATTGCCCCTGTAAAATATTTAGAATGGGCACATAATACGTTATCAGAAGCGATGATTCCAATAATGAACCACAACTTTTCGCTGTTGCCGGGTGTGCAGTGCCCCGGTTGCCGAACTTTGCCCAAACTTCATTTGTATCATGCCTCCATCTGCTGTATTTAATAGTCGGCTGCCCAACTGCTGATAGCGCGCCAGCACCTTAGCTGTCGGGTGACCAAAACGATTTTTATAACCGGCTGAAACAATGGCCAGCTCAGGTTTCAGCTTTTCCAGCCAGGCCTGAGATGATGAGGTATTACTGCCGTGATGAGGGACTATTAACACATCCACTGCCAGCGCATCTGCTGACTGTTTAAGCATATGTCGCTCGGCTTTGCGCTCCATATCACCCGGCAGCAACAGGCTGTGCTGCGCATTCCATATTTTAAGCACACAACTGCGATTATTAGACTTTTTATAGGCCTGCGCCGGGTGTAATATTTCAAAGTCCACCCCATTCCATTGCCAGTGATCGCCTGCTTTACAGGCCTGTGTAGCTTGTTCCGACCGGTTTTGCTGTTGAATAAATTCGGCCTCTCCCAGCAGCAGCTTCACATCCATTAACTGTAATACCGCATCCACACCACCGGCGTGATCATTATCCCCATGGCTGATTAACAGGGTATCCAGTTGCTCAATGCCCTTATAATTAAGATATGGCACCACGACCCTCTGCCCAATATCAAACCGCTCACTGAATTTGGCCCCGGTGTCATATAACAATGTTTTGTCTCTGGTTTGCACTAATACAGACAGCCCCTGCCCCACATCCAGTACATCAACCCAGAACTCACCCTGCTGCGGGCGTGGATACTGATAGAGCAACATCGGTAGTAACAGAATCAGGCCGGAATAACGCAGGGGAAAGCCTCTGGGCATGAGTAAAAGCAGCACGCCCAACAAGGCAAAGCCACTCTGCAGCAGTGGAATGGATGATGTCTGCCAGCTGGCAAGCGGGCTCTGGGCAAACCACTCCAGCAATGTCCAGATAAAGGCCAGCAAGCTGCCGGCCTGGCTAAATAACCAGTTACTGGCCGCTATTGAAACCAGGCTCGTTAAACTGGCGAGTAATGCCAGTGGCACCACCAGCATACCCACCAGTGGAATCACCAGCATATTAGCAATGGGAGATATCAACGAACCCTGCTGAAACAACAATAGACTTAGAGGCAGCATCCCCAGCGCAATCAGCCACTGAATTCTAATGCCTTCTAGCCAGGCGCCATATATTCTGGGTTTTTGAGCGCTAACCCTGGCACCAGACACCAGGCTAATAATGAGCACTGCCAGAAAAGACAACCAGAAACCAACGGACAATACAGAGACAGGGTTAATCATAATCACTGCTATTAATGCGAGTGACAGGGTATTTATACTCAATGCCGGCCGCCGAATTAAAATCGCCGACATCAGCACCAGTAGCATAATAAAGGCACGCTGAGTTGGTACAGTAAACCCGGCCAGCAGGGCATAAAAACCCGCTGCCAGCAGGCTGAATACGGCCGCCACCTGGGGTGCACTGCTGCGTTTACATAGCCAGACTGGCACCCATCGGCGCACCAGAAAAAACACCAGTCCGGCAACCAGGCCGATATGCAAGCCAGAAATCGCCATTAAATGGCTGGTGCCGGTATTTCTTAAAACCTGCCACTGATCACTGCTAATAGCCGATTTATGGCCAATGGTTAAAGCCTCTAACAGCCCCTGGTAATGCTCACCGGGTAGCCGTGAGATAATGCTGTGCAGCTTTTCCCTAAGCCGATCTATACCCCAGCTTTTCTGGCTAATTATATGATTTTGCTTACTTTTTCTAATATAACCCGTGGCCTGTATACCTTGCTGATAAAGCCATTTTTCATAATCAAAGCCACCCGGGTTATGCATTCCGTGAGGCTGTTTCAGCCTCACCAGCAGGCGCCAGTGATCGCCACTATGAATCTTGCCTCTACGATAATACCAGCTCAGTCTAAGCCGGGATGGCATCGCACTTTTTAATTGTGGATGACTGTTTCCATTCACGGAAATATAATCCGTGACCTGAAAATCAAACCGGGTTGACCTGTTATTTTCATCCGCTAAACCGATGACCACACCCTGTAATAAAATATCCTGTTTTTGCAGAGCCTGGGGAAGCTGATGCTGAAGGTAAACCTGCGCAAATAATAACGCCCATAAATAGCCAGTGAAAAAAGCCAGTAGTCCACGACGACCAGGCAAAAAGTAAAACAACCACAACAGCAGGGGTAAAAACATCAGAATTTCAGAACTGGTCCAGAGCGGGCCAAGTAGATCAGGTTGCAGCTGCAGAAAGCAGACACCGGCTAATAGTGATAATGCAATGACCGGCAATGACTGGCCTGTTTTAATATTCCCTGTTGCAGACACAAGTAAAATCCTTATCAAGTGATCAGTCTGTTATAATTTAAACTCAGGGATCCTCTAATCAGGTCACTGTTATGATCTGGCTGCCCGAAGATTTCCTGCTACAGAGTATTAAACCACATTAGCTTGCCAGGTGCTCTGCAGCAATTACTCATAATCAATTTTTTAATAAGTAGACTATGTCAAAAAAGTTTTTACGTAAATACCTGCCGGATCCTCATAAAATAACTCAGTCAAAATCTCTGCGAATCTTCGGCACATTATTACACGAACCAAATTTATGGCATATGAACCGAAAATCAGTATCCATGGCATTTTCAGTGGGGCTATTTTTTATGTGGGTGCCCCTGCCCTCACAAATGATACTTGCTGCGGGCGCGGCCATTTTACTGCGTTGTAACTTACCTATTTCGGTGGCCCTGGTATGGATTACTAATCCACTCACCATGGCCCCCATGTTTTATGCCGCCTATGTGCTGGGTAACTGGATACTGGGGCTACCACCGAGTAATATTGAATTTGAAGCCTCCTTCGACTGGATAGAACAACAGATGAAAGTTATCTGGCAGCCATTCTTACTTGGTTGTTTTACTCTGGGTGTGATCAGTAGCATTAGCGGCTATGCAATCGTACGATTATTATGGCGCTTGCACATTATTAGATATATAAAAGAAAAGAAACGACGATTTACAGCAAAAAAGGGATAAAAACGAATAATGCAGACGCATCTTTACAACTTGTTTATTAGTTTTCTCAGCATACTAATATTGAGCAGCAACAGTTTTGCCGGGCCAGTTGTTGAATTCTGCATTTATGAAAACTGCAAAAAAACGCTGCATGTAAAAATTACGGACAACAGCTGGTCTAAAGTAAAAGAACTTTATGCCTCTCCCTTTGCAACCGATAAAGATGAACAGGACAATATTGCCAACTCCATTGCCTTAATGGAATCTGATATTTATAAGACCCTTGCCAGTAAAAACACTGAAACCCTGAAAGCTGAAAAATTATATAAAGATAACAGCAGCAAAAATAATTATAAAAATATAAAATCCTATCTCGATATATTATTAGATACTTACCTGGTTAAACGTCATATTATGCGCAAAACCGTTACTCAATTTGGCTGGGCAGGTTACAGAGTCAATGGGCTCTTACTGCAGTCATTATCTGACTCACAAATTTACATTCTTAAAATTGATCCTCAAATCCTGGGTGAATCACCCGATATTACAACTTATAAAAGTAAAACCATATTCGGTATAAATTACGATTTCACAGCAGACGATATGGATAATGCTGAGTAAGCATAAAAAGCGTGATTATGGTCAACGGGTAATCGTGGGTATGTCTGGTGGCGTTGATTCTTCTGTTGCAGCACAATGCCTGATTGAACAGGGCTATCAGGTAGAAGGCCTGTTTATGAAAAACTGGGAACAGGATGATGATAAAGATTACTGCGCCGCAGCAGATGATTTAAAAGATGCTCAGCAGGTTTGTGACAAACTGGGTATAAAACTTCACAGCGTTAATTTTTCAGATCAGTACTGGGATAGAGTCTTTGAGAATTTTCTTGCTGAATACTCAGCAGGCAGAACACCTAACCCGGATATCCTCTGTAATAAGGAAATCAAGTTCAGGGCTTTTTTAGATTATGCCCTGCAATTAGGTGCCAGCTTTATTGCCACCGGTCATTATGTGCAACGCGGCGAAAGCAAAGGAAAATATCAGCTATTAAAAGGCCGGGATGATAATAAAGATCAGAGTTATTTTTTATATACGCTCAATCAGCAGCAGCTAAAACATAGCCTGTTTCCCGTCGGTGATATAAAAAAACCAGAAGTACGCAACATAGCGGAAAAATCTGGTTTTATTACACACAATAAAAAAGACAGTACCGGCATCTGCTTTATTGGTGAGCGAAAATTTAAAGATTTTTTACAGCGGTTTATTCCCGCTCAACCGGGTGACATTAAAACCCTGCACGGGCAGATAGTTGGCAGACATAACGGGCTAATGTATTACACACTGGGGCAACGCAAGGGGCTGGGCATTGGTGGAGTTAAAAATGCAACAGAAGAACCCTGGTTCAGTGTAAAAAAAGATTTGGAAAATAATGTTTTATATGTGGCTCAGGGAGAAGATTCTGCACTCTATCACACGCATTTAAATGCCTCACAACTTTGCTGGGTGAGTGGTTCAGCGCCACAATTACCCTATCACTGTAAAGCCAAGGTTCGCTACCGGCAGGCAGACCAGCAATGTGTGATAGAAAGCATTGAAGATGGCAGTGCCAAAGTCAGCTTTGAAACAGCACAACGAGCCATCACTCCAGGACAGTCTATCGTTTTTTATGATGATAATATTTGTTTAGGTGGCGGCATAATTGATACAATGTATAATTCTTAAAGACTTATCTATAGTCGATAGCATAAACCAGGGAGCCTCTGATTAAGTTATGCAACACAAGCAACAGGACAAAACACTCGCCCTCGCAGGCATTTATCAATCTGTAATACTGATGCAGGAAGTCGCAAACAAGGGGAGCATTGCAGATGCTCAGCTTGCATCCATACTCGAAACCCTGTTCCGTTTTGATGCTAATAATGTCATGGATGTATACGGAGACCCTTCTACCGTTAAAAAGGGTTTAAATACATTAATTGATCAACTGTCTGGCAAGACACACAAAAAGGACATGCAAACCACCCGCTATGCCATTAACCTGCTGTACCTGGAGAAAACGCTGCGTAAGTCTGCCGGCATAATGGATAAACTGACAACAGAGCTGCAGGCCATACAGGGTAAAGTTGATTATTTCCATGTTAGTCATGAGAATATTGTGGCCCGTCTGGCTGATGTTTATCAGCAAATCATCAGCCCGCTCGGCCCTAAAATTATGGTTCAGGGTAACCAGGCTTATTTATCACAGACTTCCAATGCAAATAAAATTCGCGCCCTGTTATTTGCAGGTATTCGCTCTGTTGTTCTATGGCGCCAATGTGGAGGCAGTCGCTGGCAAGTGCTGTTTTACAGAAAAAAATATATTGATAGTGCCAGACAGTTACTTAGAAGTATTTAAAAATACAGTGTGTAAACATGGCCTTTTAAAAACAGGGCGCAGAGTTGAATGGCACTTACTTAAACCAGGATAGCCACAATGGATTGTTTTTCGCAGGTTGGTGCTGAGTTCACGAAGCCCAACAGTGCTGGCAGATCTCACCGTTATTGTTGGGGTTCGTAAACTCACCGCCAACCTACTGAGTAAGATAGACAGCGAACACAAAATGGTAAGAGTGCCTTAAGTATTACTGAGTCAGAAATAAAGGATACTGAAATAAGCGTTAGAAAAATAGCACCTGTAGGAGGTAGCTTTAGCTGACGATGCACCTGGCGATGCGAAGCGAGCCGATAAGCTTAACGACTCGCTTCGCTTCGCATCGCAATCAGTATCCCTGGCTCCTACAGAAGAAACCATTTTTTTAACCTTCTGTGATACAGAACAGGGATTTTTTTCATCTGACTTATTAGTAAGCACTATTCAGGTTGCGCTCTGAGAGACATATGTCCATAAAAATTATTGCAGCTTGCATGCCCTGTATAGAACGGGCACATGACATAAAAAACTTGCGTCCATTCGCGTTTATTTGCGGTAAAAATTCTTTTGACTTTCAGTAAATTTCGTAGGAACAACTCAGAATCAGAATGATTATTTAAAAACTTTAAGAACTTTATCTTTATAAAATCGTTTTATTTTTTTGCTCGCTATTTCTATTCCTGTCTTCTTATAATATTTTTTGTCATCATCACTTATCAGTGCCATATTTTTATTATATTTATGCCGCGCCCAGGCATTAAAATCAAATTGTTGTGCCAGTTTATACAAAAACTGATTTAGCCAGTGGAAACCCTCTTTTCTGTAAATGGATACACCAAAATCAATAAGTCTGGGTTCATCATTCGTGGTAACCAGTAAATTTTCCATGCGTTTTAAATCAAAGTGTGCCACTCCACGCTGATGCATTTCTTTAATTGCCAGTAAAAGTTTTACAAAAAACTCTGAGTTTGAATCCAGCTGTCTTTGGCGAATGGTCTGGCCTTCTATAAATTCGATCACCAGATATTCATTATTGGCCATGCCATAACAAAATGGTATCGATTGCATGCCCTGAAGTTTCTGATAAATTTGATGTTCGTGACGCAACAGCGCCAGATTTATGGGGCGGGTTATGAAATTACCCAGCGGGGCTTTAATCACCAGTTTATGATTTTGCTCATCAAACAACAGGGTTTTTCCCTGGTATCCTGCGGATAATTCCTTTGCTCCAGACTCCAGATGTGTTTTAACCCATTCGGTTAATTCACTTTCTGAAATAAAATCCAGATTCTGCAGCATTTGGGGTTAATTAGTATATAGCAGGTACAGACAGCCAATCAGGTATACAACAATCACCGGTTCCGCATTCTGCATCAGACTTTTTCTAAAAGACCATGAACTTTTCACACTGCCCGCTTTAGCACCAAATGTGGGTAGCAGTGCATGTATATTTTTAGACCAGGCTTCCCATTCCTCACCAAAAATATCACGTAGCTTATTGTCTTCATAGGAGATGGTGGGTGGGTAATAAAACCACAGCAGGGCGGCCATCAGCACAAACGACCACCATTGGGATGAGGCCAGAGAAAAGCCAAGCAGCAGCAGTATATTGCCGACATACAAAGGATGACGCACATAGGCATATGGCCCGGTGGTTGCCAGCTCTTTATTCTTCATAACATAGCCGGATGCCCACATGCGCACCGCAGCCCCCACCGCTGCAATCGCAGCTCCAGTGGCAAATAGCACTGGCAAAGGTTGCCCCAGCAGGCTTACCAGCAATACAAAGACTACCGCAAACCACTGACGAGACTGCTCATGGTAGCGTAGTGTTAGAATCAGTTTTTCCAGACCTGTAGCGTCTGAGACCTTATCGGCACGTGACATGGAATACCCTTAACTCGGATGTATCATAAAAATGCAGAATTTCGGGAAAATCTCAGCCAGCCAGTTTGTTCAACCCCCCGGGTTGTCACTATGGGCATAGCCATAGCCAGGGTTGCAGGCAAATCGGCCCCATAAAAGTTTATTAATGGGCCGCTGAAATTTTTCCAAAAACGGCATAGCGTTCGTTGTTACACAGTGTGTTTTTCTAATATACCCGGATTGTTCATTATGATTATGCGTTCACAAAGAATATTACGTAGTGAAATATCCGGGTTCACTGTCATTCAAAATCGAGCGTATTTTATAGTATTGTGATATGTATTGATATGCCCAGATAACATCCTGACACGAATTGACTGGCGATTGACGTTTTCCGGGCCTGGTTTTGGCATAATTCTGTGAAATCCGGGCTGACTGAAATGAGCATCACAGCAGGCTTAAGCGTTTATCTGGCAATAAAAAAGGCACCACCCCATATCTGCCAGGGTGGTGCCTCAGGTTTGCTACTCATATCTGAGCATTGCCCTCTATTTACCCCCTACCACTAAGCGTCCCAGCCATGTAGGGCCGGCTCCAAATGCCGGTTGAACTTCTCCATAAGATGAATCGGGAACACCATCGCAATTTTTATCTAAAACAGGCGGTGTGCCCGGGCAGCCATTATAGGCAACCGTTTCAGTATTTTTACGGCGCGGGCCAAACTCCACCATGCTGATAACATTGGTTTTAAGGTGCTCACGTAATACCTGTGCCGGTACCCAGAAATCATTGGGTGCGACCTGCAGAACCACAGGCTTGCGGGTAACATCAACAATGTTTTCTATATTCAGCGGATCACATATACCCACGACACTGGCAGCGTTCACGTCTGGATCAAAGGCACCACAGGGGAAGCGCATATTTCGTCCACCGGATGTGCGACACTGACGATCCGTTCCTTCACCGTTGGGATAGCAGCTAACCACGGTATACACTTTGCTTGGGTCAACCGAGTTGCCATTTAGCTCCATGGATAAAATTCTGCCACCCAGTGTTTGCAACGGTACCGAGGTTGGTGATAGTTCCAGATCTAGCACAAAACGCATATTGTCTGAAAAGCCCATCCACCAGCCACCGCGATGACGGAATGAATGCGGGTCAAAAATACCTTCCAGAAAAGATTCAAAACGACCGCGTAATAAACCTCCGGTAAAATCAACCAGTGATACCGCGGGTGTAAACGGCATGTAGTTGTATATTTCACCCACGGTAATGGCACCATCAGAAACGCCACCAGCCGGGCCATCCAGAGGTGTACCCATGCCTAGAACAGGAATATCAAAGCGGAAGCCATTGGTGATTGCAAAGGTATCATTATCGGAGATCTGTGCACCGGTATTCTTACCCAGGGCCAGAGTCGCATCACCAATAAAGTTATTCATAATATCGCCAATCACGTCACGACGTTCCAGATTAACTTCAGTGTAACCGGCCACTTCATCGAGTGGAGTACACAGGGTATGGCCTTTACCAAATTGAAAACCGCCAGGGCCGAAGGTATGACATTTGAAATCTGCACCGCTGTAAAATTCGCTGGTATTTTCAGCTACCAGTGCCTTTATGCCACCGGCAACAAAATAATCAGATGTGTCTTCAGCGACTTCGTCAGTCATCTCATGAAGATTAAATTCAAAATGTTTAATCTTGCCATGTCTAACGTCCAGCATCAGTTCACCCAGATAGGCATCTTCACCAGACTCAACGATAATAACCTTCTTACCACTGAATACATTTTTGATTTCAATCGCATCAGGTATAGACTCGTGGGTATCGCCACTGAGAATAACGTCAATGCCACTGATCTCTTTTGCGATTTGAATATTGTCACCAAAACCTAACTCTGTTGCCAGTACAATGATATCTGCACCGGCGGCTCTGGCATTTGCTATATCAGCTGGTAATTCGTTATAGCCTTTGGTGAAACGCAAACCTAAATTAAATAAAGGGTTCTGCACCGGAAGTCTTGAACTGGTGATACCAATGTAGCCCACTTTCACTCCATTCGCTTCACGAATCACCCAGGAATTAAAGACTCTGTTTGCTGGCGATAAATTGGGTTTACGTGCAGCACCCACGGCTTTTTCTTTAAACCAGTAAACATTATTTGCCACCACTTCAAAATTAGCCGCAATAACATTACAGTCAGCCGCACTCGCCGAACCATTACAGGCCGGGATGCTTGAACTTAATGTCGTCTGGTTATTTTTCGACATAGGGATTTTTCCCTTTAAGGAATCAACAAAACGACTGCGTGTAACACGTGTGCCGTAAGCAAAATCCCAGTTGCCCATTACAAAAGCATCAATGCCCAATGAATTAAAAACAGGCATAATGGCATTGCCAAGCGTAAACAGAACTTCGGCACCACCGTGGGTTGAATCACCGACCATAAACGTCAGTGAGTTTTCCACACCCACTCTCTGTCTAATTTCTTTTATGCCAGTAGCCAGTCGAGCAACTCCACCTGCATTTTCACGATTACCTGCAAATAAAAAATTCTCATCGTGTGGTCGCAGGTGTCCGTGAACATCACTAACGTGAATAATAGTAATTTCGTTTGTTTTGCTGGAGGCTTCTAACTGAGGTGAAAAGGAAAAAGTCACAAGGCTTAAGCTCATTAATCCCATAGCGCAAGTGCTTAGTTTTGTTTTACTGCGGTGTATCATTTTACACATACTCTTAACTCCATTATATTGCGACGGGGTATCCCCGTTTGAATGAAAAGGTACAACGTTGATGGAGTTTATGGGATGACTATGCAAACAATAACTGGTATGCACCCTAGATATATCTAGGGATCGCCCTATGTTATGCGGTTTATTTAGCGTTGGATGACTGTTCTGTGATATGCATCAGATTTGTTGCACATTGACTCTACGTCAGATATTAGCGAATTGCAAAAAAATAGCCCGCTCCAGAGAGCGGGCTATTTTTATTACTTCATAATGCTACAGCGTGTTCTATTTATCAGAATTCACCTTCATCATCTGGTGCATCTGCTACGCCGGAGATATAACCCGCCGGGTAAACAAAACCCTGTGGTGGTGCACCACGTAGTGGTTCAATCGCCGGGAATCCAAATTCAATGCTCGAATCGACCAGGGGTGATAACAGGTTGTAACGTGGGAATGGCATTTCTGCTGCCTCCACATTACCACCAAGGCCAGTGGTTGAATTCAAGACATTGCCCTGCATATCGCTGACGGTAATAACATCGGATGCAATATAACGGCGCACCACTTCTACTGCATCGACTACTTCAATAGCACCACTTGCCCGCAGTTTTTTATAGTCAACCGGATTCACCATTACCAGAGAACCATCCGGCTTTTTAGCCAGAATTAGCGTTTTGTTTTCTACACATTTACGCAGGGCATCCGCATCTCCGGGGAACTGTTTCTTACATTTACCACCGGGTACAATCTGATTACGGTTGATGCGATTGGGGTCGCCATCATAGTAATAAGAAGCGTAAACAACCGTCGGATTATCCTGCAGATTACTGCCATCCAGTAATTTCACATTGGAAACCCGTGAGCCATTAAGGTGTACATCCGGTTTGAAATTAGGCGCGTAGGGGTCGAAGTCCAGCGTTAAGCCACTGTAATCCCATGCCCAGCCACCTGACCACCGGGTAACCAGCGGATTCATGGTGCTGTTACCACCTAACTCAATGTTCTGTAGCAGGTTACGCGGCCAGTCTAAATTACCAACTTTATTATCATGACCTGGCGTCGAAGGAATGCCTGCTTTTGCAACCATTGGACCAATCGGAATATAGTGATACAGATCACCCAGAGTGATGTCACCGGGGGCGATGGTATTGGTGTAGCGGAAGCCACGAATCTCACCAATTTGAGCACCGCTAATCACACGAAAGGCATCTACAATAATATTGTGACCTGTGCCTTCAATTAATGAAGGCATGATAAAGTTAGCCGGATCAAATTCATTGGAGAAACGGTTACGTGACAGCTCAATATCCGTTGTACCAATGACCGTATCTAATGGATCATCCAGCATCGCATCATTATAAGGGTTGGTGTAGTACCAAGGGTTCAGAGAATTTTTGCCCTGCTCAAAACCAGTATGCTGATACGGTGCCTGCACCTGCTTAACCAGATGAAGAATAGTCGGGTCTTCTTTTATATGCTGATCAATAGCATGGCGTCTCCACTCCCAGCTTTTTAGCTTGCCGTGCTTAAGCTTAATCTCTAACTCACCCACCTGAAGCCCATCTTCACCTTCTTCTACGATAAGCGTCTTGCCGCCACCCGGCTGTGTAACCACAACAGGCACCAGCGTTGTTTCATGGGTATCGGATGAGAAGATAAGATCAATGCCATTATAGTTTTCAGCATTAAAAATATTTTCTGCCAGGCCGGCTTCTGATAACAGAACGACGATATCAACCTTATGTTCATTGCGCAGTATGTTCACCATTTTAGGAATTTCAGGCTCTACCCGAAAACCATTTGCTGGATCGGTAGCATCCTGATTCGGGTGATCTCCATCCCAGGCGATGGGGCGATTCTGCGGAAAGCGTATTTCACCCTTACAGTTAGAAAAACTGATACCTTTAGTAATAACCGAGCTCACGACCTGCGGGCCACGATTGGTGGTGCAGCCAAAAATACCTATTTTGACACCGTTCACCATCATAATTTTATAAGGTCGTGTCAGCAGATTACCCGTGCCTTTATTAACAACACCGGCTTCAACCGGCTTGGTACCATTAATGTAGGCATTGGATGCAACCGCACCCCAGCGATACGCATCAGGAAAAGCAGCACCAAAAGTCGCTTTGTGACCCTGCTCGAATGGAGGGATCTCTACGGCCATCGTTTTCCAGTCATCACCCATAATTGGCTCGATATCGGCCGTCTTGCCGAAGTACTGTAGATAACGGTAGATACCAAACGAAAATTCCCAGTTACCGGGGGCGAAAGCATCTATACCCAGCTGATCCACAACATTGATTAACGCTTCGCCGCGAGTGAATGAGGCCATTGCACTACCGGCCATGGTGTCACCTGTGTGAACATGCACAGAGTTCATTTTGTGCTTTTTGCGGATCTTTTTTACCACCGTGGAAATACGTGCTAAACCGCCTTGCGACGAGGATGCACCCGCCCGCAGATTAGGGTGTGGGTCCATGTCCCCATGGAAGTCGCCGGTATGAATAAAAACAATCTTTTTTTCATTTTTATCTTTATGAGCATTGTGGTTAATTTCATACGCAACTGCCACCGATGCCACTCCCAGAGAAAGTGTTGTCAGCGCAGTAGCGGCCAGCGTTGTTCGTAAGAAATATTTTTTTCTATGCAGGTATGAAGTCATTATGAACCCCTCCATGTTTGATAAATTTCAGAATAATACACAGGGGAGTCTATTAGGTTCACAACAGACAAATAACTGGGTTGCACCCGATTTATCATAGGGTAAACCCTGGGGATCACCGATAAAAGCATCGGCCTGGGCTGGGCTGTCTTTATGAGTATTTTTTAAAAAAGCAAACAGCATATTGTCCGCAAATGAACGCTAAAGCACGCAAATAAAAGCAAACGCATTAACAGGTGTAGTGCGAGCTGAGAAACATATTGCTCATATAAATTATTGTCGCCTGCTTACCCTGCACAGAACTTGCGCACAACATTAAAATTTACGTTCATTCGCGTTTATTTGCGGTGAAAATGCTTTTGATTTTTAGTCTATTTCTCTGGTTTTCGAATGTAACCAGTTATGCGGGTTAATCCATACCCGCCATCATTGCCAGTTTGACCAGTTCAGTCGATGAAGCAGCATTCATCTTGTTCATTAAATTTGCACGATGCAACTCTACTGTCTTAATACTGATGCCCAGTTCAGATGCAATAATTTTATTCTGTTTGGCGTTAAGCACAAATTTCATGACTTCATGCTCACGAGGTGTTAATCGATTAATGCGGCCCTGAATATTATCCACCTTGTGCTGTTGCTCACGTTTGTATCTATCACAGGTAATCGCATTTTGAATTAACTCAAGCATTAAAGCATCATTGTATGGTTTTTCAACAAAATCAAATGCACCGGCTTTCATTGCTCTTACGGCCATGGCAACATCGGCATGACCGGTTACAATAATCACCGGAATATCTGAGCCGGTTTGCTTCAGCCGTGCAAACAGTTCCATACCGTTAATATCCGGCATGCGCACATCTAGCACCACACAACCGGGAGCACTGTGCTTAAACTGTTGCAGAAAATCTTCACCTCGCGCAAACTCTTCTGCGGTTAAATGGGCAGACTCTACCAGCCACTTTAACGACTCTCTGGCCATGCGATCATCATCTACAATATTTATTATGGGTCTAATTAACTGATTCATAATTAACTCACCTGCTGTACTGGAAGTTCGAATACAAACTCTGTGCCACCATCAGCTAAGGAATGAGCTCTGATTATTCCCTGATGTGACTCAATAATTGATCGACTTATCGACAAACCTATACCCATGCCATCTGATTTGGTGGTATAAAATGCGTCAAAGATTTTTGGCATTGCCTCCTTTGCAATTCCCACTCCAGTGTCTGTTGCACTCAACATGACCTTTCCTGCTTTTGTTGCTCGAGTTGTAATGCACAGATTGCGACTACCTGGTTTTATCTCATCCATGGCATCCAGGCCATTACGAATAAAATTTAGAACAACCTGCTCCAGTTGAATCATATCGCCCTCAACCAGTGGCAGAGGTTGCTGTAGATCGAGTTCAATTTTCACATTGTGTCGACCTGCCTCATGTTTTACCAGAGCTGCCACATTACACACTGCACGATTCAAATCTAGCTCACTGTGTTGAGTGTCTCCTTTCTGTACAAAGCTCCGAATTCGCCGAATGATATCGGCAGCCAGTGTTGCGCCTTCAACCGCATTTTCCATACCCTGAGTAAGCTTTTGTGAATCGACATTTCCTTCGCGCAGCATGCGCAAACAACCACTGCAATAATTTATAGCGCCGGTCAGAGGCTGGTTCAGTTCATGGGCAAGACTAGCCGCCATTTCACCCATGGTA